>JANLPY010000673.1:0-69391 GCA_031367505.1 Hyphomicrobiaceae bacterium | reverse complement strand
AGAGTAAGAAGTGTTGGGGCATGTTGAATCACCTTATATGGTGATTTCAATATGCAGCTAGACACCCGCATCGTCAAGTGCTAATTTCACCATATTCGGTTATTTTATGAGATGGGCGGATGAACACAGCGACGAAGCCCAAGCCACAGACGGCCAGACCGCCTATGCCGGAACCCCGGAAGGCGGTGCCGATCAATGCTGAGTTTGAAGAAAAGGCCAAAGCGCTGCTGCGCTATGCGATGTCACAACGCGGCATAGGGCCGGATGAAATGGCCGAAAAACTCAACAAAATAGGCGTTGATATCAGCGCTGGCGGAGTCGCAAACAAGATAAGCCGAGGCGGCTTCAGTGCAATGTTCTTGCTTCAATGCATGGAAGCGCTTGAAATAAATGTGGCAACGTTGCCACGGTAGTTGCTAACCATTTATGGTGAGTTTCATCCATAACACCGACGAACTCGGGCAACTCGTCGAGAAACAGCACTCCGAGGTGCGCCAGTGAAACTTCGCCGGGCTTGGGCCGTGATCCGCCGCCGACCAGGGCCGCCATGCTTGCCGAATGATGCGGCGCCCGAAATGGCCGATCGACACGCAGCTTGCCGCCCATCAACTCGCCGGCCAGGGAATGCACCATCGAAACTTCCAGCATCTCCGACGGATCAAGCGGCGGCAGTATCGAAGGCAGACGCGCGGCCAACATAGATTTACCGGAGCCGGGCGGCCCGATCATGAGCAGGTTATGCCCACCGGCGGCCGCCACTTCGAGTGCCCGCTTGGCCAATTCCTGTCCGCGCACATCGCGCAGATCAGGCAGATTGGTGGCGGTGTCGCGGTCGATCGATGCGGTCGGCCGCCGCAACGTCTGCGTTCCGCGAAAATGGTTGATCAGCGATACCAAGTGAGGCGCTGCAATAACATTCATGTTCTCGTCGGCCCAAGCCGCTTCAGCACCGCACGCTTCCGGACAGATCAGCCCTTTGCCCATCGCGTTGGCACCGACCGCCGCTGGCAGAGCACCTGGAACAGCCCGCAGCTGGCCATCCAATTGCAACTCTCCGATCGCCACGAAGCCCTCGATTGCATCGGGCGAAATGGCCCCCATGGCAACCATCATGGCGAGCGCAATCGGCAGATCGAAGTGGCTCCCCTCCTTCGGCAGATCACCTGGTGCGAGATTGACCGTCAGCCGCGTCCACGGCAGGCCGAGGCCAATCGCATGGAGCGCATTGCGAACACGTTCACGGCTTTCGGCCACCGCCTTGTCGGGCAGGCCGACGACCGCGAACACGTGCTTGCCTGGCGTGATCCGCACTTCGACGTGCACCGGCCGGGCTTCGATACCGACGAATGCGACAGTGGACATACGACCAAACATGCGACGTCTCCTGGACCCAGCCTCACGATAGCACGGGCACGTCGCATCACCAAGAACATTATGAGAACATTCACTCGATAAATGGAATCTTCAGCACTAAGAAGAAGCCATTCAGCGTGCACAGCGCGCCTAACAATCCGCACACGGCACTGAAAATCAGCAAGATATTTCCGCTCGAGATCAACGCCACCGAGGCAATCACAATGGCGATTTGCAGGAATGCCTGACCGTAGTCGAAATACGGGTCGCGCCTGAGCGAGTAGTCGCGCTGCTCTTCCAAACTCTTGTTCTTCTTCCAGATCTCATCGAGCCCTTCTTTGGCTGCGGGATCGGATGTCAAACGCGCGATATCGGCTTTGCGGGTCTTGATCTTTTCCTCATACAGCGCCTTTGCTTCGGCCGGGAACGACGGGTTGGCCTTCAACGCCAACTCGAGCTCATCCACCGACAACACAAGTGCGTTACGCCGCAAATTCTTGGCTTGGAAAAACGCCCACCCGTTCGTCGCTTCAATATTGTAACGCGTGGAATCCTTGGTCGCATTGCCGCCGCCCATGGCACAAATGGCGAGGACCACCGCGATGACGCCGATGTACACACTGATCCAACGATCGCGTACCGCCTTGTTGTCCATCTCGGCATCGCGGCCAAGTTCGTTCCACGCCATCTTCGCTCTCCGAATTTTGTATTTGCAGGTTGAGGTCAGCCGTTGAGTGAGCGCTTTTCGACGACACGCCCGGCATCATCGAGGCGATAGACAATCGGCACACCGGTGGCGAGCTCTACTTTCAGTATTTGCTCTGGCGTGAGCTGATCGAGCTGCATGATCATTGAGCGCAGTGAATTTCCGTGCGCGGCAACGATGACATTTTTACCGGCTTTAATCTGTGGCCAGATCGCCTTGTCGTAATAGGGCAGCGTGCGGGCTGCGGTATCCTTGAGGCTCTCACCGCCCGGCGGTGGAACGTCAAAACTACGGCGCCAGATCAGCACCTGATCCTCGCCCCACTTCTTGCGCGCGTCATCCTTGTTGAGTCCGGACAACTCGCCATAGTCGCGCTCGTTCAGGGCCTGATCCTTGATCGTCTCAAGTCCATCCTGGCCCAATTCGCTGAGGATAAGGGTGAGCGTGCGCTGTGCCCGCGTCAAAACGCTGGTGAAGGCCAGATCGAAATGAAAACCCTCTGCCTTCAATTGCTGGCCAGCACGTTTTGCTTCCGCCACACCTTTCTCGGTGAGGTTTGGATCGCGCCAGCCAGTGAACAGGTTGAGCTTGTTCCATTCGCTTTCGCCGTGCCGAACGAGCACGAGAACATTTTTCGTCATGGTTGATCTGGTCCGCTGCTATTACAAAAAAGTTTCGCTAGAGGCCGAGCACGTCTGCCATCGAGAACAGGCCCGGGCCTTTGCCCCGGCCCCACAGCGCCGCTTTGATTGCCCCACGCGCGTAGATCCCGCGATCCGCACCTAAGTGTGAAATCTCGATGCGCTCCCCCTCACCGGCAAAGATTACCGAGTGATCACCGATGACGGACCCGCCGCGCAATGCCGCGAAGCCAATATCCCCCGCTTTGCGAGCACCGGTTTGGCCGTCGCGGCCACGCACGCTATGCTGCGCAAGCTCGATGCCACGCCCCTCTGCCGCCGCCTGCCCCAACATCAAGGCTGTACCCGACGGCGCATCGACCTTGTGCTTGTGGTGCATCTCGACGATCTCGATATCGAAATCTTCATCCAGCGCCTCAGCGATTTTGCGCGTCAAACCCAACAGCAGATTGACGCCGAGGCTCATATTGCCGGCTTGGATGATGGTGGCATGGCGCGCCGCCGCCCGGATCGCGTTCTGCTGCGCGTCGCTGAAACCGGTCGTGCCGATCACATGTACGATACGCGCGTTCGCTGACAAGCCTGCGGTATCGACGGACGCGGCCGGCGTTGTAAAATCGAGGACCGCTTCGACACGCGCAATCAATTCGAGCGGATCGTCGGTGATCGCGATGCCCAACGCATCCAACCCGGCCACCTTGCCAATGTCCTGGCCGATCCACTGCGAACCCGCGCGCTCGATGCCGCCAGCAATTTCACATGCCGGCATTTTCGACATTGTTTGCACGAGCTCGCGCCCCATCCGGCCGGCCGCGCCCATCACCGCGATTTTCATGTTGCCCGCTACTCCGATTGAGTTGTCATCATCGCTGCTCTCAAGTCTTTTTCTTGGCGCGCTCGATCGATTGCAGGATTAGAGCGCGCGCTTCGTCGGCATCGCCCCAGTGATCGATCTTCACCCATTTGCCGGGCTCCAGATCTTTGTAGTGCTCGAAAAAATGCTGGATCTGCTGCATCGAGATTTCCGGCAGATCTTTATAGCTGAAGACCTTCTCGTAACGCTTGGTCAGTTTCGGACTCGGTACCGCGATGATCTTTTCGTCACCGCCGCCGTCATCTTCCATGACGAGCACGCCGACGGGGCGGCAGTTGATCACGGCCCCCGGAACAATTGCGCGCGTATTGCACACAAGCACATCGATCGGGTCGCCATCGGCCGATAGCGTATGCGGCACGAAGCCATAATTCCCCGGATACCGCATTGGAGTATAGAGAAACCGGTCGACGAACAGGGTGCCCGACGCCTTGTCCATCTCGTACTTGATCGGCTCGCCGCCGACCGGAACTTCGATGATCACGTTGATGTCGTCGGGAGGGTTCTTTCCCGTTGGGATGGCGTCTAAGCGCATGACAGTTCCAATATGGTTGTTGCCGAAGATGGCTCGTGAAGCTGAACGATTTGATGCTCTTGTGCCGCAGGCGGCGCTCAACGACAATGCCGTCGTCGAAATTGCAGGGAAGTACCACTAGCCGTGAAACGATTTGGTCAACCCATAGCAGCCGTTATGCTGGCCTTACCAGCACTCTTGCTCGCGGCCACAGAAACAATCGCCAACCCGCTACGAAGCCGTTTCACGACGGTCGAACTGAGTACCTGCCAGATCATTAAACGGCATCCGGACGGCAATACCTACCGTTGCGCCGGCTTAAAGGACTATCCCGTCAGTTATTCTGAAGGCGATTTGCGCGCGTTCGTCAGTTTTGGCGCTAAGCCCGAAAGCCGCCAGGCGATGCAGCAAACGTTGCGACCGTTCAATTCAATATTCGAAGGTAGCGGCAAGCGCGCGACGATCGAATGGCGTTTCCGGCGAGTCGACGGCAGCGATCGGCCCTACGCAACGATCATGCGGCTTTTCACTCGCACTGAGGGCGCAAGGGGCGAAGTTCTCGTCGTGACCAAGGTATCATCGACCGAGGCTTGCCACATGGCATACGTCGACGCCAAGGCTAACGCCGACGCGATGGCCCTCGCCCGCTCGGCGGCAGATGAGTTGGCGGCTGCGTGGTCTTGCAAAGCAGATGCGCGGATTATCGGAGCACCGGGTCAGCTTTCGAAGTGAAAGCGCGCACGCAGCGCGTTTGACGGCGGCTCGCGGGGCCAGCCCAACGCCAGCCCGCCGCCATACAGCCTAGTCCCAAGCAAACGCCAATTTCGAAAGTTTTGCCGCTCCGATTTTGTCGGAACGCTTGGCAATGGGCCGCCCACCACGACGCCAGTAGAATGAAATCGCCGCTTCGTTGTCAGCCAACGCCCAGATGATGAGACCGCTCAGGCGCCGCACATCGAGCGCATAGCGGCACGCCTCGAACAGGTGTTCGCCGTGACCGAGGCCTTGATAAAGTGGCGCCAGATAAATTTCGTAAATTTCACCTTGCTGGGCGCCGCGCGCGCGCGACACGCCGCAAGTTGCATAACCAGCGATTTTGCCAGCGACTTCAAGGACGAACAACGTATCGCCGGAGCGAATCGTCGTGCGCCACCAATCGGGATTGCGGCGGCGGATCATCGTCTCGAGATGCAGATGTGGGATAATGCCCCGGTACGCCAATTCCCAAGATTCGCGGAACACACCGGACAACGCTTTCGCATCCGAAAGTTTACCGCGACGCACACGCACCTGAGCACTGGAACTGAGCATGATGGAGAGTTTGCGACATCGCGCGGCGCTTGAATAGACCCTTTCTGCGCTTACCGTCAAAGTCGTTTCAGATACGATTAAGCCCGGCCTGCTTTCGCTGACCGGGCTCGTATCGTTAGACGCTAAGTGCGACCGAAAATCAGGCCGTCTTCTTCATCTGCTCGAAGCTCTTGGTGGTCGCAGTGTTCATCGACTCGAACGTCTGCTTTGCAAGCTTCGTCGAGAGCTCGAAGAACTCTTTCGACTGGGCGCCGACAGCTGCGAACTGCTGCTGCATGAAATCGGCCTGAAGCTTAGCGGCTTCTGGGAGCGAACGCGCACGGGCAATTGCCTGAGCAGCGTCAAACAGGCTCTCGGTGTTGGCCATCGTGTTGTTGAGAACCTTCTCGCCGAGCGTCTTGGCGCTGGCCTGAGCGGCAACCATCACTTCTTCAACAACCTTGGCGCCGTCTTTGGTAGCGGCGTTGATCTTCTTGTAGGCTTCGCGGGTCTTGGCAACGCCTTCTTCAGCCATGTGCTGAACGTTCTCAGGAATGCGCGCATCCTTGGCAGCGTTGAACATTTCCTGGGCCTGGCGGGTGAACTGATCATTGATGTTCGACATCGGGACGCTCCTGAGCTGGGGTTCGTTTGAGGGGTTGCAAAAAGTAGTAGGTGATTTAGCGACGGCGGCAGAGCGGCCCAAGGTGTGAGGCTGCATCGGCTTGTTGTGTTCGTAAGCGCAACATAGTGCAGATTATTTTGCAGTGCAACATATAATTTGCTGCGTCGCGGTAGGCCAAAACGTCGCATCTACTAATCGCGTGTAACAGCGGATGTTTCGCGCATCTTGCTCAGTTGTTGGAGCATCATTTTATAGTTTTGTGCGTTGCAGCAAATTGAACGCTCGGGAAGATGTCCCGGTAGCCCATGGCGGCAGGGTCGAACATGATGTCACTCGGCTTTAGCGCACGCGCAAGTGTCAATCCCTCAAGCGTCCGGCACCGCGACAGGGCCACGTAGGCTTGGCCATGCGCGAAGGTACCGCGCCCTAAATCGATGTAAACTTTGTCAAGCGTCAAACCCTGGCTCTTATGTATCGTTAGCGCCCAAGCCAACCTCAATGGGAGTTGCTTGAACGTGCCTGCTATCGTTTCGACGATCTTCTCAGCGGTCTTATCAAAAGCATAGCGCCGGTTTTCCCAAGACGCAGGTTCGACTTCGTACTCGCGGCCATCGATCGATACGAATGCCTTGGTTTCTTCCAATCGCGCGACCCGCCCGATGGTTCCATTGACCCAGCGCCCATCAGGGTCGTTGCGGAGCATGATCACCTTGGCGCCGGGCTTCAGCGTCAGCGCGGTGTCGGTCGGATGGGCGCTATCGTTGAACTCACCCGTGACCTTGGCATCGAATGTGATGCTCCGGCCTGGCAGGGCCTCGAGGAAAGCCGTATTGATCCGTTGCGCGGCCGCATTCGTCGGCGTCAGAATGACATAGGGGTCACCTTCGGCGAGTGTGCGGATCGGGGACACCCGTTCGTTGAGCGAGCGCAGATCGTCCTGTTCCGCCGTGCCCTCCCGCACCCGATTGAGCACATCAAGCAGCGCTTCGTCGCGCTGGCGAAACACCTCGCCAAGCTCAAGCAGCGTCGTGCCGGCCCCTTCGCGCAAGGCATCAATGCTGAAAAAGAATGGTCCGCCGTGCGCGTCCTGTAAGTATTCGGCTTCCTCGCCACGTTGCACCACTGGCGGCAACTGATGCAGATCGCCGAACAGCAACAAGCGGACGCCGCCAAATGGCTCGCGCGGCCGTCCCCTGTTCAGGCGAAGGCTGAGATCAATTGCGTTCATCAAGTCGGATCGCACCATCGAGACTTCATCGATGATGAGCATCTGCAATCGCCGCATAATACCGCCGTTGCGGCTGCGTCTGATATCGCTCGACTGGATCAACTTCGGTGGAAATCCGAAGAACGAGTGGATCGTCTGCCCACCGGCTGTCACGGCGGCAAGCCCGGTTGGCGCCACCACTACGTTGGGCACCGTGATCATGTCGCGCAACGCGCGCAACAACGTCGACTTGCCGGTGCCAGCCCGCCCGGTGACGAACAGGTGACCGTCGGTCTCGGCTAACACAAACTGTGCGGCAGCTTCGTATTCGGGCGTCGGCGTGAGGCCAGCGGGCCAAGACACAGAACTGGTCACGACAGGCACGTGCGGCGACTTGGATGGCACGTTGGGATGTCCGGGCTGTTGCGGTGTCCCGCATGCTTAGCGAAAGAATCGCTTCGCTTATAGCCCCGGGCGTCAAATCAACGCTCAACCGTACAAACTATTTCGACCGTGAACTAGAGCCCCAGAACCCGCCGCGCCGCCTCGATCGATTCCTTGGTAGAACCGGCCGGCAACGCCACGCGCTGCCCGTCACGCAATTGAATTTCCGGTTGGCTGAACGGATATCCGTCATCATCAAAGCGAGAGGCCAAACCAAGCGCCGCGATCTGGTCGAAGTGCACTTCCACACTCGAAGTCGCGAGCACGCCGCTTTGTACAAACTCGACCTTGCGCGCCTTGGCATCAACGATGATCGCCGTGACATCGCCCGGCCACAACAAACTGGCGGCGAAGAGACAGGTTGCGACCATCAGCATCGACGCCAGCAAGGCGAAAATGATGACCCGGCCATGTTGAATGATCGATGGATCGATAACGCCAATCACCATCATCGGCGCCGCAAGTCCGAGGAGAATTGGCGACAGCATATGCAGATTGAACCGGCCGGAAACCGAGCTGCTGCTTTGATCAACTCCGAGCACAAGCCGTGACTGAGGTATTGTCGTTTGCGTGGACATCTTAAACGACTTCCAAAATTGAGTAATTCGACACTTCAACGTACAATCATTTGATTGATATTTCGTTTGTCTAAATTTTAGGCAAATCAGTAACCGGCATTTATTTCGTAAATTCAATATGTTGACAAAAGCAACATCAATCATGCGGATGCTGCATGCTGTGAGATGGCTCCTCACGAGAATTGCGCGTGCCCCGGCAGGTCGCCTCGTGTAACGTCCTGACTGCGATGCAAGCGCTTTGCGCGCCTTCATTGTCAGTCACGACTTGGCCTCCCAATTGGGAGGCCTTTTTTTGCGATAAAGGAACCTTAGGTCAAACAAAGATAAACTTACCCGCTGCAACCAGCAGCACGACCCCTAGAATACGCTGCAACATCACGGTCGACGCCATTCCGATGCCGACACTGGTGCCGACGACACCGCCGAGCAGCGCTGCGATAACGAAATAGGGAAGCTCGCCCGGCAATCCTTTCAAGCTCAGCAGATTGCCGGCCAATCCCGCGACTGAGTTCACGAGTATGAAAGGGGCGGTGATCCCTGATGCTTGCCGCGTGCCGGCCCATCCGAAGAACAACAGCAGCGGGCTTAAGAAAATTCCACCGCCGGTGCCGGTCAACCCTGAAAGCATGCCAACCAAGCCACCAGCCAACAGACCTGCCAACCACGGCATCGCTGTCCGGGCACGATCACTGCCAGCGCCACTGCGCGGTTGGATCAACAATTTCAGGGCGGCGACAAACAGTACGATACCGACCAACAGCCGGTACCACGTTCCTGGCAACTGCACGGTGCCGCCAATGAACGCTGCCGGGATGGATGTGATCAAGAGTGGCCCGAGCGTCTTCCAGTTCACGAGCCCAGCGCCGTTCCAACGATATGTCGCAAGCGTCGCAACGATGATGTTGAGGGTGAGCGCCGTCGGCCGCATGACGGCCGGTGTCAGACCGAACAGCGCCATAGCCGCGATATAGCCCGAGGCTCCGGCATGGCCGACCGATGTATAGATGACTGCGGCAGCGAAGATCAGCCCCGCCAGAAGCGCAATATCAAAAGGCGTCAGGGTCTCAACTCCTAAGATGCGATCAAATTTACCTGAAGCATAAGAACATCGCACTGAGCGTTAAATGGCAAGCCATCGATCCAAAATCATATTGACAGCGTCAGGTGCCTCCATAGTCGACAGATGGCCGCAGTTGGGGATCACGTCGAGCACACTACCCGGCATTGCCGCGTGCATCTCCTCGGAAACTTTTACAGGCGTCAATGCATCCTGCGCACCGACGACGACCACCGTCGGGCATTTGATCTGGCTCAAGAATGGCCGGTTGTCCGGGCGGCCCATGATCGCTTGTTGCTGACGGATGAAAGCGTTGGCGCCGATGCCGTCCGCCATCAGCAGCACGCGCTCGGTCAACGCCCGATCAGATAGCCGATCATGATGGATCAGATAGTGCAGCAACATGCCCTGCACGGCACGAGCGCCGACCACCTGGGCCGCACCCATCAACACCCGGCGCTGTTTGAACTGCTCTGGCCGATCGGCTCGGGCGTTGGTATCGAGAAGGGCCAACCGGGTAATCCGTTGCGGCTGTTGCCGCAGCATTTCGAAGGCGATGTAGCCGCCCATCGAAAGGCCGGCGAGTGCAAACTGCTGCGGCGCGCTGTCGAGAATTGAGCGAGCTATGCCCTCCAATGTATCCGCCGTCGTATGGTCAGCGATGAAACACCGGTGATTTTTGCCGAAGTGCGCGATTTGTGCCGCGAACAGATCGCCGGTGCACAACAATCCCGGCACGAAAACGATATCTTGCGCGGCTGAACCCATGTTCGTCTCCTTCGGGATGACCGGCCAATTCATGCCTGAACGTAGGCGAAAAGAACAATTAAGTGCCAACGCGAGCGGCTCATCGAAGGTTCAACCGCGACAGTCCACCGCAATGTTCAATAAAACGCAGGATTCACTTGCTTTCCAAGCCAATCTCTGTCAGGCCGCAAGTGTGCTGGGCGCAGGGGATCCAGGTTTCCGTTGATCCCTTTTGAAAAATCCAGTCACATTTTTTGCCACCAGTAGGCAAGTACCCACCCCTGCGCCCGTTTTGATGCTGATGTCCACGCCACAACGGCTTGGTCCGTGCATTGCCGTGGGAGATGGAGACGTTCCCTTTTGCAAACGAAGCCCTTCGCTGAGCTTGGTCTCAGCCCTAAGGTCCAGGCCGCAGTAGACGCTGCCGGATATACTATCGCGACGCCTATTCAGTCGCAGGCCATACCAGTCGCGGTAACAGGCCGGGATGTCTTGGGCATTGCTCAGACCGGCACCGGCAAGACCGCAGCCTTCGTGCTGCCGATGATTACCCGGCTTGAGAGCGGACGCGCTCGCGCTCGCATGCCACGCTCGCTGATCCTCGCGCCAACCCGCGAGCTTGCCGCCCAGGTGGCGCAAAGCTTCGAGAAATACGGCATCAATCACAAACTCAACGTGGCGCTGCTGATCGGTGGCGTGTCGATGGACGATCAGGTCAAGAAACTCGATCGCGGCGCCGATGTGCTGATCGCAACACCCGGCCGGATGCTCGACCATTATCAACGTGGCCGCTTGATGCTGATGGGCGTTGAGATCCTGGTCATCGATGAAGCCGATCGCATGCTCGACATGGGCTTCATCCCGGATATCGAAAAGATCTGCAAACTGCTGCCACCGAAGCGTCAGACGTTGTTCTTCTCGGCGACGATGCCGCCGGAGATCACGCGTCTCGTTGATCAGTTCCTGACCAATCCGGAACGCATCGAGGTCGCCCCGCCGGCCACCACCGCAAAAACCATCACGCAACGCTTCCGGTTTTGCCCGGACGGCGAGGATTTCGCCAAACGCGAGATCCTGCGCGATCTGATCCGTGGCGAAACGGTGCGCAACGCGATCATCTTCTGCAACCGCAAGCGCGATGTTGCGATCCTGCTCAAGTCGCTGACCAAGCACGGCTTCAACGCCGGCGCGCTGCATGGTGACATGGACCAAAAGGCACGCATGGAAACGCTCGATGCGTTCCGGGCGGGCAAGATCCTGTTCCTGGCGGCAAGCGACGTGGCAGCCCGTGGTCTCGACATTCCCGATGTCAGTCACGTGTTCAACTTCGATGTACCGTGGGCCGGCGACGATTACGTGCACCGCATTGGCCGTACTGGCCGCGCTGGCAAGTCGGGTTTCGCTGCGACCCTGGTCGCACCCGACGATCTCAAGATGTTGAAAGACATCGAGAAGGCAACCGGGGAAACACCCGTTTGGCTTGGCGAACCGCCGACCGAACAAGACATAGCTGAAAGCGGCAAGCGCAAGCGCCGCGGCGGCCGCGGTGCCAAACCGGACGGACGGCGCGAAAGCTCGAACCGGGAAAGGCCCCGCAGTGGTGCGGACGAAAGCGTGCGCGATCGCCGCCCGCCTCGCCGCGAACGGACACCACGCGCCGAACAGGGCATGATTACCGCTGCGGCGACCGTCGCAGAATTACCGCCAACGCCAGTGACCGGCGAACACCTAATGCCGGCTCCGTCACGCGCACGTCGTCCTGATGGCCGGCCAGAGCGCCGGCCGCGCGAACCTCGTCACCCGGCTCCGCCATCGGCAACGGGCGATCAACCCGACGTGCAAGCATGGCCCGTCACCAATATCGACGAGCAGGCCGGCACGCCTCGTCCTCCACGCGAACGTCGCCCCGAACGGCCTGAGCGCAGTGAGCGCCCACGCACCGAGAACCAGACCGCAGCACCTCGGGATGATCGCGCTACGCACGGCGACCGTCCGCCGCGGCAAGATCGTGCACAACGCAATGACCGGCCGCACCGGGAAGAGCGCCAACCGCGCGAGAACCAGGCGCCGCGCGACAACCATCGCCCGGTCCGTGAAGACAGAGGACCGCGAGTGGAGGCAGCACCACGCGACGCTCGCCCCGCCCGTACTTCCGATCAGCGTACTTCCGATCAGCGGGCTCCTGATCAACGGCGCGATCAACCACACGATCGTGATCGTCGTCCGCCACGCCCCGACCGGCCGGATCGCAATGACGGGCACGGCGAAGCGCCAACCGGTTTCGCCGACAACGTACCGGCGTTCCTCCGTAAAACGACCAAGATAAAAACCGCCAACACCTGATCTGGCTGGTCAATCGCAAAAAGGCTCGGGCGCCGTGACAAACTCTGTCGCTGCACCCGGGCTTTTTTTGTGCGATGGGAGCAGCTTGTGAAAACGAAGGTCGCCCCATGCCCAAGTCTCTTTCGCGCGCCAAAGACAATATCAAAATTCTCCTGCTGGAGGGCATATCCGACAGTGCGGTCGCGGCACTGACGAGCGCCGGCTACACCAACGTCGACCGCCGGGCGACAGCGCTCGACGGCACGGCACTTCGCGCGGCACTGAGCGGCGTCAGCATGCTCGGCATTCGCTCGCGCACGCAGCTAACCGTCGAGGCGATTGACGGCGTGCGCTCGTTAATCGCGATCGGCTGCTTCTCGGTCGGCACAAACCAGGTCGACCTCGACGCCGCCCGCGTCATGGGCATTCCCGTGTTCAACGCGCCGTTCTCAAATACCCGCAGCGTTGCCGAGCTGACGATGGCCGAAATCATCATGCTGTTCCGGCGAATTTTCCCAAAATCCAACTCGGCGCACCGTGGCGGTTGGGATAAATCCGCGATCGGGTCCCGCGAGATCCGAGGCAAAACGCTTGGCATCGTCGGTTATGGCAACATCGGCAGCCAGCTTTCGACTATCGCCGAAAGCATGGGTATGCGTGTCAACGCCGACAAGCTGCGGCACGGCAATGTCGAACCGACGAACACCCTCGCCGAATTATTGGAGCGCTCAGATGTGATCAGCCTGCATGTCCCTGAGACCGCAGCGACGCAAGGCATGATCGGCGCCGTCCAGCTCGCGTCGATGAAGCAAGGTTGCTACCTGATCAACAATTCGCGCGGCACCGTGGTCGATCTCGACGCGTTGGCTGCCGGTTTGAAGTCGGGCCATATCGGTGGTGCGGCGATCGATGTATTCCCGGCCGAACCGCAATCCAACAAGGACGCGTTCGTCTCCCCGCTGCAGGGCCTCGACAATGTGATCCTCACCCCGCACGTCGGTGGCTCTACCGAAGAAGCACAAGAACGCATCGGAGCAGAAGTCGCCCGCAAGTTCGTCGAATATTCCGATGTTGGCTCGACCACCGGCGCCGTGAACTTCCCGCAAGTGCAGTTGTCGCCGCGTCCGGCTGGTACGCGCTTCATCCAAGTGCAGCGCAATCTACCGGGTGAACTGGGCAAGCTGAACGAGATTTTCGCTCAGCACAAAGTCAACATCGCCGCGCAGAGCTACCAGACTGATGGCGATCTAGGCTACGTCGTGCTCGACGCCGAGGGCAAGGGCAAGGTCGACGACGCGAGCGAAATCCTGGAACGCATTCGTGGGCTGTCAGGCACGATACGCGCGCGGATCCTGCACAGGCGGGCCTAGGCAGACTTCTTGCGCGCCGACCTTTTCGGCTTTGCCACTTTTGCAGCGATGGAAACAGCGACAGCACGCTTCGCCCACTCCACAAGTTCGTCGGTCTCGTCGAACAATCGATCGGGCAGTTGCCAGTAGGACGTAATGCTGCGCTGGCCGAGCTTAGTGTCGTAGGTGAACGGCCCCATGCCCTCGGCTTCGAATGCAGGGATACTCCTGGCATCGGCTTTCAGATAGACCACGTCCTCGATCACCAGGGCGAAAATTACGCCCTCGCAATAGACACCAGCCCCACCGAACATGCGGCGAACGGTGATGTGCCCGAGCGGGTGCAATGCGTCTTTGATGAATTCGGCTGTGCCGCTAGAACCGAGCGCCATCACACAGGCTCGAGCTTGTCCTTTGACGCGGGCGTCAAATTGACGCTTTCACCGCAACCGCAGGCACTCTTTTGATTCGGGTTATTGAACACGAATTCGGATTTCAACTTCTCGGTTTTGTAGTCCATTTCGGTGCCGAGCAAATACAGCAGCGCCTTGGGGTCGATCAAAACCTTGGCACCCTTGTCCTCGACGACCTCGTCGAAACGGTCCTGTGTTTCTGCCCACGTCATGGTGTATTCCATGCCGGCGCAACCACCCTTCTTGACGCCAATCCGCAAGCCTACGACGCCCGGTTTCGAGTTCATGATCGCCTGCACACGAGCCGCTGCGGCGTCGGTGAGCGTCATAACCTTGGGGCGTGGCCGTGTTGTAAGTGCTGCCGTGGTGGCCATAGTCGTCATCCATCGAGTCCGATGCGTCCGATGGTTACAATATAGCGCAGTTCGGCGAAATTGCGAGCATCCCAGTGTTGCGTCCCAAACGGATGATTCCGGCGGCGATGGAATTGCGTTTGGAAAGACGCAACACAACCAGAGAACTGGCGAGCATTCGACTAACGCTTCAGCTTAACCCAAACCGATGCCGGATACTCTGCGTTTGGGTCCCAATCCAAGCCATCTGCGACCGCGATCGCGTGTGCTTGCCGCACATCGGCCGCAAGAGCTGCTGCCCCAGCCGGCATCAAAGCGGCTCGCTGAGGCCCCCCCAACGGGTTGGATGTGCGGTCGCGACGGGACGCGCGTGGTCGCCGTTTTCCGGAAGTCGATGGCACTTTAGGATCCATTTCCATGTTCCCAATCGGAGTATCGCCGCAAGATTTCGAGCCGCACCTTGCATTGCAGGCACCACAACGGTGGGTAAATTATTACCCAACTTTGGTCTCATATGACCATTGCGAACATCGTTCGGTTCCGTACTTAGACTTTCGCGACCCAATCGACCGCGAGAACCTCGGTGCGCCCCAGAAGCCGATCGGTTTCGATCTCGGCCACGCCGTAGTATTTGGCGGCCACCGTCTCCAATCCTTCCCGATCGATAATCACGATCAGGCCGCGCTTGATGTTGAGCAAGCCGCGACTTTGCAACAGTGACAGCGCAACCGTCACACCAGATCTGCGGACTGCCAGCATCATGGACAGGAATTCGTGCGTCACCGAAAGCTCGTTCGAGCGCATGCGATCCTGCGCCATCAGCAGCCAGCGAGCCAATCTCTCTTCGATCTTGGCCAAGCCGTTGGCCAATGCCATTTGAGAAATCTGCGTAATAAAAACCTGAACGTGGGCGTGCAGCACTTTGACCAGGGTTGGACTTAGCGTCATCACTCGGCGCAAGTCATCCGAAGCAATACGGTGGCCGTGGCCTGCGACCTGTACGAATGTATCGAGCGGCGACCTATCACCCCCCATTACGACCGGCCACCCGGTGTAGCCCTCCAAGCCGATAACACCGACCTCGATACTCTGGCGGCGAGGGCCCGTTGCGACGACCGACACGATACCGTGCTCGACGAAGTAAATGTGCGAAATTGGCTTGTTGGGGATTTCGAGTTTTTGGCGAAGCTCTAACGCGACAGGCTCCAGGTATGTTGCGAGGAGGTCGGTATCCGAAGACGAAAGATTAGCTAAAACTCGATTGCTCTTAGGTTTGACTTTTGCCAATTCGGCCGCCCTTCATTCAGGGCAAGAGCAATACTTTGCTCCCAGCCGGCTGCGCCCATTGCAAAGCAGCCGTACCAGAATACAAGATACCCATTGCGCCGTGATAGATAGGGCCGATTACAATTAACTACTTGGCGCGGACAGACTAATCACAGTTCGCTAGCGTACCAACTATCTGTTTTCTGGTGATAAAATCGTGGCAGGCCGACAGCAAGGCGATCAGAGCGTTTTTTCGTAATCGCCATTGGCTTTACTTCGCGGCTCAAAACATATTGAGCGCGAGCCGGGCTTCGTCGCTCATGCGGCTTTTGTCCCACGGGGGATCAAACACAATCGTTGCCTTGGAGCCGGACACGCCTGGCACGGAATTCACCGCGTTCTCTACCCAGATCGGCATTTCTCCTGCCACAGGGCAACCTGGAGCCGTCAGCGTCATATCGACGAGAACATTCCGGTCATCCTCGATATCGATTTTGTAGATAAGCCCCAACTCATAAATGTCGCACGGTATTTCCGGATCGTAGACCGTCTTCAGAGCTCCCACGATGTCAGCGGTCAGCTGTTCGAGCTCTTCGGCGGACAGCTTCGAGCCTGAAACGGGGGTGCCGCCAGCCTCGACAGAAGGTGGCGCCGGCGCAACCGGGATCTCCGGTGTGACACCGGCATGCGGAGGCGCACTCAGATCGAGCCTGTCGCGCTTGTTGTCCAATGTGTTGTCCATGGCCAAACTTTTACACCAATTCGAGCGTCAAGCAAAAAACTCATGCGCCTTGATCAGCGCGTCGGCGAACACATCTACTTCGGCCTTGGTGTTGTAGACCCCGAACGAGGCGCGGCACATGGCCGGCACCCCGAACCGTTCCATCAATGGCTGCGCGCAATGGTGGCCAGCCCGGATCGCCACACCCGACCGATCGATGATCGTCGATACGTCATGTGGGTGCAGGCCATCGATATTGAAAGACAGGATCGCGCCTTTGTCTGGCGTCGTGCCATGCACCTTGAGCCAGTTGAATTCACGCAGCCGCTGGTGGGCGTACTCGATCAGGGAATGCTCGTGTGCCGCGATCTCCGAGCGGCCAATCTGCATCATGTAATTGAGCGCGGCCGATAGCCCGATCGCCTCGACGATGGGCGGCGTACCCGCTTCGAACCGGTTCGGCGATGGCGCATATGTAATGCCATCGACGTTGACGCTCTCGATCATCGAGCCGCCACCAAGAAATGGCGGCATTGCATCGAGCAACGCGCGGCGGCCGTACAGCACACCGATGCCGGTCGGCCCGTATACTTTGTGGCCCGTGAAGCAGTAAAAATCGCAGTCGATCGCCTGCACGTCGACCGGCAAATGCACGGCTGCCTGGCTGCCGTCGAGGAACACAGGAATGCCGCGTGCCTTGGCGATGCGGCACACTTCCTCAACCGGCACCAGCGTACCGGTGACGTTCGACATGTGGGCAAGCGCGATCATCTTGGTGCGCGGCGACAGCAATTGCTCGAACTCTTCGAGCAGGAATTCGCCGGTGTCGGAGATCGGCGCCCATTTGATCACGGCGCCGCGCCGCTCGCGGAGGAAGTTCCACGGCACGATGTTGGAATGATGCTCCAGGATCGAAAGGACGATCTCGTCGCCCTCTTTGATATTCGCCATGCCCCAGCTCTGGGCGACGAGGTTCACCGCCTCCGTCGCGTTCTTGGCGAATACGATTTCCTCCGGCGCGCGCGCGTTCAGGAACCGCCGCGTCGTCTCGCGCGCGTCCTCGTATTTTTGCGTGGTGGCGTTCGACAGATAATGGATGCCGCGATGCACGTTGGCGTATTCATAGCGATAGCTGTGATCCATCGCCTCGATCACGGCTTTCGGCTTTTGCGCGGATGACGCATTATCGAGATAAACCAGCGGCCGGCCGTGGATCTCGCGAAACAGAATAGGGAAGTCGGCGCGGATCGCCTCCACATCAAGCGGCCGGGAGCCGGGAGCGGTGCGCTGCATCTGTGGTGATGTCACAGCCATTGGTCAATCCTTCGTAGGCGATACGGCCGGTGGGCTCAGCTGGACTTGCCGGCGAGCCAGACAAACGCAACTTCACTCATCGCCCGCCGGATCGCTGGATCGTCGATTTTTTCGATCGCGTCGCCAACGAAGCTTTCGATCAGCAGTGCGCGTGCTTGCGCCTCAGGAATACCGCGCGACTGGCAATAGAAGATCAAGTTGGGGTCGATCTCGGCACAGGTCGAGCCATGGCCGCAGGCGACATCGTCGGCGTAGATTTCAAGCTCGGGCTTGCTGTCGAACTCGGCATCCGGCGAGAGCATCAGGGCTTGCGCCATCTGCTTGCCATCGGTCTTTTGCGCTGCCTGAGCGACGTAGACCTTGCCCTGAAACACGGCGCGGGCGCGATCGTCGATCACGGTCTTGAACAGTTCACGGCTCTGGCAGCCCGGTGCGATGTGGCGGATCTCCATCGTGGTGTCGATGTGATCAGTGTTGCGGCCAAGTGCGATGCCGGCGAAGTCGAACGTGCTGTCGCGGCCATCAAGGCTGATATGCACTTCGTTGCGGGCGAGGCCGGCGCTCGGGGTAAGTTGGGCTGCGCGATAGAGGGCGCTGGCGCCGACCTTCACGTCCCAGTTTGACAAGTGGACGCCCGCATCGGACCCAAGGACTATTTTGACGTGATCAACGACCGCCCCGTCGCCAACACGCAATTCAACGCCGCAATTCGTGTGAACAGATGATCCGCCGATCTGCGCGTGAACTTCGACGATCGTCGCCGACGCTTGGTTGCCGATATCTATGAAGTTCCGTGTCGTAACTGTCGATGGAACCGCGGCCGAGCTGAGGAACACCAGCATCAACGGGCGCGCAAGCGCGACCGACGCTGGTACGTTGACCACCGCTCCATCGGAGGCAAACGCTACGTTCAACGCCGAGACAGCGTTGCTCGATTTGGCATCGAAGCCGGCCGAACGGTCGACGCCAGCATGGGCGCTCACTGCCGATATCAGCGCGGACTGACCACTCAAGATGGTTGAAAGCGCTGGTTCGAACTTGCCATCGACGAACACCAGTCGCTCGGAGGCGATTGCCGCGAACGCACCCAGCGCGGCGTTTAATGTGGCCTCGGTAACAACCTGGCCAGAGGTGATAGCCGGTGCGAACGCCTCTTTTAGACCGCTGCGAAGATCCGTGTATTTCCACTCTTCGATCCGGCGATGAGGAAGCCCTAGATCGACGAACCGAGCCATCGCTGCCCGGCGCGCATCCTTCGCCTTCGAGCTCCCCGGCAATCCGGCCAAAGCTGCCTCGAATTGCTCCGGAATGGCCCGCTCGGCCTTGGTCTTCATTACCGTCGTTGTCATATTCAAGCCTCAAGGGCCGGCCGCGATCGCACGGTCAGGCCTATCGTTCCAAATTGGGTATAGGGCCGCCACCAGTCTACTGGATCACGCCGCGATGCTTTTGAAATCGGCGTAGCCCGATTTCTCGAGTTCGAGGGCCAGTTCCTTGCCGCCGGATTTCTGGATACGGCCATGCGCCAGCACGTGCACTTTGTCGGGCACGATATGGTTGAGCAGGCGCTGATAGTGCGTGATGACGACCATCGCCCGGTCCTTTGAACGCAACGCATTCACACCGTCAGCGACAACCTTCAAGGCGTCGATATCGAGGCCGCTGTCGGTTTCGTCGAGCACGCACAGCGATGGCTGGAGTAGCGCCATCTGCAGGATTTCCGAACGCTTCTTCTCGCCACCGGAAAACCCGACGTTGACCGGCCGCTTCAACATCTCGATGTCGATGTTGAGTTCCGCGCCCTTGGCTTTCACCAGTTTCAAGAACTCGGGCGTGGTCAGTTCCTTGTTGCCGCGACGCTTTGCGACGGCGTTCACAGCCGTTCGCAAAAACGTCAGACCGGCAACACCTGGGATTTCCATTGGGTATTGAAAAGCGAGAAATACGCCGGCTGCTGCGCGCTCGTCCGGCGCCATCTCCAGGATACTCTCGCCATTCCAAAGGATGTCGCCTTGCGTCACTTCGTAGTCGCGACGGCCAGCAAGCACGTAGGCAAGCGTCGACTTGCCGGAGCCGTTCGGCCCCATGATCGCGTGCACTTCACCCTTTGGCACGACCAAATCGAGGCCAAGAAGGATTGGTTTATCCTCGGCCGCGATTTTGACGTGCAAATTCCGAATCTCAAGCATGAACCTCACCTTGTGACTTCGCGAGTAAGAGCCTGTCGAACAGGTCACTCGCTTGTCGTTCTGCCGCGGCATGACGCGCGCGCAATGTTTCAACGGTCGTTTCGACTTTGGTCAACAGCACGAAAATTTCCTTGCCGCCGCCCAACGCCACCTTCTGCTTCGTATCATCAAGACGTTCGGCCGCCCGCATGGCCTCAGATTTCGTACGATCGGCAATTGTTTCAGCCTTGAGCCAGGCCATTTCGAGTTTCTTGATTTCCAACGCCATAAAATCCTCCGCAGAAATGTTACGACGGTCACGTTCCCCAGCGTTGACCGCCTACCGACCCCTCAATCTTGAAGTGCCCGACTGTTGCAGCTCCGCCAACGTCTACCGGCGAAGTTTGTATGCGACAGTATAGCTCATCTTAGACCCGGCATAACTCATTCGTCTACGCCTGCGCAGCCATTTTTAACCAAGGATTTGCTGATCTTCACGAGCAAAACCGAACTGCACTGTAGGCAATTAAGGGCATGGTCGCACGCCTCCATAAATGGCATTTATCGTTTGTTCTCATCGCTCAACCAACACTGCCTTCAAGCGAAATGCCGATCAGTTTTTGGCTCTCGGCCATGAATTCCATCGGAAGTTGCTGGAGCACGTCGCGCACGAAGCCGTTGACGATTAGTGCGATCGCCTCCTCCGACGATAAGCCGCGCTGCATGCAGTAGAACAACTGATCATCGGATATTTTAGACGTCGTGGCTTCGTGTTCGAAGTGGCAGGTCGAGTTCTTGGCCTCGATGTACGGCACGGTGTGTGCGCCGCACTGGTCGCCGATGAGCAAACTGTCGCAGTTGGTAAAATTGCGTGCACCAGTCGCTTTCCGGTGCGCCGAAACGAGGCCGCGATAGGTATTTTGCGAGAAACCGGCGGCGATGCCCTTCGAGATGATCTTGCTCGAAGTGTTTTTTCCCAAATGGATCATCTTGGTGCCGCTGTCGACCTGTTGATGACCGTTCGACACCGCGATCGAATAAAACTCGCCGCGTGAGTTGTCGCCGCGCAAAATGCAGCTCGGATACTTCCACGTGATTGCCGAGCCGGTCTCGACCTGAGTCCAGCTGATCTTCGAGTTGTGGCCCCGGCAATCGCCGCGCTTGGTCACGAAGTTATAGATGCCGCCTTTGCCGTTCTTGTCACCTGGATACCAGTTCTGCACCGTCGAGTATTTGATCTCCGCATCATCGAGTGCGATCAGCTCGACGACGGCCGCGTGCAGTTGGTTCTCGTCGCGCATAGGCGCCGTGCAGCCTTCGAGGTAGGACACATACGAGCCCTTATCGGCGATGATGAGGGTACGCTCGAACTGGCCGGTGTTCTTTTCGTTGATGCGGAAATAGGTCGACAACTCCATCGGGCATCGCACGCCCGGCGGGATGTAGACGAACGAGCCATCTGAGAACACGGCCGAGTTCATCGCCGCATAGTAATTGTCGGTCTGCGGCACAACGGTACCGAGATACTTCCGAACCAGCTCCGGGTGCTCCTTCAAGGCGTCCGATATAGAACAGAAGATCACGCCGGCACGTGCCAATTCCTTCTTGAAGGTCGTGACAACGGAGACGCTGTCGAATACCGCGTCGACCGCGACCCGGCCGGCCATGCTGGCATAACCGTCATCCTCACCGATCGTGCTCGGCTCGCCCTGCTTGCGGACACCGGCCAACAGCTCTTGCTCTTTCAACGGAATGCCGAGCTTGGCATACATTTTCAGCAATTCGGGATCGACGTCGGCAAGCGACTTCGGACCATCCGTCGTGCCCTTAGGCTGCGAATAGTAGTAGAGATCCTGATAGTCGATCTTGGGATAATGCACCTTCGCCCACGTCGGCTCGGTCATCACCAGCCAACGGCGATAGGCCTCCAGACGCCATTGCAGCATCCAGTCCGGCTCGCTCTTCTTGGCCGAGATATACCGGACGATGTCCTCGGAATGACCCTTCGGCGCCTTCTCCGACTCGATATCGGTCGTGAACCCGTACTTGTACTGGTCGACGTCGATCTCTTTAACCTGGGCGATCGTCGCTTCGACGGCTGCCATTTATTCAGCTCCTCAACTCATTAGCTCATGCAACCGCGCGGCGTGCGCGCGAACGGGTGACTTCACCCCATACATTCAAAAACGTAGCGACATCCGCCTCGGACGAATTCCAACCGAGGCTGAGACGAATTGCGTTGTTGGTGATTTCCGGGGCGAGCCCCATCGCGGTCAAAACATGACTGGCGCCGACCTTGCCGGAGGAACACGCGGCTCCCGCACTCACGGCGATGCCTGCGAGATCGAGCTTGATGACAAGCGTTTCGGCGGTTTGGCCCGGCACCGCAACCGAGGTGGTATTCGGCAGTCGCGGTGACGCCGCGCCGACAATGACTGCCGATGGCGTGAGCTCGCGAATGCCTGCCTCCAGCATATCGCGCAGCCGAGCCAGGCGAGCCGTAGTCGCAACATCATTGCGAGCCGCTTCAGCCGCGGCGCCAAAGCCCGCAATTCCGATCAGGTTCTCGGTGCCGGCGCGACGCCGGCGCTCCTGGCCTCCGCCAGTCATGAAACTAGCAAGCTTCACGCCGTCGCGAATAACCAGCGCACCCGCACCCGCAGGACCGCCGAGCTTATGGCTCGACAAACTGAGGCTATCGACACCAAGCTCGGCAAAGTCGATCAGCAATCGACCGGGCATCTGCACCGCATCGGTATGGATGTGCAAATCGTGAGCGCGGCAGAACGCTGCGACGCTGGCGACCGGCTGCAAAATACCGGTTTCGTTGTTGGCCATCTGTAGCATGACGAGCGTACGGCCCATCGCTGCCGCGCCGCTCAAGCCGTGCCGTGCAATCTCATCGACGGCGACCAGACCATCGAGCGACACTTGAAGCGAAACGAGCGCCGCGCTGGCACCGGCAATCGGGCCACGCACCGAATCATGTTCGATTCCTGCCGACAAAATGGCGGCCCATTCGCCGCTTGCAGCGACCCAGTTATTCGCCTCCGTCGCGCCGCTTGTGAAAACGACCTCGAGCGGCTTGGCGTGGACGAGCTTGGCGACTTGCTCGCGTGCGGTTTCGATGATGGCGCGCGCCCGGCGGCCCTCGTGATGCACTGACGACGGGTTGCCACAAACGCGCATCGCAGCCGTCATCGCGGCAAGTGCCTCAGGGCGCAGAGGTGCCGTGGCATTATGGTCGAGGTATGTACGTGATGCGATCATGCAGCGGCCACCCGCGCCAACTTATCGCTCCGAAGCCGTGGCCGGATCGGGCCGTTGTCGACAACGTCTTGCAAAGTAACGCCTGCCAAGAATGCCCGGATATGATCGCCTAATGCGTGCCACAAGCCGTGCGTCAGGCACTTTGATTCACCCAGGCACCCTGGCGTTTCACCGCTGATATCGAGACACCGGGTCATCCGCGTCTCTTCCTCGACCGCGATCATGATCTCTGAAATTGCAATATCGCTGGCCGCTCGCGCCAACTTGTAGCCGCCACTGCGGCCGCGAACGCTATCGACCAATCCCGCTCGCCTCAGTTGCGCGAAGATCTGCTCCAGATAGGCGACGGAGAGATGTTGCCGCTCGGCAATCGCCGACAGCGCCACAGCATCGGTTGCGCCATGCTTGGCCAAATCGGTCATCGCCATGACCGCGTAACGCCCTCGGGTATTCAACTCCACGGCAGCTACTCCAGCGACAACAAGACATCCGGCTTGATCGTGATGCTTGCACAAGGCACCCCGCCTCGTGCTAAGACCCGGACCCGGCAACCCGCCATTGGATCTTGGATCCGGGTGCCACACTTTCGAACTATTCTAATCCTGGATAAGGTATGGGAAATCCGAGCACACAAGTCAAGATTTGACTGAGCTGTCGGATACGATTCCGCAATCTTCCATCACGGTGCTAAAAACGAGCTCGAGCCAGAAGGCCAAAAACTGCCATGCCTGAACTAGTTATTGCCGGACCATCCGGGCGCCTCGAAGCGCGCTATCACCACGAAGCGGCCGCTGATGCGCCGATCGCACTCATTCTGCATCCGCATCCGCAGTTTGGCGGCACGATGAACAACCAGGTCGTCTACAATCTCTATTACGCGTTTGCCGAGCGCGGCTTCTCGGTGCTGCGCTTCAATTTCCGCGGTGTCGGGCGCAGCCAGGGCACGTTCGACAATGGACCGGGCGAGCTATCGGACGCAGCGTCCGCCCTCGATTGGTTGCAGATCGCCAAGCCTGAATCGCGCGCCTGCTGGATCGCCGGTGTTTCGTTCGGCACCTGGATTGCCATGCAGCTATTGATGCGCCGGCCCGAAATCGACGCGTTCGTCTGCGTCGCGCCACCGGCCAACATGTACGACTTTTCGTTCCTGGCGCCGTGTCCCTCATCGGGCTTGGTGATCAATGGTGAGAAGGACCGCGTCGTGCCGTCAGCCTCGGTTGCCGAGATGGCGGTGAAGACCAAGACGCAGCGCGGCATCAAGATCGAACATCAGATCGTACCGGGCGCAAACCACTTCTTCGAAGGCGAAGACAAGCTAGCGGCGCTGAAGGCTTCGGTCGGCGAGTATGTCGACCGCCGGTCGATCGAACTTGCCATCAAGGAAAAAGAGAAGGCCGCCAAGGAGAAGTAATATTCGCGCCGTCCGGCCGGCGCGGTCTCCCCGCCCGGCGGCCGGCTCCCCACCGGGGAGTCGCCGGGCGCAACTAAAAAGAGATCACCGGTGACTGGTGTTCAGCCTGCGCTCCATATATTGCGAATAACGTGACATGCCGAAGCAGAACACCCAGAAGATCATACCAACGAACACATAGCCGGTCATCGACGTGGAAGGTGAGAACCACTTCACGTCGGACAAGTTGGTCTGCACGATACCGAGCAGATCGAACAATCCGATGATCAGCACCAAGCTGGTATCCTTGAACAGGCCGATGAACTCGGAAACGATGTTCGGGATCGACACCTTGAGTGCCTGTGGCAGCACGATCAATCCCATCTTCTTGCCGTATGAGAGACCAAGCGCATCGGCGGCCTCGAACTGACCGCGCGGGATCGCCTGCAGGCCACCGCGGATCGTTTCCGCCATGTAAGCGCCAGCGAACAACGACACACCTATCAGCGCGCGCAACAGCTTATCCGGATTGGTGCCGGGGGCCATGAACAACGGCAGCATCACCGACGACATGAACAGAATGGTGATCAACGGCACACCACGTACGAATTCGATAAATGCGACCGAGCACCACCTGACGAACGGCATCGACGAGCGCCGCCCGAGTGCTAGGACGACGCCGATCGGAAACGACATCGTGATGCCGACGGTTGCAACAACGAGCGTGATTAGCAGGCCGCCCCAATACTGGGTCTCGACAATCGGCATGCCGAAAATGCCGCCGGTGAGCAACCAGTAGGCGACGATTGGGAAAATCACGAAGACGTAGAGTGCGTTCCACTTCTTGCCCGGGAACGATGGGATCAACAGCGGCACCACGCCGGCAAGTTCCATCAAGTAGGTGAGATCGACGCGCCACCGCTCCGCGTCGGGGAAGCGGCCATACATGAACTGCGAAAACTTGGCGGTAACGAACGGCCAGCAGGCACCGACGTGCTCCATCTGGCATACGGTGCCATCAGCGCCGCTCCAAACCGCGCGCATAACCGCCCAATCGAGGAACGACGTGGCAAATTGGTAAATCAGCCATAGTCCTCCAATGGTCAGGAGCGAATTGCCAACCGAGGAAAACAGGTTCTCATGCAGCCAAGCGATCGGACCCACCATGTTGCGCGGTGGCGGCAACGGCGCGGTCGACGTCTCGTTGACCTGAGTACCTTGCGCGCGAGGAGTATCGGTGATGGCCATGGCTTCCCTCAACGCTCGACTAGCGCGATATGCGAGTTGAACCAATTCATGAATAGCGAAGTCAGCAGACTTAGCGTCAGATAAACGGCCATGGTCAGCAAGATGATCTCGACGGCCTGGCCGGTCTGATTGAGCATCGTGCCAGTCACGTTGACGAGATCGGGATAGGCGATCGCCAGCCCGAGCGACGAGTTCTTGGTTAGGCTGAGATAGGAACTCGTCATTGGCGGGATCATGATCCGCAGCGCCTGTGGCATCACAACGAGACGCAGCGACTGCGTCGGCTTGAGGCCCAGGGCCGCTGCCGCCTCTTTCTGACCGGTCGATACCGCCAGGATGCCCGAGCGCACGATTTCGGCGATGAAACTAGCGGTATAAAAACTCAAGCCGAACAACAGCGACATAAACTCCGGCGTCATTGTGAACCCGCCAGAGAAGTTGAACGTGCTCTTGACTGGATAGTCGAACGAAAGCGGCCGCCCCATCAACAGCGCAACGATAAGCGGCAACGCGATGATAATTGCCAGGCCGGTCCAAATCGCCGGGAACGGTTGCCCCGTCGCCAGCCGCCGGCGCTTCGCCCATATGCCGATCGCAATCGCCAGACCAACCGCTGCCAGGAAGGCAAACTCCACATACTCGAACCCTGGCTCGAAGATCGGTGATGGCGTCATCAGCCCGCGATTACTGAGGAAGGCACCACCCGGCAACGAATAAGCATTGCGCGCCTGCGGCAAGGCGCCGAGAACCGCGTAGTAAAAGAAGAATAGCAGCAGAAGCAGCGGGATGTTGCGCAAGCCTTCGACGAACACGGTGCCGATCCGCGCGACCAGCCAATTCTTCGACAAACGGGCCACGCCAACAATAAAGCCGATGATCGTCGCCAGTACGATGCCGATGGCGGAGATCAAAACGGTATTCCACAAGCCGACCCAGAAGGCTCGGCCGTAGCTCGATATGGCGCTGTAGGGGATCAAATGCTGACCGATGTCGAACCCGGCAGTGCGGTCCCAGAAACCGAATCCGGATGCGATCCCGAGCCGGGCCAAATTGATGATCGTGTTGTGGATGATGTACCAAAAGAATGTGACCAGCGCGATCGCCAGCACCACCTGATATATGACCTGCCGAACCTCCGGGCGGTAAAAGAAGCTGGCCTTCGCCGCCGCTTCGCCCCTGCTACCCAGTGTGGTGACCGCCATTATATAAATTCCTCGTCAGGCGTTGCTGAGGTCGTATCGTTGGATACGAGGATGATCGAAAAACGCCGGCCACGATGAATGGCCGGCGCTTCGGTTTCTTGGTTAGCGGATTGGCGGAGCGTATTGCAGGCCACCTTGGTTCCACAGGCGATTGTCACCGCGCGTGATGTTGATGACGGTCTTCGGGCCGAAATACTTTTCGTAGATCTCGCCGTAGTTGCCGACTTTTTTCACGATCTGGTAGGCCCAGTCGTTATTGACGCCAAGCCCCTTGCCGAACTCGCCTTCGGTGCCGAGCAGGCGCTTGATGTCAGGATTGGCCGACTTCAGCATTTCGTCGGCGTTAGCTGACGTGACGCCAGCTTCTTCGAGGTTGAGCCAAGCAAAGTAGACCCACTTCGCGAGTGTGAAGAACTGCGAGTCGCCCTGGCGAACGACGGGACCGAGCGGCTCTTTCGAAATGATGTTCGGCAAAATCATGCTGTCATCAGGCTTGGCAAGTAGCGTGCGATCGGCGGCAAGACCGGAGCGATCGGTCGTGTAGGCGTCGCAACGACCTGATTCGTAGGCCTTGATGGCTTCATCCGACTTTTCGAACACCACCGGCTTGTAGGTGATCTTGTTGGTACGGAAGAAGTCGGCGAGATTGAGCTCGGTGGTGGTACCGGTTTGCACGCAAACCGATGCGCCGTTGAGTTCCTTGGCGTCCTTGATGTTGAGCGCCTTCTTCACCATGAAGCCCTGGCCGTCATAGAAGGTGACGCCCGCAAAGCTCATGCCCATCGAGCTATCGCGGCTCATGGTCCATGTCGTGGTGCGTGATAGCACATCGATTTCGCCGGACTGGAGAGCGGTGAAACGCTCTTTCGAAGTCAGCGCCTTGTAGGTTACCTTCGCGGGGTCATTGAAAATGGCGACGGCGAGGGCACGGCAATAATCGACATCGATGCCGGTCCAATTGCCTTTATCATCAGGCTGCGAGAACCCCGGTACACCTGGGCTGATGCCGCACAGCACGCTGCCGCGAGCCTTGACGGCTTCGAGGGTCTTGCCCTGGGCTAGCGCACCGGCGGTGCCGCCGATAGCAACCAACGCGGCCAAACCTGCAATTTTCAGACTTTTCATAGGTACGTTTCTCCCGTCCTCACTGGACATTTTACGTCAACTGACGCTTCACCACACCGCTCGCCACTAGCCGGGTTCTGCCCGTCTCGATTGCGAGCGTCTTGACAGTTGGATGGCTGTTTCACGACGTCGAAACTGCGCATTAACACCCACCTGAACAAAACCTTATCGGCCCCACCAGAGCCTATTGCCGCCCGATCTTCTCAATGATTGAGTATCTGCGACAAGAACAATTTCGTCCGATCTGACTTCGGATTGGCGAAGAAGTCCTTCGGTGGCCCCTGCTCGACGATCTCGCCGCGATCCATGAAGATGACGCGATCGGCGACCGAACGGGCAAAGCCCATTTCGTGGGTCACGCAAATCATCGTCATGCCGGAGCGTGCCAACTCGATCATGGTGTCGAGCACTTCCTTCACCATCTCAGGGTCGAGCGCCGAAGTTGGCTCGTCGAACAGCATGATGCGCGGCTGCATGCATAACGCGCGCGCGATCGCCACGCGTTGTTGCTGGCCGCCGGATAACTGGCCTGGATATTTATGCGCCTGCTCGGGAATGCGAACGCGCGTGAGATATTGCATCGCCAGCGTCTCAGCCTCAGCCCGCGGCATCTTGCGCACCCAGGTCGGCGCCAAGCAAAGATTATCGAGGATGGTGAGGTGGGGAAACAAATTGAAGCTCTGGAACACCATGCCGACTTCGGAGCGGATCTTGTCGACGTTGCGCACGTCGTTGGTCAATTCCACACCGTCGACGACAATGCTGCCTTTCTGGTGCTCCTCCAGTCGATTGATGCAGCGAATGAGGGTCGACTTGCCCGAGCCCGACGGTCCGCAAATGACGATTTTTTCGCCCCGCGCCACGTTGAGATTGATGTTCCGCAGCACGTGAAATTCGCCGTACCACTTATTCACACCGGCCATCTCGATCGCCGGCGCAATGTTCGATGACGTGTTTGGTGCGGCACTCATTGCAGCATCTTGAGCCATGGAACCCCTCTAAGACAGTCACTCACTGGTCGCACGATGAGAGACCGCGCAGCATGCGGCCAATCCTCTGCTCGAAAACTATGCACGAGACGCAGGGCAGGCGCAACAGGTCCGCATGACCAAAATTTCGGCGTTCGATGTCAATTTTTGCGCGATTCCATTGCATTCCGCCTTTTTAACTAACGCGCGAGGATCATCGCGGCGCCTTTTTCCGCGATCATCAGTGTCGGCGCATTTGTGTTCCCGCTAGTGATCGTCGGCATTACCGAGGCGTCGATCACGCGTAAGCCTTCGAGCCCGCGTACTCGTAAACTGGGATCGACGACAGCTCGATCGTCAGTACCCATGCGTGCCGTGCCGACCGGGTGGAAAATCGTCGTCGAAATGTCACCTGCGGCTTTTGCCAGGTCCTCGTCCGAAGTGATCTGCGGACCCGGACGGAACTCTTCCGGTCGATAACGCTGCAATGCCGGCTTGCTGACGATCGTTCGTGTCAGGCGTATCGAGTCCGCCGCAACTCTGCGATCGTCCTCAGTCGCGAGGTAATTCGGATCGATCGACGGGTGCACGTTGGCGTCGGGCGATGTGATCCGCACGTGCCCGCGGCTGGTTGGCCGCACATTACATACGCTCGCGGTAAACGCCGGGAACGGATCGAGTGGTTCACCGAACTTCGGCAGAGTCAGTGGCTGCACATGATACTGCACGTTGGGCGTCTCGCGGCTGGCATCCGACTTTGCAAATGCGCCCAATTGCGATGGCGCCATCGACATCGGCCCGGTGCGTTTCAGCGCATATTCAAGTCCGATACCGGCTTTCTGCCAAAGCGTCTGCGAGGTTTCGTTCAACGTTCGAACGCCGCTCACTTTGTAGGCGCAGCGGATTTGCAAATGATCCTGCAAGTTTTCACCGACGCCTGGCAGATCGTGAAGCACGTCGAGCCCCAGCCCTTGCAAAAGCGCGCCTGAGCCGATGCCCGACACCTGCATGATCTGCGGCGAGCCGATCGCGCCGGCCGCCAATATCACCTCGCGCCGAGCCGTGATCGTTGTGGCCTGCCCATTGACACGCACTTCGGCACCGGCAACGCGCTTGCCTTCCAGCGTGAGTTTCGAGACCTGCGCTTGCGTAATGACGGTGAGGTTCTGCCTCCCAAGGACCGGGCGCAGGAACGCCTTCGAGGTGTTCCAACGGAAGCCCGAACGCTGGTTCACTTGGAAATAGCTCGACCCTTCATTGTTGCCGCCGTTGAAATCACGGACTTTGGGGATGCCCGCCTGTTCGGCTGCATCTGCGAAGGCGTCCAGGATTTCCCAGCGGATGCGGGGTTCCTCGATCCGCCACTCGCCGCCGCGCGCGTGTGCGTTACCGAATTCGGCCTCGCCCATCGCCCACTGATCCTCATGTTTGAGGAAGTAGGGGAGAACATCGTCCCACGACCAGCCGGGATTACCCATCTGCCGCCATTGGTCGTAATCGTGCGATTGGCCACGCATGTAGATCATGCCGTTGATCGACGAGCAGCCGCCGAGCACCCGGCCGCGCGGGTAGTTCAAGCTGCGCCCATTTAGTCCCGGCGCCGGTGCCGTCTTGTAGCCCCAGTCGGTACGCGGGTTGCCCATCAAATATAGGTAGCCGACCGGAATATGGATCCAATGATAGTTGTCGCGGCCACCGGCTTCCAAAAGCGCCACACGGGTCGAGGGATCGGCCGACAATCGGTTGGCGAGCAGGCAACCCGCGGTCCCAGCCCCAACGATCACATAATCGAATTCGCCTAAGCTTGTCGTCATGCCCATCCCTCGCCCGCCTGTCATATTATGCTTGATAGCGGTCAGCCGGACACTGAGGAAGGGCCTGGCACGCTTGTTAGGCTGCGACCGAGGAATACAACGGCACTGTCGCCGGCCCCGATCCGATCGACTTCGGTGAAGCCGCAGCGCTGATAGAATCGCACGTTGCGCGCGCCAGCACTGGTCACGAGATGCATGCCGTGAACGTTATGTTCGATCGCGTGAGCGCCGAACGCCTCGATCAGCCGGGTGCCGATGGCTTGTCCCCGCATGGTCTCGACAACATTGATATGCAGGTGCGCCGGGAAATGCCGGCTCGATTCGGCGAATGCGCGTACAGACGAAAGATCCGCAAAACGGGCTTGCTTGGCGGCATCCTGCAAAGTGCCGGCGAGATAGCCGACGACACGATCGCAGCCGTCGATCGCGATAAAGGCGTGCGCCGCATCGACGCGCAGATAGCGTCCGAGCCATCGTTCCCGGAAGGCCGCACGTTCGGCTGGACTGGCAAATATTTTGGTCGCGCTCGATGAAAAAAAGATGTGATCGATCGCGGCCAGTTGTTCCGGCGACCACGAGCGATCGAGATAGCGACAAATTGTACTGCCTGAGCCGCTCATTACCTGAGGCTCCGAGCCAACGTGATCACTGCGGTTGCCACGATGTCATCGACCGATGCACCGCGCGACAAATCCGAGATCGGCCGCCGAAAGCCCTGCAAGAACGGACCCAGCGCTTGCGCTCCACCCAATTCCTGCACCAGCTTGTAGGCAATGTTGCCGGAATCCAAATCCGGAAAAATCAGCACGTTGGCGCGCCCCGCAACTTCGCTCAGGCCTGGCACTTTCTTGTGCGCGACAACCGCTGACAGCGCGGCATCGCCCTGCAGTTCACCATCGATCGCCAGTCCGGGCTTGAGTTCGCGCACAAACGCCAGTGCTGCGCGAACTTTCTCGACCCGAGCGTGCTGCGCGCTGCCCTTGGTCGAGAACGAAAGCATAGCAACACGTGGGGTCTCTGCGAGCAGTTGCGCACTTTCGGCGGAGGCGATCGCGATGTCGGCAAGCTCGCGGGCGGTCGGATCGGCGTTGACGGCACAATCGGCAAAGACCAGCGCGCGCTCGGGCTTCGCGCCGATCGGTGGCAGCAACATCACGAAGAAACTCGATGCGATCTCGATGTTCTCAGCCAGACCAATCGTCATCATACCGGCTTCTATTACCCGTCGCGTGGGATTGGCGGCACCGGCAACAAAAGTGTCGGCTTCGCCCGCCGCGACCAGCGCACCGGCGAAATATAGTGGCTTGTTCAGCAGCCGTGCCGCTGATTTCGCATTCAACGACGGCCGCACGGCCGCAACGACTTGCGCCAATTGTACCAGAGCCGGATCGTTGGCGGGATCGCGAATATCGACGGCCGAACGAGTTACACCAAGTGCTGCCAACCGGGCCGCCACTTCGTCGATATTTCCCAGCAGGATCGGCCGCGCGAGGCCTTCGTCAATGAGTAGCGCGGCTGCCCGCAGCACCCGCTCGTCGCCAGCCTCAGGCAGTACGACACGCATATCGCGTCCACGGATCGCATCTTTGCTTGTCGCCACAATATCCATTGCAGTCCTGCCTTGCTGTTATCGCGTGGATTTAGACTGCCAGACGGACTTGTCCAACCGGTCATGGAGCGGCACTGTCGACGCCAGAGGAAACAATAACACCAAGGATAAACCTGACATGGCCGCGAAAACCATCGTCACCTGCGCCTTAACCGGTGGCTTTGACACCGTCGATAAGAACCCGGCCGTGCCGGTCAGTCCGGAACAGATCGCCAATTCGGCACTTGGTGCCGCCAAGGCTGGTGCCGCAATCGTTCACATCCATGTGCGCGACCCTAAGACCGGCAAGCCCTCGATGGCGCTCGAGTTGTATGAGGAGACCGTCCAGCGCATTCGTGCCGTCAACCGCGATGTTATCCTCAACCTGACGACCGGCGCCGGTGGCCGCTTCATCCCCGGCGCCGAAGAACCACGAATTGCCGCCGAGGGCACGACGCTGACGACACCCGCCGTTCGCATGCGCCACATCGAGAAGATCAAACCGGAAATCTGCACGCTCGATTGCGGCAGCATGAACTTCGGCCCGCACGTGTTTGTCAACACGCCGGCCCACCTCGCCGAAATGGCTGCCAGCGCAAAGAAGTCCGGCACCAAGCCCGAGATCGAAGTGTTCGACCTAGGGCATATCGAACTGGCTAAAAAGCTGATTGCCGACGGCTTGATCGCCGCGCCGCCGCTATTTCAGTTGTGCCTGGGCATTTCGTTCGGTGCACCAGCGACGCCCGAAGCCATGCTGGCGATGCGTAATAATTTGCCGGCCGGCGCGCACTGGTGCGCCTTCGGGATCGGTCGCATGCAGTTCCCGTTGGTCGCGCAAACGGTACTTTATGGCGGCCATGTCCGCGTCGGATTGGAGGACAACCTTTATCTGGATCGCGGCCGCCTCGCGCCATCGAATGCCGCGCTCGTCGAACGCGCCATCGAGATTATCCGTATTATTGGCGGCGACATCGCGACGCCTGCCGAAGCGCGCAAGACACTCGGACTGGGAGCTGCCGCATGACAAGTGCCATCATCACAGCCAACCTCGCCGGCAAACGCGCCCTCGTCACAGGCGGCGCCTCGGGTATTGGCTTGGCGACCGTCGAAGCGCTGTTGCGGTGCGGTGCCATCGTCGCCGTCAACTATTTGAGCGGCGATCCGCGTGGCCCCGTGGTGGTCGAAACGCTCGCCAAGGATCAAGGAAAAGCGCCGAATGGCCGCGTGATCGCCGCCGCAGGCGATGTGTCGGACCCGAAGGATGCGGCACGCATGGTCGAACGCGCGATCGCTGATCTCGGCGGTCTGGATATTCTGATCAACAACGCAGCGAGTCCGGAAACCATCGAGCCGATCCCGTTCGATGATTTCGACGCCATGACCGAGGAGAAGTGGCAACGCATTCTGACAACCAATCTGGTCGGGCCGTTCCGCTGCGCCAAGGCTGCTTCGTCCGCGCTGAGGGCGTCGAAGGGGGCCATCGTCAATACCGCTTCGATTGCCGGATTGGGTGGCCAAGCCTCGTCGATCGCTTATGCGGCCGGCAAAGCGGGGCTGATCAACTTGACCCGCAACTTGGCGAAGGCATTTGGTCCCGACGTGCGGGTCAACGCGGTTGCTCCCGGATTAACGCGCACACCATGGACCGACCCTTGGCCGGCCGAACGTAAAGCACGCTCGGTCGAAAACACCGCATTGAAGCGGTTGGTTGAGCCGAGCGACATCGCCCAAGCGATGATATTCTTAGCGGCTCACCCAGCCATCACGGGACAGACTTTGGTTGTCGACGCTGGCCGGAACTTGTAGTGCTGCTCAAAAATGATCGTGGCCTGTTTTGGCGAGCGTAACCGGTAGCCCGTTAGGGTCGAGGAGCGTCACACCCGAGCCCTCCGCGATCTTGCCGACGTCGGTCACGGCGACGCCGTGTTCGAGCGCCGCATCCTCGAATGCATCGGCATACTTTGCAGGTACGGTCGCGAGGATTTCGTAATCGTCGCCGCCATTAGCCGCGAGCACTTTCAATTCAGTTTGCTCGGCAAACACACTTTGCGCAGCAATAGAAACGGGAAGGCGATCCAGAACCACTTCCGCGCCCAACCCCGACGTTTTACACAGGCGACCCAGATCCTTAGCGAAGCCGTCCGACAGATCCATGGCCGCGGAGGCATGCTTCAGCAACAGTGCCGACAGTTCGACCCGAGCCGACGGGCGCAAATATCGATCCAGCAAGAATTGCCGTTGGTCCTTATCGAGGCACGCGAACCGTTTCGCGTCAGCATTTCGCCGCAAGATCAGCCCGAGCGCCGCATCGCCAAGCGTACCTGATACGAAAATGCGATCGCCGACTTTGGCGGTTGCGCGCTGTACCATGCGGCCCTCTGGAACCAACCCCATCGCCGTTATCGAAACCGACAGCGAAACGCCGGGACGCCGATCGGTATCACCACCGATCAACGTCAGCCCGTAATGCTCCTGCGCGTCCTTGAGGCCCGAAGCGAACCGGATCATCCAATCGCGCGACGGCGCCTCAGGCATACACAACGCCATCAGATAACACAGCGGTGTCGCGCCCTTGGCCGCGAGATCCGAAATGTTGACGGCAAGCGCACGCCAAGCAATCACTTCGGGCTGTTCATCGGCAACAAAATGCAATCCTGAAACCACGGCATCAGTTGTGACGACCAGATCATACCCGGATGGCGGGCGCACCGTCGCACAGTCGTCCTTGAGGCCAAAAGCACCGGGCACCCGATCGGTCAGCGGCGCGAGGAATTGCTGTATAAGGTCTTCTTCGCTGACGATTTTGTCGCCCATCCAAATGCTCTCAAGCCTTTGCGGCAAACTCAGGTGCGCGAAGTTTGCGCGCCAATTTATCCAAAACGCCGTTGACGACTTTTGGTTCATCTTCGTTGAAAAATGCATTCGCGACTTCGACGTATTCGCTGATCGCAACTCGGGCGGGTACGTCCGGCCGCTCCATCAACTCGAATGTCCCGGCCCGCAATATCGCCCGCAAGATGCTATCGACGCGGATCAATCGCCACCCTACCGCCAACTGCTGATCGACCATCGGATCGATATCGAGCTGACGACGAACGACGCCGCGCAAAACCTCAGCAAAGAACACGGCGTCCGCACCACGCAATCTGTCGTCCGCCTCCTCGCCCGCAAAGCGAATGCGAGCAAACTCATCGACCACGTCGTTCAACTCGATGCCGGAAAGATCCATCTGGTAAAGGGCTTGCACGGCTGCGACGCGCGAGGCGCTGCGCGGGCGCGATTTTTGCTTCTTGGCAGCCATAACCATTATTGTTTCCCTGCAGCAAATTTTGCCGCCACTTCAATCAGTCTGAGACATGCCCGCGCAGCATCGGCCCCCTTGCCCGCACGCTTTCCACTCGCCCGTGCCATGGCTTGGGCCTCAGTATCAACGGTCAGGATTGCATTGCCGAGCGGGATCGCGTTGCGGATGCTCAACTCATAGCACCAATGATTGGCGTTGTTGCAGACAATGTCATAGTGCGAGGTTTCACCGCGGATAACACAGCCAAGCAGGATTGCACCGCTATAGCGCGCACGCGATGCAGTGGCTGGCATCGTCTTCGCCGCGACGGCCGCGGCCAACACCTGCGGAATTTCCAAGGCGCCGGGCACCACAACGCGCTCGTAGCCGACACCTTGGGCTTCGAGCTCGGCCAACGCACCATCGATCAGCGCTTCCGCCACCTGTTCGTAATATCGCGCCTCGATAATGAGGACGGGCAACATCGGCCGCGCGCTATCTGCCATCACCCACGGCGCGCTGGTGCTTTTTCCCGCCATCAATCGATCTTTCGCGTGTCGACGATCTTCAACCCGTAACCTTCGAGGCCGACATAGACTGAGGCCGGCGAATTCGACAGCAGCACCATCTCGGTGACCCCCAGATCACGCAAGATCTGGCTGCCGATCCCAATCTCGACCCGGCGACGCTCTTGATTTTCCGGCGGCGCTCCAGTCTTTTTCGGACGTCCCTCTTTTGCCAAGCCTTCCGACACTGACTTGGGGCGAAGATCGCGGATCAGTACAACGACGCCGCGTCCCTCGGCTTCGATCATGCGCATCGATTTCTCGACCAGCGAGCCCTGACCCGGCTCGACGCCGATGCCGAGCACATCGGCCATGGCGTTGACTGCATGCACGCGGACCAGTACCGGCCCGGGTGCCGATATGTCGCCCTTGACCAGCACCAGATGTTCGCTGGCATCGACCGTCGTCGAGTAAACGTGCATTGCGAACTTTCCGCCGTACGCACTATCGACGTCACGGCGAGCGACGCTGCGCACCAGTTTGTCGTTCGACAAACGAAAAGCAATTAGATCCTCGATCGTACCGATCTTGAGGCCGTGCTTCTGGGCAAAGCCGACGAGGTCCGGCACGCGGGCCATGGTGCCGTCGTCGTTCATGATTTCGCAGATGACGGCTGCCGGATACAGCCCTGCAAGCCGGCACAGATCGACCGACGCTTCGGTATGGCCGGCACGCACCAGCACGCCACCATCGCGGGCGATCAGCGGGAACACGTGCCCCGGCGAGACCACATCCTCGTGGCCTTTGCTGGCATCGATCGCGGTGGCGATGGTGCGGGCGCGATCATGCGCGGATATGCCGGTGGTGATGCCCTCGCGCGCTTCGATCGAGACCGTGAAGGCGGTGCCGGTACGTGACGCGTTCTGACGCACCATGCTCTCGAGGCGCAATTCGTCGGCACGGGCCTTGGTCAGCGACAGGCAGATCAACCCGCGGCCGAACTTTGCCATGAAATTCACAGCATCCGGCGTTGCCATTTGTGCCGGGATGATGAGGTCGCCTTCGTTCTCGCGGTCCTCGGCATCGACCAGGATGACCATGCGCCCGTTGCGCAAATCCTCGATGATGTCCGCCGTCGCCGAAAGGAAGCCGCGGCCTTCTTGATATTCGACAGTCTTGAGGCCATTTTTCACTTAGCGAAACTCCATCAGACGGGCAACGTAACGGGCGAACATATCGGCTTCGATGTTAACAGCATCGCCGACCGACTTCGTACCCCAAGTGGTCACACTCAAGCTATGCGGAATGAGGTTGACACCGAAACGATTTCCATCGACTTCGTTTACCGTCAGGGACGTACCGTCGAGGGCAATTGAACCCTTTGGCGCTATGAACTGGGCAAGTGGAGCTGGCACCTCAAGCACGAAACGCCGGCTTTCCCCATCCTGGCGAATTTCGACGATCCGCGCCGTGCCGTCCACGTGCCCCGAGACGATATGCCCGCCGAGTTCATCGCCAGCTTTCAGTGATCGCTCGAGGTTGACCTTCCGGCCGGGCGCCCAGGTGTGCAGCGTCGTTTTCGATAGCGTCTCGTTCGAAACGTCGAGTGTGAATTCGCTCACCAGACCGTGCGCTTTGACGCTGGTCGCGGTCAGGCAGCAGCCGTCGCAACAGATCGATGCTCCGAGCGGTATCGATGCCGGCAAATAGCCGGATCGGATGGTGAAGCGGCCGCCGTCGCGGGCAACGACTTCGCCAACATCGGTTATCAACCCAGTGAACATGGCTTTGCGTCCTTCGAACTCATAAGTGTCGATGGTATCATGACCAGCTACAGCCGTGGACAAGTGATGCCAACCGGCATCGTTAACGACGAGCTCCCAGCCGTCTCGCCCGAACGCTGGTTGTCCTTGGTCCGGACCAACGGGACGTGCCGAGCGCATGATGACGCATTCATCGGCCAGCCCCGCCTCGAGAAATGCGCCGGCAATGGTTGGGCCGCCTTCGACGAGTAGTCGCGTGATGCCGCGTCCAGCCAGCACCTGCAGCACTTGCGACAGATCCAGCCCGTGACCGGAGGCACTGCGCGCGACCGGGACCAGTTCGACCGGACTTCCCGGTCCGCGGTCAGTGTGCCCGGCCGCCGCTTCCGGCGTCGTAAATACCATGACCGGCGTTTGCGCAGCTGTCTGCATGATCCGGCTCTGAGGTGACATGCGGAAATCGCTGTCCAGAACGACACGCAGTGGAGATTGCCTTTCGAGACCCGGTAGGCGGCATGTTAAATCAGGGTCGTCAGTCATTACCGTGCCGATGCCGACGAGGATGGCGTCAGCGCGGGCACGCAACAAATGTGCTTGCGCGCGCGCCTCCGGCCCCGTGACGAATACCGGGCGACCGGCTCGACCGCGCGGCACCAAACCATCAGCGCCGGCCGCCAACTTGAGTTGCACGAAAGGCCGGTTCCTCGACACGCGACTGATATGCCCAAGGGTCACCCGGCGGCACTCGTCCGCACGCACGCCGGTGAGCACTTCGATGCCAGCCTCCCTCAGTCTCGCGATGCCGCGACCCGAAACCCGCAAATCCGGATCTTCGATGCCGGCGACGACCCTCGCGATACCAGCCTCGACCACGGCGTCGGCACAAGGTGAGGTTCGGCCGAAGTGCGAACAGGGCTCCAGCGTCACGTAGAGCGTGGCCCCTTTGGCGCGATCGCCGGCACGCTCGATCGCAATGGTTTCGGCATGTGGCCGGCCGGTATCAGCAGTGGTTCCGCGCGCGATGATTTCGCCAGACGCCGGGTCGACGATTACCGCGCCAACCGATGGATTGGAGCCGGTTCGCCCGAGCCCGCGCCGCGCCATGCGCAGTGCAAGATCCATGTAACGACAATCTACTTGCGAGGTATCGGGCATGGGCATGGGAGTGGGCATGGGAATTACTGCCGTTTAGCGGCGGCGCCCAAGTCTTTGGGCTCGTCGCTCATGGGCTCGCCATCTGTCGTTTCGCGTGCGATCTCGCTCAGCACCTGTTGGAAGTCCGACACCTCGCGGAAGTCGCGGTAAACCGAGGCGAAACGGACGTAGGCCACCGGATCAAGCCCCTTCAGACCCTCGATCACCATTTCACCGATGACCGAAGAAGCAACTTCGCTTTCACCCGAACTCTCCAGGCGGCGCACGATACCCGACACCATACGCTCGATACGCTCAGGCTCTACCGGACGCTTGCGTAACGCGATCTCGACCGAACCCAGCAGTTTATCCCGGTCGAACGGCACTTTTTTTCCCGCGCGCTTGACGACGGTCAACTCACGCAGCTGTACGCGTTCGAACGTCGTGAAACGGCCGCCACAGTCGGGACATACCCGGCGGCGGCGGATCGCAACGTTCTCCTCGGCCGGCCGACTATCTTTGACCTGGCTGTCGGGTGAAGCGCAATAGGGGCAGCGCACGGTGTTGGCTCTTTCCTTCACTTACCATCGATGCCGGGGCCGTCTTGCAGGTTGGACTGCTGCTCAAGCTGGGCGCTAAGCCAACCTACATTTCATCCATAAATCGGGAAACGGCGGCACAGCGCAATTGCTTCTTCCTTGATGCGCTCTTCGACGAGCGGTGCCGAGCCATCCGGCGTCTGCGCGATTGCAGTCAACACCTCCGAGACCATGCGGCCAACGTCGCGGAATTCGGCTGTGCCAAAACCGCGCGTCGTGCCAGCCGGGGTTCCCAGCCGCACGCCGGATGTGACCCAAGGCTTTTCCGGATCGAGGGGCACGCCATTTTTGTTGCACGTAATGTGAGCACGGCCGAGCGCGCGTTCCGATTTCGCGCCGGTCAGCTTTTTGGGGCGCAAATCAACCAGCATCAGGTGATTGTCGGTGCCGCCAGTTACGATGTCGAAACCCGCCGCCTTGATGGTCTCGGCCAGCACCTTGGCATTGGCAACGACTTGAGCGGCATAGTCCTTGAAGTCCGGGCGCAATGCTTCGCCAAACGCCACGGCCTTGGCGGCAATGATGTGCATCAACGGTCCGCCTTGAATGCCGGGGAATACGGCTGAGTTGATCTTCTTCGCCATCTCCTCGTCGTTGGTGAGGATCAAACCGCCACGTGGACCGCGCAGGGTTTTATGCGTGGTCGTCGTCACCACGTGCGCATGCGGGAATGGCGAGGGGTGCGCGCCGCCAGCCACCAATCCGGCGAAGTGAGCCATATCGACCATGAACACGGCACCAACTTCATCAGCAATCTCGCGGAAACGTTTGAAATCCCAGAACCTCGAATAGGCCGACCCGCCAGCGATGATCAGCTTCGGCTTGGCACCGCGTGCGATCCGCGCCACCTCGTCCATGTCGATCGTTTGGTCGTCAGCGCGCACCGTGTACGGCACGACATTGAACCACTTGCCCGACTGGTTGACCGGGGAGCCATGCGTCAAATGTCCGCCGGCTGCGAGATCAAGCCCCATGAAGGTATCGCCAGGCTTCAAGCACGCAAAAAAGACGGCCTGGTTGGCTTGAGCGCCGGTGGGTGGCTGAACGTTGGCAAAGTTGCAGCCGAATAATTTGGTGGCCCGCTCGATCGCGAGCGTCTCGGCAATGTCAACGTACTGGCAACCGCCGTAGTACCGCTTGCCTGGGTAGCCTTCAGCATACTTGTTGGTGAGCACCGGTCCGGCCGCTTCCAGCACCGCGCGGCTGACGATATTCTCGGAGGCGATGAGCTCGATTTCGTTCTGTTGGCGCCCAAGCTCCTTGGCTACCGCGGCAGCGATTTCTGGGTCACGCTGCTGCAGCGATTCCGCAAAAAACGGGTTGCTACTCAAAGATTTGGCGGACTGTGCCATCGGTTGTGCCTCTTGCATCGTCAAACAGGATGTAGAGATCGCAGATTAAGTGCGATCATCTTCGTTCACGAGCGCCCCTTAGAGCGCTTCCGGACACGTGTGAAGTGGTTTTCCGATAGCAACTCAGACGAAACCATGACGTATCATGTGCGTGCAGTTGTGCAAAATTGGTCCTTCCGCATTTGTAAGGCAAAAAAAAGCGCGGGCACTGGGATGCCGCGCGCTTGCTCAATTTTCACAGCGGACCGGCTTTAGACCGCTCCGTCAGTGCCGGTTATATCCCGGCACGCCTTATGTCGCGACGCACCCTATGTCCCAATGCGCCGGCTGCGACGTATTTCATCCTTCACCGCCGCCGCACGGACGCGAGATTTCGAAGCGACACGGGCGCTGCTGATCGGGCCCATCGTTTGAACGATCTTTTGCAGTGCATTGACGAAAACGGCTCGCTGACTTGCCGGCAATGCGCCGAGAATTGTGTCGTTCGTCTCGATGGCGCCCGCAGACGCTGCGTCCACTGCGGCACGGCCTGCGGCAGATAGTCTAACAGCATACATCCGTGCATCCTGTTTGGTCCGGCGCCGCGCCAGCAGGCCACGCTCGACCAATCGGCGCACAATGTCGGCAAGCGTCGACCGGTCGATCCCCGTCGCATCGACGATCGACGTCTGGCTGACGTCTTCGGTCTGTGCCACAGTCGACAGAACAGCAAATTGCCGAGGCGTCAAATCAGTTTTTCCGGTGTTCATGGCAAACAATTCGTCGGCACACTGGCCCGCACGATGCAGCAGATGAATCGCGGAAACATCGTGTGATTTTCCATTCGATGTTTTGGTCATTCCGAATAGTCCTCGTCGGTTTAAATTGGAAGGACAGCGCGTCCGGTTTACAAACGTCTGAACGCTGCAATTGTTCCTCTGAATACAGAATAGCCAAGTCAACGACTTGACCGCGCGTGCAAGGCAATTAACATCAGGACCGTATACTTGCAGCAAGCGTTGCGCCAAGACTTGAAACTCCCGCGGGAGGAGTATTCAGTTGCCGCTAAATGAACCTTCTGTGCGTGCCAGCGTGCTGGCGGCGTTGCCTGAGTATCTTCGTGCGCATGATGTCGATATCGTGGCTTTGCTGGACGCAGAGGGCATTGATCCACGGGCGATCGTCGACGGTAATTTTCCCATTCCGCTCAACATGGCCATAAGCCTGTTCGAGCGCGTGGCCCACCGCATCTCTGATCCATCATTCGGGACGACTTATGCCCTGGCATTTCCAATTGGTGCGTCGGGCCTGCTCGGACATTTGATGATGTCGGCACCAACGGTGCGCGACGCGCTAGCGGCGCTGAGCAAATACTTGGAAATCCATACGACTAAACTGAACCCAAAATTCGAAGAAATCTCAGGCATCGGGTGGTTCACTTTTTCGTGGCCGCTATCCATCACTGCACCAACTACACAATATACTGCCTTCTCGCTGTCGACCCTCATTCTTCGTTTGCGGCTGGCGCTCGGCCAAAGCTGGCAGCCACTGATCACAGAATTCCAGCATCGATCGCCGGCCCCAGAAACCATCCCAGGCTATATCCAAGCCTTTGGCTCCCGCCTTAAATTCGATCAAACGAGGAACGCAATCGCGCTCGATCCAACAGCACTGGGCAAAGCCATGCCTAAGTTGTTGGAAGGGTTGTTCGAAAGTATCCGCGAGTTGGGCGACCAGAAGCTGGAGGCCAGTCAAGCGGCGCCCGACGACGACGCTGCAACCCTGCACAAGCTGCTCGAAAAAAAGTTGGCCGCGGGAGAACCGTTTGGACTCGAAAACATCGCATCCGCAATGGAACTACCGGTGCGATCATTGCAATGGCGGCTTGAACAAGAAGCAACCTCGTATGAGAAAATTCTGTTGGTGACACGCGTCATCGCGGCTGAGCGTTACTTGCGCGACAGCGGTTACAATCTAACGAAAATCGCAAGCTTGCTCGGCTTCTCCGAACTGTCGGCGTTCACGCGCTGGTGCCAGCGACAGTTCAAGACGACACCGAGCACCTATCGCAAAAAACTACGTGCGCAAGCGACATATGAATCTGTGGAATTTAGCCGCCCTGCAGAATGACGCGGGAGCGGGAGAAGAAGTCGCGCCGGATGAGTATCACCAATACCCAGGTGGTTGCTGCGACAAACGCCCACAGATGGAAGAACCAGGCGAGTGCCGCGATCGCATAATAGAAAGAGCGCAACCCGCTATTCGCATGCTCTGCGGCGATCCCGATCAGCCGAGCTGTACGTTCAGCATGAGCATCGCAAACAACTTCGTTGCCTGCCTGGAATATCGGCGTAGCACCAATCATAATCCCTGTGTAATGGGACAGGCGAAAGGCCCAGGCAAATTTGAAAAACGCGAAAATAAAAATTGCCATCAGCAGCAAAATCTTGAGCTCCCAGCTTTCAGGCGAGGATTTTGCGACGTAGGGTAGCCGTTCGAGCAGGGCCTGGACCTTGTCGCCCGATCCCATGATGGCCGCCAGCCCGCCGATCGCGATTGCGCTCGTCGATGCAAAGAATGCGTTGCCTTGCCCTAGACTCTGCAGCACGACGCCGTCGATCACCCGGTTCTCGCGGCGCGCCATATTGCGCATCCATGCGACGCGCTGTTTTTGCACTGCACCAACGATACTGCGGCTTTCGAACAACTCTCGCTCCGCCAGCAGCCGGTAACCGAAGATCGAAAGGATGAACCAGCCGAACGCTATCGCTGCAGAATTGGCGTCTATCCAGGTGTCCAACGTAATCGCCCCAGTTCCGAACAAAAAGCCGCACAGGTTACGGCCTAACCAAGCACGCGCCTTCGGCCAAGTACCGCGATGCGTTCCCCCTCCAGCAAGTGCGATAATGCAACACTAAGTGGGCACGCGCACTGACATGCTTGCTTGGACGCACGAGAGGCAGCAAGGGTAGAGCATGAAACGATGCTCGGGTGCAGTGCTTAGACGAATTTCGATCAACCTTGCGCTCAGCGCTTGGTCAGCGTGTCTCGCTGCGACCGCTCATGCCCAGCAATGTGAGCGAGCCGATTTCGAATCGGCGGTCGGCACGGCGTCGGCGACGCTCCGCGAAATGACCAATCGCAACACCCCGGACTTTCAAGATCGGTTGCGCGCGCTCAGAGACAAGCGGGGTTGGAGCACGGAGGAATTCGTCAAGGCCGCCGCCCCCTTGGTTGCCGACGAGCGCATAACCGAGTTCGACCAGAAATCCGCCGAATACCTGATGAAGATCAACAATCTCGGTGGCGAAGGGGCTGGTTCGGCGAAACCCGATTGCGAATTGCTGGCAACGCTGCGCAGCAACATGTCAGAGCTGGTTGAAACGCAGACCCAAAAATGGGCCTATATGTTCGGCAAACTCGACGCCGAAATCGCCAAGTAGCACGCCCACGTTGTAGCCGTTCGGCCTTGGCGGCGCTCATAATGCCTCGACCGGCTCCGAACAACCTTGCTTCGCATCCGGCAACGCCCGAATATGCGCGTCTGTGTGGCGTTGATTCGAACTGTCGGGAGACATCGGATGCGCGCTTTCGGCTCGGCAATCGTTTCGGCGATCATTGCAGCGTTTGGTTTCACAGGCAGTGCGAGCGCTGCCTGTAACCCGAGCTCGGGCATTGGATTAGCGCGCGTCGCCAATATTGACACATCGAACGGACCGCTGTTTGGCGAACACACCGGATATCAGCGGGCATCAAACTTCCTGGCGCCTAAGGAAGTGGTTCTCACCTTCGACGACGGTCCGATGCCCGGCGTTACCAAATCGATCCTCGACACCCTCGAGAACCATTGCACCAAAGCGACGTTCTTTTCCGTCGGCCGCATGGCGATCGCCTACCCGGCCACCGCACGCGAGATCCTGGCCCGTGGGCACACGCTCGGCACGCACACTTGGTCGCACCCCCTCAACTTGCGCCGCATGAAACCAGAGGCCGCCGTCGACGAAATGGAGCGCGGATTTGCGGCCGTCGCATTGGCGGCCGGACAACCGATCGCGCCATTTTTCCGGTTCCCCGGGCTCAACGACAATGCGGCGCTCCTGACCCACTTGCAAAACCGCAAGGTCGCGACCTTCACCGTCGATGTCATCTCGAACGACAGCTACATTCACGATGCCAGCCGCTTGATCGAGTACACGCTGGCCCAGGTGGAAGCGCGCAAGGGTGGCATCGTGCTGTTTCACGATATAAAGGCCGCGACCGCGCGCGCTTTGCCGGTCATCCTGGCCGAACTGAAAGCACGCGGCTACACGGTCGTTCACATGCGCCCGGCCGCGAACTTCGAGCCGGCGCCTGGATACGAAGCGCAGTTGGCACCGGCGTTGGCCAAAGCTCAACCCACGGGCAAGGGTCGTCTAGTTCCGTTTTATGCGGCATCGCTGCGCCCCGATGCTGCCATCGCCCCCGAAACGCCTGAAACAATCGTTGCCCCGGAAGCGAAAGTTTATGTCGCAGGGGCCAACGAAGGTGCTGCGCGCAAGCCGGTTCCGAAACGCTCGGCGGCGCATGCCTCTGCGGCGGCATCGCCAGGAAAGTTGGCGGCCGTATCAACGGCGCATCGGCCGCCACGCCGCGAACCGCAAACCGCGATCGGCAGTGGTTGGACGACGCCATTCTCCAGCGGCTGGATTACGACGACTGCCGCGCCCCGCCTACGGCGCAGCGCCATCGATTGAGCGGGTTACGCGGAGAGGTTCAGGCTTTCGAACGAGCGAGGGGGGCAAGGAGCGCCACTTGCTGTGCCAGCGGATTTGGGTTGAGGTTGAGCTGGGGCGGACGAAGGCACATCCCCAAATTGAGGAATGCGGTCAGAAAATTCCTATTGCCATATCCGTGTCAGCCAAGTTTTTAAGCGTATTCTGAGACGCCGCAAATAGTCATTAAACCAGAACTTCGCGCAGTCACCGCAAAGATAGAACTCCTGTTGTGGCGGCGCTTCGGGGTCGAACCCCTCTTTGCCGCACATCACGCAGTAGATTTTTTGAACCATGGATTTCACTCAAAGCCAGACCGCTTCAACTGGCATCCTCAGCTATAGCAGCCTAGCCCCTCAATGTAGCCGATTGGCCCAAATCTGTCCCAGCAACCATTCCTCGTCGAGAAGGCGGCGATTGGGGAGCAACGGACCACCGCTAACGGCGACTAGATCGCACGATGAATGCGCGCAAATTTGGCGCAAAGCGCCACGAGCAATGACGCCTTGCTCATGACATGGGGTGTCATGAGCGCATCGCCCGGCTACTAATTTCATTAAACTGGTGCGGCCAAGAAGACTCGAACTTCCACGGGTTGCCCCGCTACCACCTCAAGGTAGTGCGTCTACCAATTCCGCCATGGCCGCAGCGATGAGACCTTATCGATCCCATACAAGTTGAACGGCAAAGCAACTGCCTTGCCCTTCAGAGGTGCGGTCGAGTAACAGACCCCAATGGCGAACGCAAGACCGAACCCGCACGTTAGTTCAGGTTGGACACAAGCAATGGTATCCGCATGACAGGTTCAGCTCGATTGGACAGCCCCGCCATCGTGGACTGGGCGATCAGCGATACCCCTGTGCCTTACGAGACCGCTATTGCCGTGATGGAGGACCGGATCGAGCGGATCGCCGCTGGTACCGCACCCGAGTTGATATGGTTACTCGAACACCCGCCGATCTACACCGCCGGTACCAGCGCCCGGCTTGCCGACCTTCTGCAACCCGATCGCTTCCCGGTTTACGAGACCGGACGGGGCGGCCAATATACCTATCACGGCCCGGGCCAGCGCATCGCTTACGTGATGCTCGATCTGCGCGTACGGGGCCGGGATGTGCGCTCCCTCGTCACCCTGCTCGAACATTGGATCATCGCCACGCTGGCCACCTTCAACGTGAAGGGCGAGGTGAGACCGGACCGAGTGGGGGTTTGGGTGCGCCGCCCCGATCGAGGGCAAGACGCCGAAGACAAGATCGCGGCGATCGGATTGAGGCTTCGCCGATGGATCAGTTTCCATGGCCTGAGCTTGAACGTCGAACCGAACCTCGAGCACTTCAGCGGCATCGTTCCCTGCGGCGTCAACCGTCACGGCGTCACCAGCTTGGCGGATTTGGGGCTGGTCTTGTCGATGACCGACGTCGATATGGCGCTGGCGGCAGCGTTCGAGCGCGTCGCCGGACCCATGCGACGGGTTACGTTGCCGCCGTTTGTCGCCGCAAAATAGAAAAATTCGCGCGGTCAGCTGCCGACACCGAACGGCATTTTCCTGTGGATTATTGTGGCTTGGGTGGTGTGCCAGGTGCAGCAGGCGCTGCTGGAGCAGGGGGGGCAGGAGCGCCCGGGGCCGGAGCGGCAGGCGGCATCGTCTCGGCTGGAGCGTCGGGGCCATCATAATAGAGATAGCCATCCTCGATCGATACCACTTCGGTACCTTCGAGTTCGTACTCGTCGTTCTCGCTATCGTTCAGGCGAACGATGCAGCCCTTCATGCAGATATTTTCAACGGCCGCGGTCGCTTTGAGTGCGTGGTCCGTTTTGGTCTCACCTTCGATGACGGTGATCTTGTGATCCTTGTCATCGCGATTGGTAATCGAGATTGCGTTAGCGGCAGTACTGGCCACGACGAGCGTGGCAGCGGTGGAGACGAAGAAGGCGAAGGCGCCAACAAGTGAGGAAGAGAGGTGTTTACGCTCAAACTTCATACTAGCCGGTTCCTTCGCCTGATGCCTTACGGCAGCTTACTTCTTCTTCTTCGCCGCAACCTTCTTGGCCGGGGCCTTGGCAGCTGGCTTCTTGGCAGCGGTCTTCTTTGCAGGAGCCTTCATGTCAGTCGTCCTTCTCTCTCGTTTATGATGCCTCGTCGTAGTGCGAGACTATTCGCCTGAGATCAGCGACTCAGGCTTTTTTCACAATCAAGAGATTCACATGCGTGGGCAAACGGATTTTTTCGGTGACCGCTATCGAAGATTTCGATAGACCAACTCATGCCCTTGTTATGGACGAAACGCCGCCGTTAGACAAGTTGGCGGAACTCGCACACTGGGTGTCTTGCAGCGCAATGTTTAGAGTGTCGAGTTGAGAGCGTCATGGACATCATTCTGGCTCGAACTTTCCTCATGGTTGCCGACACCGGCAGCTTCATCGATGCCGCGCGAAAAATGAATGTCACCCAGTCGACGGTGAGCGCCCGCATCAAGGGCTTGGAAGACTCGCTCGGACGTCCGCTATTCGACCGTTCGAACAACGGCGCGACGCTTACCGGCGCTGGCAATCAGTTCCAAAAACACGCGCTGGCTATGGTCCGCGTCTGGCAACGCGCCCAACTCGAGGTTGGACTATCAGCTCAACACAGGGATCACTTGGCGGTCGGCGCTGGCTGGAGTTTGTGGGAGGGCTTCCTGCTCAAATGGGTGTCGTGGCTGCGCCAGAATATTCCCGATATCGCGGTCTCGGCGAGCGCCGCATCGGCCAATGATCTGACCCAGCGTCTGGTCGAAGGCACACTTGATCTGGCGGTCATGTACCGTCCGAGCCAACCACCGGGGTTGATGATCGAACACCTGTTCGACGAGCAGATCGTGCAAGTGTCGAGCCAGCCGACTGGTGCCAGACGCGGACCGGACGAATATGTATTCGTCGATTGGGGACCGGACTTTCAGCTGGATCATGCGGCGGCCTACCCCGAGTTGGTGCAGTCCGGCCTCAACCTCGACATCGGATCGCTCAGCGTCGATTTCCTATTGTCGAATGCCGCTTCCGGATATTTTCCGCTTCGCCTCGTCAAGACCCACATCGCACGCGGACGCTTGCGGCTCAATAAGCGAGCCCGCAAGTTCGTGTACCCAGTCTTCATGGTCTACCCGGAGGCGCGCGACGAGGTTGCCTACGAGCCGATCCTCGATGGCTTACGCAAGGCCGTCGCCAGCCTGCGTTAACCACCAACGATCTATCGGCCGCTGATCAGTAGCCCAGCGCCACGCCATCCTTGCGGGCATCCGACGCACCAATCAGCGTGCCATTCACGCGATCGAATGCAACGATCTGGCCGCCACCCCAAGGGTCCGGACGGACTTGCATTTTATGACCCATCAAAGCCATCCGCTCGGCCGTTGCCGCCGGGACCGACGCTTCCATTTGCACGTCTTGCCCCTCGAAGAACATGCGCGGGCAGTCGAGGGCTTCCTGCGGATCGAGGCCATAATCCAGCATGTTGGTCATCATGTAGACATGACCGATCGGCTGGAAGGCGGCACCCATGACACCGAATGAGAACGCGGGCCGGCCGTCCTTCATCGCCATTGCCGGCACCAAGGTGTGCATCGGCTTCTTGCCCGGCGCGATGCAATTCGGATGCTTCGGATCGAGCACGAACCCTTGTCCGCGATTGTGGAATACCACGCCGCTCTTTTTAGTGGCGAGGCCGGAGCCGAAGCCCGCGTAAACCGAGTTAATGAACGACACGACCATGCCGTTCGCATCGGCAATCGAGTAGCAGACCGTATCGGAGCCGGCTGGCTTGGGCACGGGGCCAAGGTCTGGAGTGCAACGGCTGCGGTCGATCCGCTTGACGAGCTTTTCGATGGTGGCGTCGGCCAGCATGAACTCGACGGGCACCTTGGCCATTGCCGGATCGGCGACATAGGCGTCGCGCATGGCATAGGCGAGACGGGCCGCCTCCATCATCACGTGATAGCGCTCGGGGGCAGTCGGGCTTTCCGACAACCGCCCCATCTTCTCGAGCATCTTGAGCATGATCAACGCCACGATGCCGTGATTGTTGGGTGGTAGTTCGTGCAGATCGACGCCGTGGTAGCCAACCTTGATGGTGTCGACATAGGCGCTGGTCTGCGCCTCGAAATCGGCCACCGTGTGCAAGCCGCCAAGGGCCTTGAGTTCGGCCGCCATGTCGGCAGCGATCTCGCCGGTGTAGAAGGCATCACGTCCCTGACGCGCGATTGCCTTGAGGGTGCGGCCAAGCGCTTCCGCCTTGAAGATTTCTCCGACCTTCGGTGCGCGACCATCTTTCAACAGATGCATCGCCGCGCCCTCGTTCGATTTGAGCTTGCCGACGAGCGCCGCCCAGTCATGAGCAATGCGCGGGGCAACGACAAAACCTTTCTCGGCCAGCTCGATGGCTGGCGCGAGCACCTGATCAAAGCTCATGGTGCCATGGTCTTTAAGCAGGCGCGCCCAACCGTCGATCGCACCCGGAATGGTTACCGAGTGCGGACTTTGCGTTTCAATCTCCTTGATGCCCTTGCTGGCATACCACTCCGGCGTCGCGGCCTTCGGCGCCATGCCTGAGGCGTTGAGCGCGATCAGCTTTTGACCGGGCTTGGAGACGATTGCAAAACAGTCGCCACCGATGCCGGTCATCGCCGGCTCCAGCACCGCCAGCACAGCCGAGGTGGCGATGGCCGCATCAACCGCGTTGCCACCCTTCTTCAAGACTTCGATCGCGGTCAGGCTCGACAAAGGATGTGAGGTCGCAACCATCGCGTGCTGAGAGTGCACGGACGAGCGGCCGGGAAAATGAAATGAGCGCATTGCATGATTTCCGGTTGGCTGTGCTTCTAAAGGGAATGATCGCGCTAACCACTTCACGGTGGCTATCGAGCTGTCAAGGCTCTGGCGTGCCGGTCAGCCCTGCCGCTGCTCCGTCAATCCTTGCGGATAAATACCGCGTCGATGTCGATGCGAACCTCGTCGGAGAGCAGTGGTACCCCCCGCTTCACGCCAAAATCGCTGCGCAAGAACTTCGCCGTTGCCGTGAAGCCAGACACCCATTTGCCCTGGAACGTCACATTGGACTCCGACATCGGATGCTCGCCGGTGAAGTTCCAAGTTGTCGAAAGGACAACCGGTCTCGACTGTCCATGGAACGTCAACTCACCGGTGATGTCGCCGGCGCGTTCACCGGTTTTGACCACGCCGGTACTTTTGAAGACAATGCGGGGGTACGAAACTGCACCGAAAAAATCCGGCGATTTCAACGTATCGTCGAGTTCTTTCACTCCAGTGGAAACGCTGGCCGATTTAATCGAGAGTTCGACGCTGCCGCTCTCAGGGTCGGTGGGCGCGAAGTTGAGCGTGCCGTCCATATCGAGAAATCGGCCTGAGCGGCGAGAAATCCCCAGGTAATCCCAACTGAAGCGGATCTCGCTGTTCTGCTTGTCGATGGCCCAAATATCGGCCGAGGCGGAATTCGCCAGCCCGAGTTGCAACAGGCATACGGCTGCGAGTGAACGGATGACGTGCAGGTGTTTATAGGTCATGCCCGATGTTATAGTCCGGCTGCCATACCGCCGTCGACTGCAAGCTCGGCACCGGTCACGAAAACGCTATCGTCCGATGCAAAAAAGAGGGCGGCAGCGGCCACATCATCTGCCGTTCCAAAACGCTTCATTGGTGTCTGATCGAGCAAAACCTTGGCAATGGCCGGTACGCGTAAAACCCGATCCGTCAACGCGGTTTCGATAAAGCCGGGCGCCAACGCGTTCACGCGAATGCCATAGGGCGCATATTCGACCGCAAGGGCGCGGGTCAATGCTGAGACCGCGCCTTTGGTCGCAGCGTAACCGGCAAGTTGACGCAGCCCGCGATGCCCCATGATCGAAGCCAGATTGATCAGCGAGCCTTGTCCCGATGCTTTCAACAACGCGAAGCCATCACGGGCGATCCGCACGACACCGTCAAGATTGACCTCCCGAATCTTGGTCCAATCGGCATCCGACATATGCCGGAAGTCGACACGCACATTCAGGCCGGCGTTATTGACCAGAATATCGAGGCGTCCGTGCGCCGTTTCAATGACGCGGAATGCCGCGAAAACGTCCTGGCCGCGCGTGACATCTAGTGTGCACGCGGTAGCCTTCAGCCCTTGCCCTGTAAGCTCGACGGCCAACGCCGATGCAGCATTGCCGTCCACATCACTTATGTAGACGTGAGCACCTTCCGCCGCGAACCGGCGTGCGACGGCGGCACCGATACCCGCACCCGCGCCCGTCACCAGTGCTACTTTATCGGCTAAACGTGTCATGTGCCCAACAATTGATTGATTGCGATTTTTGACATGTTCAACGTGATGATCGTGATCATAGTTTCCCAAGCCATCACAGTTTTCTCAGTTATCAATCGATATCCTGATTCGCACATCTCCTGCGGTGTTGCCCTGGCCGATGGCAATTCAACTTTTCCAATGTTGCCCAAGTGCCGAAAAAAAGGCCGCCTGATCAGGGCGGCCTAAAGTCAGACTGGGAACGATAGGGAGAAATTCAAAGGACCGGTGGGCTTACCACCAGCGGCGCCAGCCGCGACGCTCGTTGTCGGTGCTCTCGCGCGTGATGTGCTGGCTCGCGCGCTGCTGCGCGGCACGAATTTGATCATGCTCCGAGCGGGAAACGTGGCCATCAGCTTTAGCGCGGCTTTCCAGAAGTTCGATGCGGCGTTGCTCGGCCTTGAGGTCGGCGGCTTCTGAACGGGTCACCGAGCCGTTGCGCTGACCCTGCTGAATGCGAGCGGCCTGATTGGCTTGAATGCCATCGATATCGCGCGTTGAAGTTCCGTAAGCGTTGGCCGCACCGGCGCCGGCGGCGATCATGGCAATAGTGATGATGATGCGCTTGATGACTGAGATCTCCTGAGTGGTCCGGCTCGATGATCGCGCCGTTCATGAGGATCACATTGCGCTCTTCGCACTGAACCCATTCTGAACCGGAAAAATACCTGCCGTTCATGTTCGCTATGCGCATCGCCGGGCTATGAAAAGAAACTCCCCGGCAAGAGGTGCCGGGGAGACTGTGGGGCAACGCAGTCGGGGAACGGGCGTCTTCCACCCCACAGATCCTGTTGCTCAGTAGGCCTTCGCGCCATTGTGCTTTTTATTGTAGATGCGCTGGCTCTGAACGTTTTGGGCTTGGCTGATCCGCGCGCGCTCGCGGTTGGTGACGACGCCGTCGGCCTTGGCGCGGTTCTCCATATTTTGTACGCGCGCCTGGCCTTTTTCGAGTTGGTAGGTTTCTTTCGCGGTCAATTGACCTGATCCGACGCCCTGCTGAATGCGCTGCTCTTGATTGCTCTGCCGGGCATCGATGGCAGGGGTATTGGTTTGTGCGGCAGCAATCGAGGCCGAACCGGCAAGAAGTGTTACGGTGAGGAGTATGCGCTTCATCTGAGACCCCTTCTGGGTTTTGAGAAAAGTCATCGCCAAGTTGCGAAAACAGACCGGGCTGTGAGCGCCCGTTCACGACTTCGCCTTACGTCCCCCGACGACACCACTCCCGCCAGCGGTGACTACGTGATCTACCTCCCAGAAACGCGTGACGACGGCCGAACCCGTCGCGACCGGCATAAGAAAAAAGGGCCGCCAATCGGCGACCCTTTTCTACAATTTCGAGCACAACCCCGATCTCAATTGCGATGGTTATAGAGCCAGCGGCGATACCACGACTTCTGCCCGTCGGTGCTCTCGTCTTTGATGTGGCGAGCGGCATTGTGCTGGGCTTCGTGGATGGCATTGTACTCGCGCTTAGAGACGTGGCCATCGGCAAGGGCACGACGTTCCATCGACTTGATACTGTCCTGCTCGGACTTCAGATCGCGGTATTCGCGACGGGTCAGCTCGCCGCTATAGCGGCCCTTTTCGATGGCTGCTGCTTCGGCCGCGGCAGTGTTATCGATCGACTTTTTACCGTAGGCGTTGGCAGCGCCCGCGGTCGCAACAAGCGATGCGCCCAGCACGGCTGCGGTGACGATGGATTTGATCGCGATTTTGCCATTCTTGGTATTCGACATGAAACTCTCCCTTTCTGGGGGTTGACTGCTTGATTTGATTTCTATGATCACCGTTGAAAGTGATGTCAGAATGCGCCGGTGGCTTTGAACGTGATCTGAACATCGAGTTTAGTTCCCGTTCATCCGATCAATTTTCGTGCGACAGCGGTCAAATCCGGCGGCGGCAGCAGTAGAGTGAGCTTAATTTAATGAAGATGACCAAGGCCGAGGCTCTGGGGCGAGCGCAGCGCATACTCGACACCGCACCGTTGATCGATGCGCACAACGATTTGCCGATCATCATCCGGCATCGTGCGGCATGCGATGTCCGCGCCTTCGACCTGACGAAATCGCATCAAGGCTACGACACCGATATTGCGCGCCTGCAGCAGGGCCGGTTGGCGGCTCAATGGTGGGCAGCCTTCGTGCCGACGCGCGCAGCCAAACCGGGCCTCGTCACGCTGGAGCAGATCGATGTCGCCTTGGAGATCGCCGCAGCCCACCCGGATGTGTTCCTGAAAGCGACGAAAGCGAGCGACGTGGCACGGGCCAAACGGGCAGGCAAAATCGCCTCGTTCGTGACCGTCGAGAGCGGCGTCGGGCTAGAGAATAGCCTAGCCCCGTTGCGCGTTTGGTATGCGGCCGGCGTTCGACTGATGACGCTCTGTCACAACGAGACGCTCGACTGGGTCGACAGCTCCACTGACGAAGCACGGCATGGCGGGCTCACCGATTTCGGCGTGCTGGTGGTGCATGAAATGAACCGCCTCGGCATGATCGTCGATTGCGCGCACACCTCGCACGCAGCCCAACACAAGGTGCTGGATGTGGCGAAGGCGCCGGTCGTGTTCAGCCACATGAATTCGTTCACGATGTGCAATCATCCACGTAACGTCGCCGACGATATTCTCGATCGGTTGAAGGCAAATGGCGGCATGGTGATGGCGACCTTCGTGCCACCCTTCATCTCGCAGGAGTTGCGCAATTGGCAACGACCGCTGACCGATCCGCATGGCAAGATGCCGCCGGGCGAGGAACGCAGCGATTTGATCCAAGCTCAGGCCCGCAGGGCTGGCTCCGCTCCTCGCACCACGCTCGAACAACTGTGCGATCACATCGAATACATGACGCACCGGGCAGGCGTCGATCACATCGGCATCGGCTCGGATTTCTTCGGCGGCGCCGTACCCGATGGCCTGGAAGACGTCTCGAAATTCCCGCACTTGCTGGCCGAACTGATCCGGCGCGGTTGGTCGGATGAGGCAATCATAAAAATCGCCGGCGCCAATTTCCTGCGTATGTTCCGGCAAGTTGAGCGAATTGCGCGGCAACTTCAGAAGATCGAAGTGCCGCGCGTGGCTCGGATGGTGTAAAATCAAGTAGCGCCTCCGCACCTTCACTTTAAGGGAACGAGCAGAGGGCCGCTCACATCTCAAACGGCACGACCTTTTGCATCTGCTCGCCGAGTCCTGCGATGCCAAGCTTCATCGTATCGCCAGCCTTGAGGAATACCGGCGGCTTCATGCCAAGACCGACGCCTGGCGGCGTGCCGGTCGTCACAACGTCACCCGGTTCCAGGACCATGAACTGGGAGATGTAGTGCAGTTGATGCGCGATCGAGAAGATCATCGTCTTGGTATTGCCAGTCTGCATGCGCTTGCCGGATACGTCGCAGAACATATCGAGGTTCTGCACGTCCTTGATTTCATCCGGCGTCACCAGCCACGGCCCGAGCGGACCCGAGGTTTCGAACGATTTTCCCTTCATCCACTGCCCGCTCCGTTCCGCCTGGAAGTGACGTTCCGAGACGTCATTGCAGATGCAGAAGCCGGCAATGTGCTTCATCGCATCCTTTTCCTCGACGTAGCGCGAGCGAATGCCGATCACGAATGCAATTTCGACTTCCCAATCGAGCTTGATCGAGTTCTTCGGGATCATCACGTTGTCGTTCGGGCCGATGATGCAATTGGCGAGCTTGTTGAAGAGGATCGGTTCCTTTGGAATTGCAGCGCCGGTTTCCGCGGCATGATCGGCATAGTTCAAGCCGACCGCAATAAAGTTGCGCACGTTGGCGACGGGTGCCCCCAGACGAACGCCCTTTGGCGCCAGCGGCAGCGACTTCGGGTCGATCGTCTTCAGATGAGCGATACGAGCCGGGCTCAGGGTTTCGCCAGTGATCTCGGTGACGTGGCTCGACAGATCGCGGATATTGCCGTCGGCATCGACGAGGCCAGGCTTCTCGGCGCCCACGGCACCAAAACGAACGAGTTTCATGAATACTATCCTCCCTGGATCAGTTCATTGTGATTGATTTCGCAAGGCAATCGGTAGGCCGTCGAGGCCATCGCGTAAAGCCCCCGGCCGGAAGCGCACGTATGCTTCAAGCGCTGGACACGCCGGCGATGGCGGCCATGCCTTCGCGATAGGTCGGATACTGAAATGCAAAACCGAGGTCGGATTTGACGCGTGCGTTCGATACGCGCTTGTTCTCGCCATAGAAGCTCAACCCCATCGGCGATAGCGGTGCTTCAGCGAACGGAATGCCGGGTGGAACCGGCAGCCCAAGCAGTTTGGCGGCATACGCGACCACATCCTGGGGCGGGGCTGGCTCATCGTCGGTCATGTTGTAGATCGCATACTGAGCGCTCGGCTTGGCGATCGCCGCCGCGAGCACGCCTGCAATGTCATCGACATGAATGCGATTGAACACCTGGTCAGGCTTGATGATCCGTCGCGCGGTTCCGGCCAGCAAATTGTCGATGGCGCTGCGGCCTGGCCCATAGATGCCGGCGAGCCGGAAGATCTGCAGCCGTTTGCCTGAAGATTTTGCGAAAGCGAGCCACGCCTGCTCGGCGATCACCCGCTGGCGGCTGCGCACCGACGTTGGCTTCAACGGTGTGTCTTCGTCGATCCACGCGCCCTGATGGTCACCATAAACACCGACGGTTGACAGGTAACCGATCCAGGTTAGTCGCGGAGCTTCAGCAATCAAGGTCGAAAGCTGTCGAAGAACGGGATCGCCAGCCTCGCCCGGAGCCGCCGATACGACCAGATGCGTTGCATCGCTGATGGCTTTCGTCATGACTTCGTTGGCGCTCGACGTGCCATCGAAGCGAACAGCCTCCCAACCCTGCGCCTGGACGCGCGCGGTCCCAACATCGCTGGTCGATGAACCGGTGATCCGCCATCCTTCGGCGGACAATCGCCGGGCGAGCGCGCGCGCGGAATAGCCCATCCCGATGCAAAGCAGGTGGTTATTCATGATACGGCCGCCATCCATTCGCGACGCACTTGCCCGTCGCTTTCGCGTGCCAGATGGATCGCGGCGAGTTTTGCAGCCTTGTCAGCGTCGCACAAGCGGTGCAGCGCCCAGGCCGCCATCGCTCGCACCAACGGTGAAGCATCAGATGCCAAATCCGCGGCAATCGGAATGAGCGCCGCATCGCCAGAATTGCCGGCAGCGATCAGGCAATTGCGGATAAACCGGTCGCGCCCCGTGCGCTTGATCGGCGTGCCGGCAAACCGTAACCGGAAGTTGCGGTCGTCGAGCGCGAGCAGCTCCAACAGCGGCGGATTACCGGTTTCAACGCGTGCATGCAGCTTGGCCTCACGCCCACGCTCGGCGAACTTATTCCACGGACAAACGGCGAGGCAATCGTCACAGCCGAACACGCGGTTGCCAATCGGCTCCCGGAACTCCGCCGCGATATGCCCTTTATGCTCGATGGTCAGGTAGGCAATGCAGCGGCGCGCATCGAGCTGATAGGGCGCGGGGAAAGCGGCCGTCGGGCACACATCGAGGCAGCGGCGACACGAACCGCAATGATCGATCTCCGCTGTGTCGGCTGGCAGTTCGGCGGAGGTCAGCACCGCGCCGAGGAACAGCCACGAGCCGTGCTCCCGCGAAACGAGATTGGTGTGTTTGCCCTGCCAGCCGATGCCGGCCGCATGAGCCAGCGGCTTTTCCATCAGCGGCGCGGTATCGACGAATACGCGCACCTGCGCTCCGCTAGCAGACAATACCAGCGCCAACTGCTTGAGCTTCGACTTTATTATGTCGTGATAGTCTTTGCCTTGGGCGTAGACCGAAATGGCACCGCGCTTTTCGTCTTGTAACGCCAGAAGCGGATCGCTGCCGGGCGCATACGACATGCCCAACATAACGATCGAGCGAACGTCCGGCCATAGTGCCTTGGGATCGGCGCGGCGCGCTTCGTGGGCAGACATCCAGTCCATGTCGCCATGCCGGCCATCTTTGAGAAATTCGCCGAGCCGCTCGCCCGCCCATCCGATCGCATCGGGCGTCGTAACCCGCGCCGCATCGAAGCCCAGCCGGCGGGCTTCGTCGATGATGCTGGTTTTGAGCACCTCGCTCATGTCAAAAATCGAGATCGGTGTAGGCGATGGGAGGCGGTAGCCCCGGCATCCGATCGGCAAGGAGCTGCTGGAACGAACGGCGCGATTTCAACCGGACATACCAGGACTTGGCCATTGCATACTCGTCCCACGGGACCTCGCCCAGATAGTCGATGACTGATAGTTGGGCTGCTGCGGCCAGATCGCAAAAGCTCAATTCATCGCCGGCAAGCCACCGCCGCTGATCGGTGAGAAAACTGATGTAGCCGAGATGATAGCGCAAGTTGGTCCGCAGCGTGCGCAGGAACTCAACGTTCGGCGACGCGCCATGTGACTGCGAGGCCGGCCCGGCATAGCGGCTATAGACTTTCTCGGCGAGAAAGCCTTGCGTCACCTCGCGATAAAGCTTGCCATGGAACCAGTCGACCAGACGGCGAACCTCGGCGCGATCTTCTGACGTTCCCGGAAACAGCCGGAGCGTTCGCTCGTCGGCTTCCGAGTTCTCCGCCTCTTCGGCCAAGAACTCCGAGATTGAATAGGCGCCGCACAGCACCAAGCTTCCTGGCAGCTCCAGGACAGGGATTTCACCCGCCGGATTGATTGCCAGAAACTCCGGCCGCTGTTCCCACGGCCGCTCCTCGACCAGCGCTGGATCGAGGCCGAGCTCGGCGAACGTCAAGCGGATCGAGCGCGAAAGTGGGCACAAACGGAAGTGAGTGAGTTTCATGAGCCTCTAAGGTCGGTCGTTTATTGCGCCACGTTGTCTACCCAGCGCCGAATATCGTGTTTTCTGGTACACGACTTGCGGTGATTCGGGGTGCGCGCGCTCGCGTGCGCTGCTCGTTCGAACTGGGACTAGACAAAATGCAAACGTGGCACGTCATCTTTCTGGGTCTGCTCGAAGGTGCGACCGAGTTCCTGCCAGTATCATCGACCGGACATCTACTGCTCGCCGAGCATTTTCTCAACATAAGATCGAACGGCCGCACGTTCGAAGTTTTAATCCAGCTTGGTGCTATTCTGGCGATCGTTACCGTATACTTTGCAAAGCTGTTGCGAATATTGGCCGATTTGCCGAGCGATAAGCGCACTCAACGCTTCGTGTTGGCGGTACTTGTGGCTTTCTTGCCTGCAGCTGTGATTGGGGCGCTGCTGCACAAGTTCATCAAAGAGGTGCTTTTCAACAGTCCGGCTACCGTGTGCACGGCGCTGGTCGTTGGCGGATTCATCCTATTATTCGTCGACCGGATGAAGCTGGAGCCAAAATATCACGATGTGATGGATTTGCCGATCAAGACAGCGTTGATCATTGGCTTTGCACAGTGCCTCGCCATGATTCCAGGCGTGTCACGCTCCGGCTCTTCGATCGTCGGCGCCATGTTGCTCGGCGCGGACAAACGGACGGCCGCCGAATTCTCATTCTTCCTTGCCATGCCGACGATGGCCGGCGCGTTTACCTATGACCTCTACAAGAATTACGCCATCCTCGAACGCCAGGATATCATGAGCATCGCACTCGGTTTTGCCGTGGCCTTCGTCGCCGGCGTCATCGTGGTGCGCTATCTGCTCGCCTACGTCAGCCGCCATGGTTTCGGGCTATTTGCGTGGTGGCGCATCTTGGTTGGCGGTGCCGGATTAGGTGCGCTCGCGGTTCTTGGTTGACGCCACGCTTTTCCGATAGCAAGACTGATCCCCAAGAGATTTCGGCTAACGAAAATCTCATGGAGGATCCGATGAGCACGAGAATCGCGACGGCAATGCTGTCGGCGGCGTTAAGTTGTATAACAGCGCTTTCAATGTTGACGTCCCCGGTCCTGGCCGAGGCGACGACTGCGCGCGCGGCTAAGCAGTTCGGTCTTGGCTACGTCAACTACATGGTGATGGAAGAGCAGCAGCTCATCGAGAAGTATGCCAAGGCGGCGGGCCTCGGTGAGATCAAGGTCGAGTGGGCGACATTCCGCTCCTCCGACGTGATGAACGATGCACTGATATCGGGCAACGTCGACTTCGTGTCGCTCGGCATTCCCGGTCTATTGACGATATGGGATCGCTCGAAGGGGCTGATCGACGTCAAGGGTGTCGCCGGCCTCAATGCACTGCCGCTCGTTCTCATGGTACGTGACGACAACATCAAGACGATCGGCGATTTCAACGAAAAACATCGGATCGCGGTGCCGGCCGCCAAGATTTCACTCCAAGCCATCCTGCTGCAAATGGCAGCCGAGCAGGCGTTCGGCGTCGGTAACCACACTAAGCTCGATCCGCTCACCGTCACCATGGCGCATCCCGATGCGACGATCGCAATGATCACCGGCAACAAGGATGTCACCGCCAACTATACGACGCTGCCGTTTCTGGCGCGCCAGGCGAAAACGCCGGGCATCCGGCGCATTCTTTCGGCCAACGACACGATGGGCGGACCGTTCTCGTTCAACGTGATTGCGGCGACCTCGAAGTTCCGCACCGAGAACCCAAAGCTGTTCAAGGCTTTTCGCGATGCACTGGAGGAGGCGACCGCCTTCGTCAACGCCGACAAGAAAGGTGCAGCCGAGATCTACATCAAAAGCACGAAGGACAAGTCATCGGTCGAGGAGATCGTCGCGCTATTGAATGAGCCCGGCAACCAATTCACGACAAAAGTGATTGCCATCGACAAGATGGTGGACTTCCTAATTCGGACCGGCAACTTCAAGAACAAACCTGCGTCAGCAAAAGATCTTCTATTTCCCGAGGCACAATGAACCAGCATACCCCCATGGACATGCCTTTACTGCAGGTGCGTGGCGTCACGCTCCAGTACAAGACGAAGGAGCACCTCGTCACCGCGACCTACCGCGTATCGTTCGACGTTTTGAAGTCGGAACGATACGTGCTGTTGGGCCCCTCTGGCTGCGGCAAGTCCACGCTGATGAAGGCGGTCGGCGGCTACATGACGCCAACCGAGGGCACTATCACGCTGAAAGGCAAATCGATCCGCAAGCCCGGCCCGGACCGGATGATGGTGTTCCAGGAGTTCGACCAGCTTTTGCCTTGGAAGACGGTCAAGAAGAACGTGATCTTCGCGCTTGAATCATCCGGCAAAATGCGCGGGCGGCAAGCCGAGGAAAAGGCGATGGACGCGATCGACAAGGTCAATTTGACCAAGTTCGCTGACAATTATCCGCACACACTATCGGGGGGCATGAAACAGCGCGTCGCCATCGCCCGCGCCATGGCGATGGAGCCTGATATTTTGCTGATGGACGAGCCATTCGCGGCGCTCGACGCACTCACCCGCCGCAAGATGCAGGACGAATTGATGCAGCTGTGGGAGGACACCAAGTTCACGGTGCTGTTCGTCACCCACTCGATCCCCGAGGCGATCCGCATCGGTAGCCGCATTCTCCTGCTATCGCCGCATCCGGGACAGGTCAAAGCCGAGCTCAACAGCGACGGCGAAGACCGCATCAACCCGGCGACCGGTGAAAAACTATCCGACTACATCCACGGCATGCTGTTCTCCGATCCAACGGCCAAGGCCGAACCAAAAACCGTGGAGCGCGTACATGACTGATGCAACGTCGATCGAGCGCACCACACCGCGCGCCCGCCCTGAGTATTTCCGCAAGGAAGATCTCAACACCGATTTCGGTATCGTCGAGAAGCCGCTGACGTTTGTCGAGCGGCTGTGGAACCATGGCGGCTTGCGCAAATCCGTCCTGCTGATCGCGCTGGCCATCGGCTGGGAAGTGTATGCGCGCCACCTCAACAACGCGCTGTTGGTGCCGACGTTCACGTCGACCATCGATGCCTTCTGGACCGCGATCCTGTCAGGCGAGTTGCCCGGCAAGGCGATGAATTCGCTGCGCCTGCTGCTGCAAGGCTATGGGCTGGGTCTCGTCCTCGCATTGCTGTTCACGGCATTCGCGATGATGACGACGATCGGCAACGACCTGCTCGAAACACTGACATCGATGTTCAATCCGCTGCCGGCCATTGCGCTCCTGCCGTTGACGTTGATTTGGTTCGGGTTGGGCGACAAGAGCATCATTTTCGTGCTCGTGCATTCGGTGCTGTGGGCGGTGGCGCTGAACACGCATTCCGGATTCAAATCGGTCTCGAACACGCTGCGCATGGTCGGGCGAAACTGCGGGCTCAAGGGCATCGGGTTTGTCACCAAAATTCTGATTCCGGCGGCCTTCCCAAGCATTCTGACCGGCCTGAAAATCGGCTGGGCGTTCGCCTGGCGCACGCTGATCGCGGCAGAACTGGTGTTCGGCGCAACCTCCGGCAAGGGCGGCCTCGGATGGTTCATTTACGAAGCGAAGAACCAGCTCGAAATCCCGTCGGTGTTTGCCGGTCTGTTCACAGTGATCCTGATCGGTTTGCTGGTCGAGAACCTGATCTTCCGCAATCTGGAACGCGTGACGGTGAAAAGGTGGGGCATGCAGAATTAGGGGTGGTGGCTTGCTCGACGTCAGCGGTTCCGTTTACGCTAGTCGGCCGGACGCCGGACAATCGCTATTGATTGAGCACTATTTGAGCAGCAGTTCGTCGATCCTGTTGGTTTTCGAAATGTGAGGTCGCCATGCTGCGCGTTACTGCAATCAGCGGGATTTTGATTTTTAGCACAGCAGCAGCTGCTATAGCGCAAGATCCGGTTCATTCGGACGGTGACAAGTACAAACTGCTATTCGAGAACGCCAAGGTTCGGGTTCTCGAGTACCGCGATCTTCCAGGCGAAAGGACCAACCAGCACGACCACAGCGCCTTCGTGCTCTATGCCATGGGTCCGTTCAAGCGGAAGATCACGCTGCCGGATGGCAATGTGATCACGCGTGAGTTCAAGGGCGGTGAGGTTCTATATTCAGAAGCCCAGAAGCACATTGGCGAGAACATCGGCACGACACCGACCCACGTCATCATGGTCGAGATGAAGTAAGGGGTGGCACTCCGTCTATGCGGCGAATGCTGCCGATCGCCGCGGGCTAGCTCCGCTTGGCTTTCATCACTGCCTTCCTAACTTCCAACATTGTGACCGCCGCCAATAGGAAGGCCGTGACCGCGAACGTGCTCGATAGCAAGTCGCCGGTCATCATGTTTCGGTCCGGCCGGTATTCGCGATACACCAACGCGAGGTTGGCAAGCGTGAGCAAGCCCGTGAAGCCGGCGCGAGCGAAGAGGTTCCCCGCGGTTGGATCGTCCTGCCGGTCGCTCATCTGATCACCTGCGGATATGGGTAAGCCTCGCCCATCCAATGCTTCTAGGGCATCTATTCACAGTTGTCGCGCTGAGTGGAGGAGAGGTTCAAACCAGATCTCGGCCAACTATGCCCCCAAAAATGTCATCCCAGGGCTTGTCCCTGGGACCTGTATGGTCCGAGACATCGCTGCTAGCCATCGCCCGAATCGCCCCGTTGGAGTTCCGAGCTTGAACCGTCAGGCATGTTGCCGGTCTAATTTGTCAGTGATGTCCCCGGTCCGTGCCCCCACCTCCCCGCCAGCGTCCGCGAGGACCATCAGCAGCGGCGTCAAGCCTTCCTCATCGACGATGCGGTAGATCTCGATGTCGGCGCGGGCTTTCTCGCTCCACCCGGCGATCTGCAAGGCGCGCTCGGCCTTGGAGAACAGCCCGTGATTGCGAACAGGGGGCTTGTCCGTATAGCGCTTCGCCTCTTCGCCCTTGAGCCCCTGCTCCTCCGCCCACTTCTTGCGGATGGCGGTCAGATCGGTGTCGCTGTTGCCCTGCTCCTCACGTTTGAGATTTTGCAGCTCGCTGCGCTGGAATAGCCACGGCCGCGCCTTGGCCGGCCAGCGCACCAGGTCGAGATCGCTCAGCACGCCGGCGAGCTGGTTGACCGCCAGCCCTTTGGCCGACTCCGCCTTGTCCGCTGGATCACAACTGTAGAGGTTCGGGATTACGAGATAAGACGCCTTGTTGTGGTGGATAAAATGACTGCGCACCCATTCGAGGTCAGCCCCCGGCGCCCGCTCGACGGCGGTGTTGATCGCACCTCGGATCTGCCGCGCGAGCGCTCCCGATGGCCGGATTGGCGGTGGCTCTTGCGGCGGGTTGAGGATCGCCAGCGCCAATAGCCCGAGATCGATACCGATGGTCGCCAGCAGCGCGATCACATCGCGGCCGGTAATCGGCTCACCGCCGTCCGTGCGCCCGAAGGTCGACTTGCCGCCGGAGGTCACGTAGGCAAACAAACTCGATCCGTAAGCGCCCATGTTGCGCCACAAATTCTTCACCGCATTGGCGACGCCGGCCGGGCCCTCGTTGAATACCGCCTCGCGCAACTTGAGTTCGGCCGGTTGCTCGGCCTGGCCGGCGGCTTGGCGCAGGCGTTCGCCCAGCGTCGGATCGTAACAGGAGAAACCGGCAGCGCCCGGCTGCACCGATACCGACGTCGCCAGCGCACGCATCTCCGATGCCGTCGATTTGCCGAGCTGATTGGAGCGAGCCGCGATGTTGCGCGCACGCCCGCGGATCTCCGATGCCTTGTTCTCGAAATTGCGTTGCCGCTCCTCGACCGTCGTGCCGCCGAGCACGGCTGCTGCCTGCTTCAGTTGCTCGACGTCGGCCTGCACCGGCTCGAGCCACGATCGCGTCATGCCATCGCGCAGGGTGGTGATCGAGTCGCGAACGCTGCGTCGCGCGTTGTAGAGCGGTCCACGACCCGCGCCCGACGATGTGCCGCAACTACCACCGCTGGTTTCCTCGCGGCTCATCTGGCCTTCCGACCAGCTCGACACACTGTCGATTTGCGCGCGCACGGCATCGAGCCTCGCGGCAACGACAGCGCTCGCGTCACGGGCGTCTTCCTGCAGGCCGGACAAGCCGGTGCGCGTTGCCTCCTCGCCCGAGATCAAGCTCCACCAGAAGCCGTAGCCAAAGCCGATCGACCAGATCGCCAGGAACACGTAGAGCGGAAACGTGATCATACGTTCGACCGGGCTTCGCTTGGCACCGAAGGATTCGCGCAGCGCCAGCCACATGAGGAACGTCAGTGCGACCACGACGGCTGCCACCAAGAAATCGTTCGAGATCGATAGGCCACCGCCAGCAGGCGCTGCCGTATTCGTCGACACGCCGACGATGAAATCGCGCATGCCATGCCAGGTGGCATAGCCCGAGATGATCAGCAGCATGAACGAGGCGATGCCAATCAGCGTATTGCGCCCGAAGATGTAGTCGATGACCTTGGCGATCAAACGCGGCTGTGTGCTGTCGCCCATGGTCAACTCCCGTACGCGGTTTGGCGATGTGACCCATGCCAAATAGCGCAGATCTCAGGGCAGACGCGTAACCGGGGAGCAACAATGGCTTTATGTATGCCGCGTGGCTACCGAAACGCTCGCCGGCTGCTCGACCACCTTTGAGGTCAATGCCCCAGGGCGAGGGCCATGCCGGCCATCGCAACCATCCCTAAGTCTTCAACCAACGTGATCGTCGACATCGGCAGTTTCAAAACCGTGCCGAGACACGCGCAGCGGATCTGCTGGCGGCGTTGCAAGGCGGAAATCACCCCAAGGCTGCTGAACCCCATCAGCAGGATGGCGGCGATATTGGTTTGCAACGGCACCAGGCGAAACAAGTAAGCCAGCCCCAGTCCCAACTCCAGGAACGGATAGAGGTAGCCCCATGGCCGCCACTTGGCGGCGAGCAAATCATAGGTGCTATAGGCGTCGGCAAAGCCTGTCAGATCGAGAAACTTGAAAAACGAAAAGACCAGGAAAAACCCGGCCATGAAGTTCGTCATCCACGCGGACCAAGCGACGCCCGCAGTCGTGCCGACTCCGGTGCCGGCCAATGCCGCGACCGAAATGTAGCCCACAATGAGGAGCAGCGGCCGGTAAGTCGCAATCCATCCCTCTGGCGTTGCCGGCGCCTCAAGCACAGGGTCCGCGCTCATGGGCGGCGGATCGGCGACCGGGGCGCCCAGCTTGTACTTGCCGGCGGAGGCAACCGCCGCGGCAACCTGGGTCGCAGCCGGTAGACTATCGCCAGACAGCCGAACTTGTGGCGGCTGTAACGTGACGTCGGCGTTAGCGCCAATAGCAGCTAACGCCTGTTGCACGCGGCCGGCACATGCGCCGCAGTGCATGCCCTCGATCTTATAGATGGCTTCCATAAAACTCTCGATCCAGATTATCCGCTGAAACAAATGTTTGCCGACCAGAGCCGAAGTTCAAGCCTTCGAAAACGCTGGACAGTCCTGCCAGAATACGCGCGCGAGGCGATCAACTTGCGTTGGATCACCGCTGGTGCACAACGTGATCGACGCCTCCGCATGCTCGCTACCGGTGTGACCCAACTGCGGATGCCGCGTCAGATAATCCTCTAGACTATCCGCGACGATGACCGGTTGCGACAGCAAACGCGTCGAGGCCGGCAGGTGCCGCCTGAACAGATGCTCGACGATCGGGAAATGGGTACAACCTAGGATCGCGCGATCCGGTGCCGCCCCGCTCAGTTCCGCGATCAGCATGGCGACATCACGAGCGACGATCGCGTCGAGCACCGCTTCGGATGCAGCAGCCTCGATCGCGCCGGCAAGTTCCACACAGACTTGCTGCACCACCTGCACGCGCGGGCAGCGCTTCAAGATTTCCTCGCGGTAAACGTTCGAGGCAATCGTCCGAGTCGTACCAAAGACCGCAATGAGATCGGTATTGTTCTTCTGCGGATATTGCGGCGTGGTGATCGCCCAAGGCGTCTGGGTGGCGGCTTCGACGGTCGGCGCGACGATGCCAAGGATCTTGCGATCAGCAAATTGCGAAACCGGGAGCCAGTCACGTTGCAGCGTGCGCGCCGCTACCGCCGTCGCCGTGTTGCATCCGAGCAGGACAAGCCCGCATCCAGCATGAAATAGATATTCGGTGCCGGCGCGCGTGAGCGCCACGACTTCGTCCGAGGAGCGATTGCCATAAGGCACGTTTGCCTGATCGCCGAAGTAGACGAAGTGCTGGTGCGGAAAACGCGCCACGAGCGCGCGCAATACGGTGAGGCCACCGAGGCCAGAATCAAAAATGCCGATCATGCGATTGCCCATAGCGCAACGGCGCGCCATTTGCATCGGCGCGTTGCCTCAACTCACACGCTACCAGCACAGAAGCAGCTTGCACCCCGAGGCCGACCCAGTTAAGCAACCATGCGCTGGAGAGATGGCCGAGTGGCTGAAGGCGCACGCTTGGAAAGCGTGTGGGCTCGCAAGGGTCTCGAGGGTTCGAATCCCTCTCTCTCCGCCACGACATCTAGGTAACACACTGTTTTATAACAAATTTATGGTGCGTGACCATTTTTCACCCCAGCAATCACCCCAGCAGATGACGTGGATGTTGGGAGACCGTTTCGCAGGATGGGTGGCTCAGTTTGCTTCGATAAGTAAGACGATCGGGCATGGTCAGGCGTCGGGAATGACCGTGCCACAGTCGATCGGTAAGACTGACCAAAGACTTACGCCCTGGATCGTGAACGCGACAAAGCTACGGGCTTGGCGATGACGCTGTGCACCTGGGCTGGCCGGGTCTGTTCATTGCTTCGCGACTTATCGCAATGCGATCGAAGGCGACGCCATGGCGGCCGATGCGAACCGCGGTGACGAAACGGCGGACTTGGGCGTTGAAGCGGTTGCGATCCATGCCAAGATAGCGCGGCGCATCGCGAAAGCGGATCAAGCGGGGCTGCATGGATGACCTCGGCAGTTTGGGGTTGGGGAACATGGGATAGGCACACGTTCCGTCCGACGGAATTTGGCGCGGACGATGTTTGAGGACAGAATGTGAGCACGGGCGTAGACCGACGTCGGCATGCTTTCAGCGTGCAGATTCGCCGAGCGCGTTAGCGCGAACGATTGCAAACGGATCGTTCGCAGAAGCGTAAGGTCGCGCTCTCGTCGTTCCGCGCGTAAGTACGCCTCCGCGTCGACACCAATCATGTAGTCCAAGTATTTTGGGATCGGTCGTTCCATGACAGCACTCTCTTTTCGCGTGCGATAACGATCGCCGATCGTCGTGCGAAAGAGCGGCGCGTGGCAATTGGCAAACGCGGGAAAAAGAGGGAACAGCAAGGAAGGCGCAGGAGGTTTGCGGTCTTGAGGCTGTCCACTCGGACAAGCATCTCACCCATCCCTTCGGAGCCGTCGGCGCTCGCGCGCCCGCCAGGCGAGCGCCGAGGGCGCAGCGGGGATGGCCATCCCTTTGGTGAGTCAGAGCGAGCTTTTGCACACGTCATGAACGCGTTGGCGATCATCCATAGCGACGACGACTTAGCGGTGGTCCATTTGCGCCAGGGGGCGTGACCGGAACGGCCGAGATGCGATTTCGCAGCTCGGTTCCGCGACCCTCTAATGGGTTGCGGGATAGCACCCGGTCGCGGCCACCTCGGCCGCGAGGCGCCCGTGCTACATTCCTTTTTTCGGCAGACTGAAGTCATCGTCGGCGACACGTCTGACGTCACATTGAAACCGGTTTTTTGTAACGGGTGACGTCATTGCGCGCTCCCTTTGTCAACGGCACGCAGCCGTGCCCTTGAAGCTGCGTTTTGATGAAGGGGCGGCGGCCGGCGAGCGATCAAAACGGCTGTGTCATTAGACGCGTTCTAAGTAATGGCTCAGCACCGCGAACGCGATGTGGCCGATCGACCACGTATCGATCTGGGTCGGCACGCCGGTCTGGTTGAAGCGCTCTAAAGACGGCATAACGATTATCTACTAAGCAAGGTCACAAACGCTCCGGAGCTTCGGTTCGAGTCCTTCGCCGACATTGCCACGTTACTCAGTCACCCATTGACCAGTCGGGTGTGAGCGAGCTGGCCTTCGCCAGGAGGGGGTAAAAACGCCGTTGATATCGCGAGCAAAAAACGACCCTTAACGCGTTGCATGATTTTTGACGTCCGGACTTCGCCCATCGTTGTTGGGCTTGGCGTCAGAATGACGTCGTTCTTTTATCCTGTTGTCCAAAAAACTACCTCAAAACCTCCCGCACCTTCCCGTCATGACAACACCGCTGCACCATCCGAGGACGTCCAACAACGAAGGGAAATATCGTATCGCGCAGTGCATGGTGATCGGTGGGCAAGCACAC
>JANLPY010000670.1:0-3260 GCA_031367505.1 Hyphomicrobiaceae bacterium | reverse complement strand
CACGACCTGGTGCAGCAGCATGGTGATGAGTTCGGTCGGCGTGACGCCAACCTTGCGCAGCACCTTCTCGGCCTGGGCTTTGAGCTTGTCGTCGACGCGGGTGGTGATGGTGGCGTTCTTGGGCATGGCTGCGGTGATCCTCATAGAACACCAGCGTACTACAATTGCAGTACAATGCAATCTGTTTGTTTCGCGGCAGTATTGTCATGGAAAAAGGCCCCGGTCAGAACCGGGGCCTTCTGCTGCTGTTTTGAGCGTCGAAGTTGCACACCTCGACGGAGTGAGTTGGCTACCTCAACAAGCTCCAGATGCTAACTGCGTCCGGCAAGAACCAGCCGAGGGCGTGCATCGCGCCGGAGACAGCGAGCGCGCCGATGATCACCCGAACGACGTACCAAGCGACCGACTTCATACGGCGCGAGAGGCCTGGCGGCTTGACGCTTACGGGCAAGGTACCGACGTGCTTGACGCGCACCGGCTCCTTAGTCATGGCCTCCACGGCGATCGGTGGCACGAGGTTCTGGCGCAACTGCGATAGCTCCATACGCGTACCACCGATATCATCGGTCATTGTGGTGATGTTGCGAGCCAGGCTCTCCAACGGATAGCGGATGAACTGCACATGACGCGCGGCGCGCGACATGTCCTCGGCTGCCTGGGTGAAGGCGGCGAGCGCCTTTACCCACTGATCTTCCGGCGGAAGCGGAACAGGCTGGGCAACGCCGCCACCGCGCGGCTTCTTGGGGCCGTCATCGTCGGGCAAAGGCCCGTCGATTGTGAGGTCGTCAACTCGCTTCTCGACGCTCGCGTTGCTGTCTGCGCTCGGCGTCGGCTGATGCACGATGGTCAGGTCAGGCTTTTTCACGAAGTCTCTCCAATCATAAAGCCACTTAAGACACAGTCAGATCTCCACCGCAGCGTAGCGCGTGCGGTGGAGGGTCGAGCGCGGAACAGGAGCGACCTTGACATGTTCTGGGCGGGAGAGGCTCCGTGAAAAAGTGACCTGTCTGGACAATTGCACCCTGGACGACTTCGCCGCGGTTGTCAATCGTTTAGCCTCGATAGACTTCACTTGACATCATTTGACATCTCATGCTAAGGGTGGCGTCGCGCAATCAAAGATGAAGCATGATGCGAACCACGGCATCCTCTGCACGGCCCGCACGATGTGACGCATCGGGCGCGAACATTTTTTCAACGAGAGAGGAAAATGACATGGCGCAGACCATTGCCACCGCCAGCGGACGCAATACGGTCAATCTAGGGCCACGGGAGTGGGACGCGGCCAGCCAGATGACGGCCGAATTCGATACGCCGAGTGTTGCCGTTACCGTGCGCATGTGCGTCACATCGGTCACGGCACTGAACAATGCCGAGAAGCTCGGCTTCAAGACTCAGCTGATCGGCGGCGATGGCCGTCGCTACTCGTACTCGTTGAAGCGGCCGAAGGTCGCTCTCGAACTCGACGCGCGTGGGATCGAGACAGGGAAGTCAGTTGATTTGATCGCCGCGCTGTCGGCGCCCGTGAAGCCGAAGGGTTCGACCCGGCTGAGCGCCATCAAGGGCGGAAAATCCGTCGAGAAGATCGGTTAACAGAGTTTTTCGGTGATAAAAAAAGCCCGCGAAACGCGGGCTTTTTTTACGTGTCGTCAAGGAAAAAGCCATGTCCATAAGAAGGAGCATGGCTTTCGCTCTGTGACTAAGTCTCGTTGTCCAGACGGCACTTTTTCACGAGAGCGGTCGAGGGCACTGAGTGCACCTCATGAAGCATTATATAGTGTAATCATAGTCACTTGCAAGCGCTGTCTCTGGAAAAGCGACACTTTTTTTGCCACTCCGATTGTCGTTATTTCATCTGGTCAGCCCGCACCGATGACGCCTTTCTTGTGGCCTTTCGCGGTCGCGAGGAGGTCTGTTTTGGTTTTGAAGGCTTCCCGCTTGGTTCGATGGCATTCTTTACACGCTTCGTGATCGGACGGTTGGCAATAAAGACCGGGTCCGTGAAGACCGTTGGCGCCAGCCGGTCGTCGGTGCCAAGAGTCACATCCATGATCTCATCCATCATTTCTCTCCAGAGGCCCATGTCGTGTGCTGCTTTGTCGACGTAGGCTGTTCGTTTGGGGTGATGAGCGGGTTCCGCGAGCGCAGTGTGCAGATGGTCTAGATAGGCCGCCATGACATCGATGCCAGCACGGGCAATGTGTCGCTTGTCGGCATCCTTGTTGTAGTGGGCTTCTCGAATGAGGGCAGTCGAATGACTTATACATAGGATGATACCGGTTGGAATACCAAGTCGCCGCTCAATCCGTTCCAAAACTTTATACTTGATCCCATTTGTGCCGGTGAACAAATGGTAGAGGCTCTTCCGTTGGAGACCGATATCACGAGCGAAATCTTCGGCAGTAACCTCGCTACGTTCGAAAAGTCGCCGGATCGTCGCAGCAAGGGTTTTCGTCGTACGTCGCGCAAGGATCGCTTCTTTGGGCATCGAGTTGTGATTTCTTTGGTGATAGGGCGAGTTCGTCTACCCTTGGCAACAGGTCGTGTCTACGGAAAAGAGACAGTCCACAAGCCGTAAGCGGTCATAGGCCGCACAACTCCGGATACGGACATGTGTGAGCCCCCAATATTGCCACTCGTTTTGCAGATCAGCGGGCGATCGAGGGGAGCGCGGGCGGGAGAGTGGCGCATTTCATTCCGTATTGCGGAACACCTGCAAAAACGCTTCTGGCGTGATCATCTCGATGTGGTCGTGCCGGCCAAGCGACAGCAGATCCTTATCCCGCGTGACGATGTAGTCGGCTTTGGCGGCGAGGGCGCAGGCGACGATCATATTGTCGTTGGGATCGCGCACGACCTGGACGGGTGGGGGATCGCTGACCACGGCGACGGCAAGATCGGCGAGACCTTGGCAAAACTGATCGACGGCGCTGTCGGGATAGGCGTAGCGCTTGCGAAGGTGTTTGCGGTTCAGCAGCACGTCGGACGTCTCCGCGAGGATGTCGTCCGACAGGTAGAGGTCGAAAGCGTTGTCGCTGGCCAGGGCGAGCAGTCGGAAGGCGGGACCCTCCGGAACCGGCTTCAGGAATGCGGACACCAGCACGGTCGTGTCGAGCACCGCCTTATGCATGGCGGCGGCGCGCCGCACTCACTTGCTTGGCGATCTTTTTCTCGGCCGCGAGAACGGTCTCGACCGGATTGGGCTCAAGATCGCGAACCGTGGCGACGGCGGCCTCGATGGCGGCGAAGGCCTTCTGGCG
>JANLPY010000647.1:0-11969 GCA_031367505.1 Hyphomicrobiaceae bacterium | reverse complement strand
CGGCATTCCCAAATGTTCGGCCAACCGTGTGGTTGACACGCAGCTTAAGATTGGCGCGATGAAATTGATTAAATGGCCGCTTCTTCAAACAGGCTTGATATACCAGATATCGAAGTAATGATGTTTCTTCTGGTGACCTAGGAGTGACTCGCAGCTTTTCGGCGAAGCCATCGAGCCAAGCATTCTCTTCGTCCTTAAAGAATATGCCTCGAAAATGAGCTGATATGACTCCGCTATGCGGTTGGATCGAGGCGAGCAGTTTCTCAACTTCTCTACGGCCGAGTTGCACCTTATCGGCGAGGACCGTTCGGCCGACATCTTCGTTGAAAACTAACCCGTCGTGGTATGTTACGCTCTTTCGCATCGCTTTAAACAACAGCGATACTGAAGCAGTGCCACCGAAAGCATCAAGGACCGTACCAAAGCGAAGCGGAGCGAGATGGGAGTACATCCAAGTAAGCAACTTGCGCTTGCTGCCACAGTAGCGGGTAGAAGGGAAGCCCAAGATAGCTTCAGTAACCGGCTGAATAACATGAAGTTTGGTTGGTGCAGTAGCTCGCAGTTGGAGCGGTGCGTTACTGCTAATTTTGATGCCTCGCATTTGCCCCCTTCAAGGTGGTAAGTGGCCCCACCTAGTGCAAACCTACAGTAGATTGCGGGCTTATGCAGCCCCGCCCTCTTTCCACCCACAGAAATAGCCTCGCGGTTTAAGTTAGGCCTCGGGGGAGGGGGGCAGACCCTATTGAACTTTGTAAGAGACCAGGTAGGCTGCTGATCCTATTGTAAATTACACTAAGGCTACCACGCGTTGTTGAGCGTCAGCGTGGCATTCGATGTAAAGTTGTGTGGTGCTCAAAGCTGCATGGCCTGCTAAATTCTGTACATCGCGAAGTGAGCCACCTACGCCCGAGATCTGTCTGGCGGCGTTAGTGATGAATGTTCTACGACCAGTGTGGCTCGAACAGCCAGTGAAGTTCAGCGCTTGATACCAGCCAGCGAACAGATTGACGATCACAGGGGCGCTTGTTTGAGACGACCGCTCTGAGGCGATAACGAAATCGCCCTTCTTAGGCACATTGAACAACAACTGTAGCGCAGCTCGCAGCTCAGCGTTGAGCGGGATGACCCTTCCTGATTTCCCCTTGCTAGCGACGTCCTGAAGATGAATTGCCGCTCCTAGTTCACCCTCCGCATCGGTGACCATGGCCCAGGTAAGAGCTGCAATCTCTTTCGCTCGCAGCCCAGCCTTGATCGACAGCAAGAAGATCGCGCGATTTCGATCTGGATAGCGAGTCTGCCCCAAATAGCTGATCACCAGCGCGGCTTGACGCTTGGTCAGGGTCTTGGCTTGCTTCGCTAGTCCCACTGTCAGCCTCCTGCGGCATTTTGCCCAGACTAGCAGATATATCTGCCGACGGAGCAATTCAAGATTCGACCATGGAGGAAGTTCTTAGGTGAGCAAATGCGCTCGCGCGCGAGCGACAGGCTGTTACCTATGTGCTACCTTTTACGGAAGCGGACTGGTCAGCTGGGGCAAAATGAGAGCTAAGTCATTGAAAAAAATGGTGCCGGCAGAGAGGATTGAACTCCCGACCTTCGGTTTACAAAACCGCTGCTCTACCGCTGAGCTATGCCGGCATACATGGGCGCGGGGCCTCTATACAGGGGCTGATCGCTGCTGACTACCCCTTCGTGCCTTTTGCAATCGGTTCCTGGAATGCGAGCCCCAGATCCCATGGAAAATAGATCCAGGTGTCCTGGCTGACCTCGGTGATGAATGTATCGATTATCGGTACGCCTTGCGGTTTGGCATAAACGGTTGCGAAGTGCGCGTTGGGCAGCATTGCGCGAACAACTTTTGCGGTTTTGCCGGTATCCGTCAGATCGTCAATAACCAGGACGCCGCGCCCCTTGCCGTCACCAATGGCTCTGATGGACGGCGCGACATCCTTCAACACTTGAAGTTCACCTTGGCTTTCATATTCGTGGTAACTCGCAATGCAGACGGTTTCGATCAGCCGCAGGTTGAGTTCGCGCGATACGATTGCAGCCGGCACGAGGCCACCGCGCGTTATACATACGATCGCCTCGAACGGTGCGCCATTTGGGCCCTTGTCGGCTAACCGCCAAGCGAGTGCGCGAGCATCCCGATGGAACTGGTCCCAAGATACGGGAAATGCTTTGGGAGACGCGTGCTGCGGCATCGGCTCGTATCCTGTCAGTGATGAAACCAAATCGATAAAACAACTCTTAAGACGGCTTGTCTTCAACAGCTGCTGGAAGGAACTTCTTCTGCGTCAGATATTGAAACCGCAAAACCAACAGAAAGGCGTAAAGAGTCAAGCCGGATGACAAACCTACCCACACGCCAGAGGCACCCAATGACGTGTGCAACGCCAAGCCATAAGCACACACGAAGCCGACGCACCAGAAACTCACGCCTGCAAAAAGTAGTGGAACGCGCGTATCGTTGAGCCCGCGAAGTGCACCGGCTGCCACTGTTTGCAGCCCATCCGCAATGAAGAATGATGCGCCGATGAGCAACAAGGTGGAAGCCAGCTCGACAGTCGGCTGGGCTGTGGCGGCACTCTCACCCAAAAACCAATACGGGACCTGATTTCGGATCAAAATGATCAACACGACCATCGCCGTCATGAAGATCGCCCCCAGCGCCAATGCCGCGAAACCCGCACGCCTAGTCGCTGCTGCATCGCGGCGTCCAACGGCGTGTCCGACCCTCACGGTCGCAGCCATCGATATACCGAATGGCACCATGAACAGGATCGACGCCACTTGCAGCGCTATCTGATGCGCCGCCAGCTCGGTCGCACCTAATCGCCCCATCACCAAGGCTGCCGCCGCAAACAAGCCGAATTCCAGTGTGAATGCGCCCGACATCGGCAACCCGATCGCCAACAACTGCCTCATTAACCGCCAGTCGGGCCGCCAGAAACGCCCTAGCACCTTGTACTTTTTGAATGGAGCTTGCGAATAGGCGACAACGATTGCGGCCACGCACATCAAAATATTGACGACAGTCGTTGCGACGCCGGCACCGAGCACATCGAGCGTTGGCAACCCAAATGCGCCGTAGATCAGAGCATATGCCAGTATGCCGTTGAGCGGGATCGCTGCCACGGTGATCCACAGTGCTGGACCAGGGCGGTTGACCGCCGACATGAACCCACGCAACGCCATGAAAATCCAAGTCGGGATTAGGCACCACGACAATCCCTGCAGGTAACGGCCGGCAAGCAACGCTGCCTCCGGCGCTTGGCCGAGCGCGATCAAGACATCAGTGCTCCAATGCTGCGCAATGGAAAACGGCAGGCCCACGCCGGCTGCCGCCCAGATGCCCACACGAACGGCGCGCCGCATAACGCGAGGTTGACGCGCCCCATAGGCCTGCGCGGCGAGCGGCGCGACGGCCGACACCAGGCCGAGGCCGAGTACGAATGCTGCAAAGTAAACCGTATGCGCCAGTGACGCCGCGGCGACGACCGTTGAACCGAGCCGGCCCAGCATCGCTAAATCGGTCGTCATCATGGCGATCTGGCCAAGCTGAGTTAGCGCCATCGGCCAAGCAAGCCGCAGCGTATCTGCAAACTCGAGCCGCCAATGATCGCCATCAGATAATTGCAAGGTCGTCGTCTCAATACGCTGATCCATGACGCCTGCCTTAGCACACAGCCTGGAACATACCCGTTCTGCGTCTGCCGGTGCTGCCGGGTAGGCCATCCACGTGCCACATGCTAGAAACGCACCGATCAATCCGGAGCCATCGATATGTTGAAGATCTACGGCCGCGCCGATTCCAGCAACGTTCGCAAAGTCACCTGGATCGCGGATGAAATCGGCCTGGCTTATGAACGCGAAGATTGGGGACGTGGATTCCGCTCGACCGATGAACCAGCATTCCAACGCGTCAGCACGTTCGGCGTCGTGCCGGTGATCGAGGACGATGGTTTCATCCTGCGCGAAAGCAATACGATCCTGCGATATCTATGTTCGAAGCACAGCCGGGCCGATCTTTATCCGAGCGAATTGACGGCACGTGCGACGGTTGAAAGCTGGATGGATTGGGCCTCGATCGATTTGTACCTGGGAGTTCGACCGGTGTTTCTCGGACTGACGATCAAGATGCCGGCCTTCCAAGATAAGAAAATCATCGAAACTGGAATTGCCGACTGGACGCGGCAGATGAAACGTCTCGATGCACAACTGGCGGCGAACGGCCCCTATCTGGCGGGCGCCAATTTCACACTTGCCGACGTTGGAACGGGGATCGTCGTCAATCGCTGGTATCACATTGACTTCGAGAAACCGAAATTGTCGGCAGTCGAAGCCTATTACGAGAGACTATCGACGAGCGCCCCCTATCGCGCCAACGTACGCAACGGCACGCCGTGAGGGGCCTCATTGTCGCCGCTTTCGGGGTCGAATCCAACACGATGTTCAATAGATCACAAAAGCGAAGGTCGCACCTGACGAACTATCTCATGCTCGTGATTGTGGCTGGCACTTCGTCGTTGATACTCGGTTCCAAAGTGGCACGTGCACAAGAGGCGTGCGTCGTGTGCGCTGGCCCCGATGCCATCTACCGTTGCACTGTCGAAAAGGCGGACAAATTGGCTCGCTTCGGCGGCGCGGGGGATAAAGCGTTGCAGCATGTCTGCGCGAAAGAAATGGCCCGCCAAGGCAAGCATGACAAATGTAGTGTCCGCCGGGAGAGCGCCGGTGCTGCCTGCGATGGGCTTCCTCGCATGATAACGCTTGCCAGTCTGCTGGAGGCAGAGGCGGAACCGTCTGCCCCCGCCAGTCCATCGGCATCGCCAGTGGCGGCCCCGCCGCGCCCGGCGAAGGTCGAACCAGCGCAAACCGCCGATACCAAATCACAACCGCCACGCACGGTGCAGGAACTGGCCGAGCGGACCGGCGAAACGTCCAAGCAACAGCTCAAAGACACCGGCGATACGATTGGTGATACGGCGCAACGCACCTGGAAGTGTCTGGCGTCCTTGTTCCAAAAGTGCTGATCCGAATTACCGCCGGTCAGTGCTTTGTCATCCACTCGCGTGCGAGCTTTTGTGCGCGAGAAACTTCGACCCGGCTCATCTCGCGCGACAACTCTGTACGATAACGCTTGGCGTCATCATTGCCGCGCAGTGCCGCAAGATTGAACCATTTGTGAGCCGCGACGAAATCCACCGCCACTTCCCGGCCGGCGCAATACATCAATCCCAACTCGAAAAGTGCATCGGGCGCGCCGCCTTCTGCAGCGCATTCAACCATATCGATAGACGTAAACTCGAAACGCGCCATGTCGGCATACTCCAAACGCTTGCACTCATGCTTTTCGGAACGCTCGACGATGTAACCGTCCGTGCCACCCCGCTGCACCCGTTTACGATGTCAGGCTATTGATGAGGAGAGGTAAAGATCGCACATTTTTTTATGCGTTTTCAAGACTGTATAGGTGAATAATGAGTTGCGAACTGCTTCGGAGCGCACGTTTTGTCTCGATACGGAGCGTTGCCCTACCCGGCCGCAACATCTGCGTTAGCTATTGGCTAACCATGAAAAGCAATTGTCATGTTGATGATCATTCGATGCGGCAGCTCGGATCACCGGCAAAGCAAGTGGAATATTTGGCCCATCAACAAATTTTTTACCTCGTTCGGGCGCTCCTCGACGTCTAACTTGCAGGTTACGTTCAGGTACATTGTGGCACCTTTGGATCTACAAATTGTCGATGAGTAGTTCAGGGTTGCTCGAGGGGGACTATCGTGACGCTTCAAATTGGAATTGTCGTGCTGGCGGGCGCGGCCATTGCTTTAGCCGGATGCGCAAACGAGCCAACCGGTAGTAAATTCGCTCAAGCCGCAATGCACGTTGGTGCAGCCCATGCGGCCACTCCTTTACCTGGCAAGGCCGACGCAGAGCGCGAAGCAGATTTGCGACGCGCGGCCAAGCAGACGGTATCGTCAAAGATGCTGTCGGCGATCGCCCTTGAACGCGTTACGGGCCGGAAACCCGACCCGTCACGTTTCGCCGAATTGCGCTGAGACGCGAACCTAACGAGCCTTCTGCCCAAACAATACCGCTTGAGCTTCTTTGTCGGTCGCAAGATTTGAGTTGGCGCGCAACTCCTCTGCGACTTTCACGCCGATCGCCACCGCAGGCCTTGCCTGAACGCGCTTGAACCAAGCGTCGAGGTGGGGGAATTCGGCCAGATCCTGGCCTTGGTTCTTATACGGGCGCACCCATGGGTAGATTGCCATGTCCGCAATCGAGTACTCGCCGGCAAAATACTCGTGATCGGCCAATCGCTCGTTCATCACGCCATAAAGGCGATTGACCTCATTGGTGTAGCGATTGATACCGTACTCGATCTTTTCCGGTGCATAGTTACGGAAATGATGGGCTTGCCCGGCCATCGGACCCAAACCACCCATTTGCCAGAACAACCACTCTTCGACCGCGACACGCGTGCGCTCGTCGGTGGGATAGAACTTGCCGGTTTTTCTCCCTAGGTACTGCAGAATTGCGCCGCTCTCGAAGACCGAAATCGATTTCCCGCCGGGCCCTTTCGGATCGACGATCGCCGGCATGCGATTGTTCGGCGCTATCTTCAGAAACGAAGGCGCGAACTGTTCGCCTTTGTTTATGTTGATCGGCTTGATCTCATAGGGGAGACCACACTCCTCGAGCATGATCGTGATCTTAAAACCATTTGGCGTTGGCCAATAGTACAGTTCGATCGGCTTCTGGGCCATGTGCGGTCTCCCTAACGAGTTTCAGTTCAAGGCAACAGGATGATCGAACCCGTCGTCTTGCGGGCTTCGAGGTCACGGTGCGCCTGCGCTGCGTCCTTCAGCGGATAGGTGTGATTGACCGAGATCTTGACGATGCCCTTCTTGACGACGTCGAACAGCTCGTTTGCGGTCTCGACGAGATCGGCGCGCGATGCGACGTAACTCATGAGCGATGGGCGCGTGACATACAGCGAGCCCTTGGCACCCAGCACGCCAGGATCAATCCCGGCAATCGAGCCCGACGCATTACCGAAAGTCACGAACAAGCCGAGTGGCTTGATGCAGTCGAGGGACATTGGATACGTATCCTTGCCGACGCTGTCATATACGACATCGCAAAGCTTGCCGCCGGTGAGCACTTTCACGCGCTCGACGAAGTTCTCGGTCTTGTAATTGATCGTATGCGTGGCGCCGGCGGCCTTTGCGAGTTTGCACTTTTCGTCGGAGCCGGCGGTCGCGATGATCGTCGCGCCAAGGTGCTTTGCCCACTGGCAGGCAATCAAGCCGACGCCACCGGCAGCTGCATGCCAGAGCAACGTCGTATCGGGGCCGACCTTGTAGGTCTTGCGGATGAGATAACGAACCGTCATGCCTTGCAGCATCATGGCAGCGGCTGTCTTATAGTCGATGCCCTCCGGAATCTTGACGGCGCGATCGGCTGGCATCACGCGTTCGGTGGAGTAGGAGCCGATCGGTTGCGCGTAGGCGATGCGATCGCCAACCTTGAACTCGGTCACGCCAGCACCGACCGCTGTAACCTCACCCGAAGCTTCCATGCCCATCGAGAAAGGCATCGACGGCTGCTTATAGAGACCCGAACGCTGATAGGTGTCGATGTAGTTCACGCCGATCGCGTGATGCTTGATCTTGATCTGCCCCTGACCTGGAGCGCCGACTTCGACCTCCTCCCACTTCATCGCTTCGGGACCGCCGTACTCGTGAACACGGATTGCATGGGCCATCGGGATCGTCCTCTCGGATAATGCACTCTATCGGTGCTGATTGACGCTGGTCGAATTGATACACGCCACCAAAGTGATTTGGTAACCGGCGAAGAACCTGGTTTATCGCTCGTTCGTCGTAAGGTGGTCTGGATTGGCGCAAAAACGCCTTACCACCGCCACCTCATCGATTTAGGCCGTTGTTCGGTAGTTCACAAGAGGCGAACTTTATGGCGGGGATATTGGACGGACGACTACGGAGCCTGTTCGCAGTGCTCGCAATTGGCCTATTTATGGGCAGTTGCGCTGGCAATGAGATTTCCGCACCTGCACACCAAGCAGGGCTCGGTTGCGTCGATGACAGCGCCCATTGCATTTCTGAACGCGGCAACTCCCTCAAGGGATTGATGGTCGACAAATCAAAGAGCTGGATCAGGCAGCCAGCGACGCCCGCAGCCTACGCATCAGGCGTTCGCATCTGGGCGTTCAAGCAAAAGAAGCGCGAGCTTTCTTGTGACGAACTAGCCCACGCTCGTCGCGAGGCGGATGGCGCTGCGCCCGCACTGCGCGGATCGGGTGGAGGGCTCACTCCGGCGCAAATCTCGCGCGGCATCATGCTGGCGCAAGATGTCTCGAAGGAACTCGGCAACGAATTTGGCCGCCGCTGCAGGGCGTGAGGCATGACTTTGTCAGTCTGTGCTCATTGAGTTATAGAGCGCGGCCATGATCTCTCGCGCTCAACCACTGTCATCCAAACAATCTCGCGCCGGCGCAGCCGTACGCCTCGCACAGGTTGGCGATCTCGACGCTGCCAGATCGGCGTTCGAGGAGGCAATTGCGCTCGACCGGCGCAATCCGGATTTGTATTTCAATCTTGCACTCGTCGAGGAGCAAAGCGGCAATGCAGATGCGGCGGCTTCGCGTTTGTCGATCCTTCTCGACCTCAAGCCGAACTATCCGCAGGCAGCCAGCCGGCTCGCGAGGCTGCTTGCGCGGTTTCAAATTTCGGACGTAGCTTCCCTTTCGCCGAACGGCATCAAAGCAGCGTTATTGGCGCCTGGGATAAATCACCAACCTATTGCGGATGTGGCTTTCGCCTGGTTGTTCGACCGGCAGCAGGACTTGGCCAACTCAATGGCGCAGCTGCAAATCGCGGCCGGCAACGAGCGCAGCGTTGGCCAAGCGCTTATCGCCGCGAATATCTCGACCGGCCTAACCCACGAACTTCTGCTATTGGCGCTGCGGACCGGAACCGTAAAACATCATCGCTATGAGCAGGTGCTGACTGCTGTTCGCGCGGCGCTCCTGCTCGACTGTGGGCTCCAACGCTTGACAGATCGACGCGTGATGGAGTTGGCGGTCGCGGTCATGACGCAAGGGTGGAGCAACGATCACGCTTGGCATGAAACGGCTGAGGAAACAGCCGCGCTATCGGCGCTCAAGATCGACCGGGCCAAACTAGCGAGCGGCGAGATCGATGCTTCGTGCCGCTACCTCTTGCATGCATTGTATCGGCCGCTCGAAGACATTCTCGATCCCCCTTTGAGCGTTGAAGACGCGCGCTTATTGAAGCCGCGAATCCTCAAAGACGCGATCCTGCGACACCTCGAAGACCGCCAACGACAGCAGGAGTTCGCACGCTCAGTCCCCTCATTGAAACCCTTAGCCGATGCAACGTCGCGCAAGGTGGCATCGCAGTACGAAGCAGCGCCCTACCCGCGTTGGCAAAGCCTGCATCGATCGCGTGAGGGCTCGCTAAAAGCGGCACTCGGCCGCCATGTCGGTTCTGAGCGCTTGTCCTTCATGGACAGCCGCTTCGATGTTTTCATAGCCGGCTGCGGCACGGGACAGCAGGCGTTGCAAGCAGCCACCGCTTACGGCCCCAATGCTCGACTATTGGCGATGGACCTTTCAGCTGCCAGCCTCGGCTATGCTGTTGATATGGCCAAGCGCCACGCGATCGATAATGTCGAATTCGTCCGGGGTGACATCCTCGATTGCGGATTGCTGGACCGTGACTTCGACGTCATCGAATGCGTAGGCGTCCTGCATCACATGGCCAATTGGCGAGCAGGTTGGACGGAACTACTCCGCAAACTCAAACCCAACGGCTTGATGTATGTCGGGCTATACAGCGCAACGTCGCGCGCCAATCTACGAAATCTTCGCAGCGAACCTAGCTACCCTGGACCGGGATGTAGCAACGATGCCGCACGGAAATACCGTCGTGAGCTTCTGGTCCGCACCGAAGGCCAGGACGGTTCCGAATTGAAGTTCAGTCGAGACTTCTACGCACTCAATGCTTTCCGCGATCTCGTTTTGCACGAGAGCGAAGCCCACGTAACATTGGACGAGATCACTGAATTTCTCGACACCAACGGGTTGGTATTTCGCGGCTTCACTTTGGAGCACCAGGTCGAACAGGAATTTGCCGCAGCGTTTCCAACGCGACCTCTGCCCGGCACACTGGCCGATTGGGCAGCCTTCGAGCGCACTAATCCCCGAACATTCGATGCCATGTATCGCTTCTGGATTGAGCGGCGAAACTGATGCGTGGCTCCGTAATCGCCTTGCATGCGGTAGATTTTGCCCCTAGCACACTTCCATAACCGCCAGAGCCAACCTCCAGAGAGCATTGATGAGCATCGCCGAGTACGCAGCTGCTGTCGTTGAGTTCATCAAAAATCACGAGAGCATGGCAGCGCCGATCGTGTTCGCCCTCGCGCTCGGAGAAAGCCTCGCGTTTCTGTCACTTCTGTTGCCGGCCACGGTAATCTTGCTGGGAATTGGCGGCCTGCTTGGCGCCAGCGGAATTCCACTTGTTCCAGTGTTCATCGCAGGAGCGGCCGGCAGTATCATCGGTTATGGCATTTCCTATTACCTTGGGCTCTACTTCAAAGACTCGATGCATAAGATTTGGCCGTTCACCACCCATCCCGACATGATCCCTCGCAGCAAAGCCCTATTCGACAAATGGGGCGCACTCGGCGTTTTCATGGGGCACTTTTTCGGCCCAGTGCGCGCGGTGATCCCGGTAGTCGCCGGGATGTACCAATTGCAACCACTCAAGTTCTGGACGGCCAACATTATTTCGTCGTGCCTATGGGCGTTCGGCATCCTCGCACCTGGAGCGTTGGGCTTGAAGTTTTTCGGGTTCATGACTTGATCAGCGCCGCCATTTGGGTTGCGAGCGAACACCGCGAGCAAATTTTGGCGTTCGTGCGCGCCCATGCCTCAGTTGCACTGCCCTTCGCTTGTTTCGTCGGCCTGTTGAAAAGCATTCCGATAATCAACGTATTCATCCCCTCCACCGCAATGTTTGTTGGAGCTGCCGCAGCCTACAGTGCGATCGGTGGCACATTTGCGCCCCTGTGGCTGGCGGCAGCCTTCGGCGCTACGACTGGCGACGCGCTTGGCTATGCCTTTGGCTATCATTACCGGCACGGCGCTGCTGGCCGGTGGCCGCTCACAAAGGCACCCGAGTTGCTGCCGAAAGGCGAAGCACTCTTCAATCGATGGGGCGTCGGCAGCGTCCTCGGCGCGAAATTCGTCTGGGGCGTACGCCCGTTCATCCCAATAATTGCCGGCATATACCGCATGCCATTCCCGATTTTTCTCAGCGCGACATCGCTGTCCTCGATGGTCTGGGCCGGCATTGGCATGGGGGCCGGCTTCGGGCTCTGGCAATTGTGGAGTTGACGGCAGGGCGTGCCATCGCCTACACGCTCATTCAACGTTCGCTGCGGGGCCTGCCTCGACGCGCTAGATAGCCGCATTCGAGGATACGACAATGGCCGCCAGATCATCACGCTCAGCACGCAACGTCGAGACCCGCAAGAAGAAAGCCCGCCGGGCAGCGCCTCGCGCCAAGCTCACGCGCAACCAGGGTAATACAGCAGCAGTTCGCAAGCAGTTGAAGAAGCGCGCTGGTAAGGCTCGTGCAACAGTTGCTGTTGCCGCCGAGGCGTAACTTCCTCTCTCCAGCCATTGGAATTACGATCTAGCGCGACCCGTTCACGGGTTCGCGCTATTTTCGTTATAAGTTGGTCGCGATAGTGCCTTACCTGCGAGATTCATACCTATCCCCTTATCTCCGGCTGACGATCAGGACAGAGGCCTGAGCCGGCGGTACGGCACGGTGTTGTCGACGATCTGACGCATCGTTCTCGGCACCGACGCCACCAGTTGCTCGATGGCGCGGGCGGCGATCCGG
>JANLPY010000646.1:0-25935 GCA_031367505.1 Hyphomicrobiaceae bacterium | reverse complement strand
TGCATGGCCTCGTCGGTCGCTGGTCATAAGCGAGCATTTGGTGCGGACACGGTGCCCGGCACCTACAATGATCTCGACGAGGCCGATCTCGTCGTGCTGGTCGGCTCCAACCTAGCGTGGTGCCACCCCGTCCTCTACCAGCGCTTAGCTGCGGCACGGGTAGCGCGCGGCACCAAAGTCGTGGTGATTGATCCTAGACGAACGGCGACATGCGATATTGCCGATCTGCATCTGGCACTCGCGCCCGGCACCGACGTTGCACTGTTCAACGGCTTGCTGGTCGCTTTGACCGGCGGCAATGCCGCCAATCAAACCTATATCACCCGTCATACGACTGGGTTCAAATCAGCCATAGCCGCCGCGAGCCAAGCGTCGGTGCGCGAGATCGCGAAGACCACGGGGCTCAGTCAGGCTCGGCTACTGGAATTCTACGATCTCTTTGTGCGTACCGAGCGGGTCGTGACCATTTACAGTCAGGGCGTCAATCAATCGACATCGGGCACCGACAAAGTCAACGCGATCATCAATTGTCACCTGGCGACTGGCCGCATCGGCCGCCCAGGCATGGGGCCATTCTCGGTTACCGGGCAACCCAACGCCATGGGTGGACGCGAAGTCGGCGGCCTTGCCAACATGCTCGCCGCCCACATGGATCTCGACAACGAGCGGCATCGCGAGATTGTCCAATCGTTCTGGAACGCTCCCCGAATGGCGGACAAGCCCGGGCAAAAGGCCGTCGATTTGTTCCGTGCAGTTGGTGACGGCCGCATCAAAGCTCTGTGGATCATGGCGACCAACCCGGTCGATAGCATGCCCGAAGCCGACAGCGTCCGTGCGGCGATCAAGAATTGCCCGTTCGTCGTTGTCTCAGATGTTGCTGCCAACACGGATACGGTCGCTCTGGCGCACGTAATGCTGCCCTCCACTGCGTGGGGCGAGAAGGATGGAACGGTCACCAACTCGGAACGCCGCATCTCCCGGCAGCGCCGGTTTCTTGATCCGCCTGGCGACGCAAAACCCGACTGGTGGCAGTTGGCGCAAGTCGGCACCCGCATGGGATATCGTAGCGCTTTCGCATATGATCGTCCGAGCCAGATATTCGCCGAACACGCAGCGCTCTCGGCGCGCGAGAACAACGGCACGCGCGACTTCGACATCGGCGCCCATGCCGGGATCACACGGGAAATGTACGATGATCTTGCTCCCTTTCAATGGCCGCAGGCCAAAGATGCAGAGCCCGGCGAAACCCGGTTTTTTGCCAATGGCGGCTTTTTCACAGCCGACCGCCGCGCGCGCTTCGTGCCAACCGCCTATCGTGCACCAACGCAAATCGTAACGGAGCGGTTTCCGTTCGTTCTCAACACCGGACGCGTTCGCGACCAGTGGCACACGATGACGCGAACCGGCAAAGCCGCGCGGCTAATGGCGCACATCGGCGAACCCTTCGTCGAAATCCATCCCGACGATGCGCAATCTTTAGGTTTGGCACCGGCGGCACTGGCGGAAGTCTCAAGCCCGCACGGCCATGTCATCGTGCGCGTGCTGATAGCTGAGCGGCAACGTCGTGGCAGCGTCTTCGTGCCCATCCACTGGACCGATCAACTCGCCGCCAATGCGCGGATCGACGCACTCGTGCGTGGCGACGTCGATCCGGTGTCCGGCCAGCCCGGACTGAAGGAAACACCGGTTGCGGTGCGGCCGTACGCGGCGAGCTGGTACGGTCTTGTGGTCTCTCGGCAGCGCGCCCGCACGACCAACGTGCCGTACTGGGCGCTATCGCCGGTGAAGACTGGTTGGCGTTGCGAGTTGGCGGGCGAAGTATCGCCAACCGACGTGCCGGCATTTGCGCGCACGCTGCTAGGCTTTGGCGATGATGCAAGTGTCGACATCCTCAGCTATCGCGACAGCGCTGCCGGCGAACACCGATTTGCGGCATTCGATGGATCCAAGCTTCTCGGCGCGGTGTACCTGGCACTGAGCCCGGTTGCTGCTTCCCGCACCTGGGTTGCAGATCAACTCGACCAGGATTTCTCCGTCGCCGCCGATCGCTTGCGCCTGCTCGCCGGACGCGCTGGAGCGGCAACGAAAGACCGTGGCGCGATCATCTGCGCTTGCTTCGATGTCGGCCGTAATCAGATCATCGAAGCCATCACAAGCGGTGGCTGCCACACTGTCGATGACGTCGGCCGCAGCCTCAAGGCTGGAACGAATTGCGGATCGTGCCGCGCCGAAATCGGGAGGTTCGTCGATGACGCGCAGCTTGCGAAAACCGGCTAATGCAGCGCCAGCCCGCATGGGCGCGCTGACTAAGTTGCCGCTATTCTTCGATCTTGCCGGCCGGCGAGCCGTGCTCGCTGGCGGCACCGCTGCCGCCGCATGGAAGGCCGAGCTTCTCGCGGCAGCTGGTGCGCGGGTCGAGATCTACGCCGTCGAACTTGGCGATGAGATGACGAGTTTACTCGAACATCCGCCGATGACCGGATCGTTGATTCACCATTCGCGCCCCTGGTCGACCGATTGCTTCACGGGCGCTTCAATTGCACTTGCCGACACCGATGACGATGCACAAGCCCGTGCCTTCTATTGCGCGGCGCGCGCCGCCGGAGTGCCGGTCAACGTCATCGATAAACCAGCGTTTTGCCAGTTCCAGTTCGGCGCCATCGTCAATCGCTCGCCGGTCGTCATCGACATTTCGACTGACGGTGCGGCACCTATTCTAGGGCAAGCGATCCGGCGGCGAATTGAAACTTTGCTTCCGCCATCGCTCAGCGCCTGGGCGGCACTTGCCAAGGCGATACGCGAAACTGTCATGCGCCGCATGCCCAAGGGACCAGCGCGGCGTGATTTTTGGGAAACGTTCGCCGAGCGCGCATTCGGCGCGGCGCCGGCCGCCAATGACCAAAACGCATTCGCTCACTTGATCGACGAGATTTCGACCGGCAGTACAAATGTTGGGCGGGTTACACTCGTTGGCGCCGGACCGGGCGACGCCGAACTTCTGACATTGAAGGCCGTGCGAGCTCTGCAATCCGCGGATGTCATTTTGTTCGATGATCTCGTCTCCGGCGAAGTGCTAGAACTTGCGCGTCGCGAAGCCAAACGATTGATGGTCGGCAAACGCGGCGGACGTGACAGCTGCAGCCAACACGACATCAACGATTTGATGATCAAGCTCGCCCGGCAAGGCAAGCACGTCGTCAGGCTCAAATCAGGCGACCCGATGATTTTCGGCAGGGCGGGCGAGGAGATCGCGCAAGTCAAGGCCGCCGGAATCGACATCACAGTCGTGCCAGGCATAACCGCCGCGTCCGCAATGGCCGCGTCCTTCCAGGTTTCGCTCACTCATCGCGACCATGCGCAATCCGTGCGCTTTCTCACCGGACATGCCAAATCAGGCGAATTGCCTGATGACTTGGATTGGCACGGGCTCGCTGATGCCAGCACATCGCTCGTCGTATACATGGGTGGCCGCACGGCGCCGGCCATTGCACAGCGCCTCATTGGCCACGGATTGGATAGCAGTACGCCGGTGGTGGTTGCAGGAGGCGTGTCACGCCCCACGCAATCGAGCTGGATCGGCACGCTGGCGGAACTGGGCCTTGGTCAAGCCTGTACCAGCTTCGGAGATCTGCCGGTACTCATCGCGATCGGGCGCACGTTTGCAACCGTGCGTCAGGCGCAGCCCCGCGATCAAGCTAGCGCCCAAATCACCAGCGCCGCGCCTACGAGACGGATCGCTCAACGTTAAGTCCCGCTGATCCAGGCAGCGGCGCATGGCGTTGCGGCCAAATAAGACATTCGAGCCTTTAAAAAGCCATGCCTTCGCGGTGGAGAAAACGGGAACACCGTTCGCCGGATGAGCACCCAATTGTCCTGTTGAATATCAAACTTCACAGTCCGGGCATCTATCGCTAGTTACGAGCGAAGAGGACATTGCCTTTTGGGCTCGCGCGGGCCACGGCCCGACGTGAGACGCTTGCAGCGAAGTTCAATTCGGGGCTATCAAACCGCGGGCGGGATTGCGGTTCATGACTACGGCAACGTGGCCGTCTATCATCAATTGACTTGAGGGGATTGCCACTAAATGTTTCGGTATCTTCGCGCAGCGTTAGCCCTTGCATTGTTGTCCGCCGCACTGCCATTGATGGTGGCCGCGCAGCAGGTGCCGCCAGCGGCACCGCCGTCGACAGTTGCACCAACGACCCCTCCGCCACAGCCAACTCCACCGGCTGTTACCCCCGCGCCGGTAGCGGCTCCCCCGCCCGCTGCGATCACCTTGCCGCCGGAAGTGACCAATCCCGTTGAAAAGCTCGCCAAGAGCATCGAGACGGCCGAGAAGTCGATCCAACAGCTGAAGGAGCTGGAGGGCGAGCTGCAGCAATTGCGCTCCAACGTCGAGCAGATCATTTACGAGTCGACCGCCACAGCTGAGGGACTGCGCCCTCAACTCGCCGAGGTCAAAAGCCAGATCGAGAAGCTGGGCCCTCCGCCTGCCGCCAATCAACCACCTGAAAGTGCAACGGTCACGGGCGAGCGTGCACGTCTCAATGCCATGGCGGGCGCGCTCGACGGTGCAGTAAAAACGACCGAACTCGCCTGGGTCCGCGCAAAACAGCTCATCGATCGCATCACGGTGATGCGTTATCAGATCTTCGCGCGCAATTTATTTGAGCGCCGAATGAGCCCATTGTTACCAGCGATGTGGCGCGAGGTCGGCGAGCGCATGCCGACAATCATAAACCGTGCGAAGTACTACGGCGGCGACTGGCTCCAATGGGTGGGTCGCAAAAGCACCGCCGTGACCGGCGTGTTTGCTGGTTCGATATTCGCGTGGCTGATCATTTCGCCAATCGTCCGGCGGTTCGTCATCGCCCGGCGCGATCAGGTCGATGGCATACCAACTTTTTTCGATCGCACCGTCTCAGCGGCAAAGGTTGCGCCAGCTCGAATACTGGCATCGATCACAGCCCTGGGGATTGTCTACCAAGGATTGGATAGCCTGGAGCTCTGGTTCTCGCCTTGGGAACGCCCGGCCGAAATCGCTTTGCAGGGTGGCCTGATTTTCATCGTCGGATCGATCCTTGCGAGCGTCGCATTGTCGCCAAAGCAACCGCGCTGGCGGTTGATCCCGATTGACGACCACACGGCGGCGCGCCTTCTTTGGTTCATCAAGGCAATCTTGGCTGTTTATATTCTCGACACCGTGATGGTCGAATTCGGCCGCGCAATATACGTGCCGCTCACCATTACCGTTGCGCAAAGCTTCATCACCAACCTTGCTACCGCTGCTCTCCTCATCGCGCTTCTGCTCACGCCATTCGTGCCGCAAACCGGGCCATTGCGCGCGGTCAACGGACTTGATCACCTGAATATCGATCCTGTCAGCCGGCATGCGCCGCTGTGGATCAAACTGCCGCTATGGCTTCTGACGCTGGCGATTATTCTCACCTCGGCGGTGGGCTATGTGGCGCTCGGCCGATTTATTTCGCAGCAGATCGTCTTGACAGGTACCGTGCTCGCCATTGCCGGACTGTTCTATCTGGCGGTACGGGCCGTCACGCGCGAGCGCGGTGGCGAACGGAGCCGCGTCGGCGTGCTGCTGGAAAACCGATTTGGCATCGACAGTGCCCGCCAGCGCCAACTTGTTAAGTTGGGCGAGGTCGCCGCGACCTTTACGCTGGCATTGCTGGCGTTGCCATTGCTGTTGCTGCAATGGGGTTTCGCTGGCGCCGATATCCGCGATTGGGCGAAGGCACTCTTCTTCGGTTTCGAGGTCGGGCAGTTCCGTATATCGCTGGTACGCATACTGATAGGCGTGATGCTGTTCACCGCACTCCTTTTCATGACCCGCATGCTCCAGCGCTGGCTGCGGGACCGGGTCATGGCACAAGGCCGGATGGATGCAGGCGTTGCGAACTCTATCGATATGGCCGTCGGCTATGTCGGAATCGGCCTAGCAGCACTGGTATCGGTTTCATATGCCGGCTTCGATATTACCAGCCTCGCCATTGTCGCGGGTGCATTGTCGGTCGGCATCGGCTTTGGTCTGCAATCGATCGTCAACAATTTCGTATCCGGACTAATCCTACTGGTCGAGCGTCCGATAAAGGTCGGCGACTGGATCGTGGTCGGCGACCAACAAGGCAACGTGCGACGCATTTCGGTCAGATCCACCGAGATCGAGACGTTCGATCGGGCAAGCTTGATCGTGCCGAATTCCGAGTTGATCTCGGGGCGCGTGCTGAACTGGACACATCGCAATCTACTTGGCCGCGTGATCCTGAAACTCACGACCGACGCGCAAGCGGATCCGGATAAGGTGCTGTCGATTCTCGAACAGGCGGCCCGCGATCAAGCGTTGGTGTTCCCGACGCCTACGCCGATGGCGGCGCTCGATACGTTTGCTCCGGACAGGCTGGAATTTTCATTGCGCGTGACGCTGTCCGACGTGACCAACAGCGGGCGAGTAAAGTCGGATTTGCATATCGCCATCTTGAAGGCCTTCAGGGCGGCCGGCATTTACGCGACGGTCCAATCGGTCACATCGACCGTGGAGGCGGCAACTCCCGTTGCGTCTGCGCAACTGCCGTTGGCGCCCATTGCGATTAGGGGGAGTTGAGCGCCGCGCGCTCGTCTTCCACTCAACCCAAGACGATCGAGTCGGGTGCAAGGCCCATCATCACTCGACCGATCGTTATGAAGTTGGAAGGGCGGCCTTGGGTTTGCTGCGAAGCTGACATGGCATCGCGCAATCGTTGCTCAAACGGATTGGTTGGGAAGATCGCGTTCTGGCCAGCAGCGCGATAGGCTTCGTTGGCAACTTCGACGCCCTGATTGATCACATAGGTGCCCGCCAGTTTCAGATTGGCCCGTTCGATCAAGGGCAGCTCGCCGGTTTCCCGGGTTTTGTCCCAAATTTCATCGAGCGTGTTGTGCAGATAGGCGCGGGCTGCACGCAACCGGGCTTCCAGCACAGCGAGTTGCGATTGGAAGACCGGGCTTTCCTTCAGCGATGATGCAGCTCCGCGCGGCGTCTTGGTCATGGCGAGCGCGGTAAGATCATCCACCATTCCCTGCGCGATCCCGAGCATCAGTGCACTGAAGGCCGCCGAATAAATCTGCGTCGCCGGGAAAACAAAAAGCGTTCCGGCTTCGACACGCTCCGCAGGCTCTTCGCGATCGATCGTCTCCTCGGCCGGCACGAACAGATTGTCGACCTCGTAGGTGTAGCTGGCGGTACCTTTAAGTCCGAGCGTGTGCCACATGTCGTGGATCCGGGCCTTGGACTTGACGAACAGCGCGGTTCGGTCGAGCGGTCTGCCATCGGCGCGCATCCGCTGCGCACCATCCGCCTCGATCACGTAGCAGTGCCCGCCCAGAAGCGTTGCATTGGCACAACCGCTGGCGAACATCCATTTGCCCGAGACCATGTATCCGCCTTCGGTCGCAACCGCTTTACCGGTGATCCCCGCCCCCCAGGCAAGCGCCGCATCGGCGGGGCCAAACAAGCGCTTCGCAACGTCGGGCTTCAGGAAGGCCGCAGCCAGCGCACATCCGGCACCCTGTCCCATGCACCAGGCGGTACTTGCGTCGGCTTTGGCGACCACCTCGATGACCTGAGCCAAGGACTTCAAGTGCAGCTCATCACCACCGAGTGAGCGCGGCAGGAGGAGCCGGAAAAGTCTGGCTTCGTGCAAGGCTGCGATCACGTCGGCTGGCAGCGCACGTTCAGCTTCGATGCGTTGGGCAGACGAGCGCAAAAGCTCGACGATGCCGCGCGCACGGTGGATTGCATCGCTCGGCCCACCCGATGAATCAACGCCATGCGCGCTGGACGGGTGTTGAATATCGGCGACTGCCCCCCGCTTGCTCATGGCATATAATCCTTGGATGAGTAGGAAACGTTCGGCATTAGGGACGCTCGATCATCGGTTGGCAACTGACCTACGATCCAGCCTTGTTCCAACCGCGATAGCCATCGCCGACCGCCTCGTGGCCGGTATCCGTTACGATGATCGTATCTTCGAGTTTGATAAACCCTCGTTTCGGATGAGCAATCGTCGTTTCGATGGACACGACCATGCCTGGCTCAAGCGGCCGCTCCATGTCGTAGCCCGTGTAGGATAACCGGGCGTAGTTCATCAGCCGCGGCGCCTCGTGCGTCACGAGCCCCATGCCATGCGCCATGAAGTGAGAATACTTCCGATGCGGTGAAGCATCGAGCAGCCGATCGCCGGCGGCGCAAATATCGCCGCCACGGTTGCCAGGCTTGATCGGCTTGCGAACGGCTTGTTGAACTTCCTCGACAAAGCTCAGAATATCGACCAGTTCCGCGTCAGGGTTGCCACCGACAATACCCATTCGACATAAGTCGCCGATATAGCCTTTGTAGTTTCCGCCTGAATCCAGCGAGATGATATCGCCAGCGGCGAGCCGCTGCTCCGATGGTGCGCGGTTCAGGCTGGTTCCGGCGGTCATCAAGCAATAGTCGAACACCAGCCCGCGCGAAACCTCCTCGGACCGAAGCGCCTCGACCACTTCGAGTTTGGTTGCGCCGGGCACGCAATGCTTGTTGAACGTCGCAAGCATCGCATCGACGACACGCTCGGATGCTTGTCGCAAATGTGCGACTTCCGCGGGCGACTTGCGCGCACGCAGCCGCTCCAGTGGGAACACGGCGTCAACGATCTCGCAGTTGGCGAGGCCTTGGCGCAGCACCGCGTCGCCGTCCGCCGGCAGGAATCCAGCTTCGACGCCAATGCGACGAACGTGGCCGAGCTTTTGAATATGGGCGACCACTTGGCCCATCGTTTCTTTGCTGCCGACAACTTTAAGATCGAGTGTCGGGGGCCAAAATTTGCCGAGCTCGCGCTCGAAGTTCTCCATGGCGCATCCGACATAGGCGGTGTTTTCGGGCTTGCCCTTTTGATAGACGAGGGCTGGCAGATATCGCGTCACGCCAACCGCATCCATCGTGTCGAAAAAATAAAAACGGTACCCGCCGAGCAGATACTGCACGTTGTGCTTGGACGTCGCGACGAGAACGTCGATCCCAGCCTCGTCCATGAGTTCGTCGAGGTGTTTTGCGTTGAAGGGTACTGGTTTGCGGGTATCAGTCGCGGCGACCGTCATTGTCATCCCCTCCGATGTGCTTGCACGCCTTGCCTCTTCGCAGCGTCGAGGCCAAACTTCACACCCCGAAAGAGCTTTGGCAACTGGGCAGCACCGACGCCGACGCATGCATTTATCGACCACCGCTCATATCAAGGAGCGCGCCCACTGGCCGCCGGACAGGCCGGGCTCGGTCCAACGTCAAGCTAGCGCTGCCCGCAACAGTGCTTTATGGCTCGCCGCGTCAATCTTCTCAAAAGGTGCGCCATGCCATTGACCGTCGCGATGTACGACAAGTCCTACGAACATATCGGCCAGCGCCTCGACGCACTTGGCTTGGACATCGTGGTTCGCACCTTCGGCAAGGACGGCAAGTTCAACATTGACGGCGCAAGGGTCGCTCCCGGCGAGGTTGCTGTCGATTATATGTGGTTGAGCTCGCACCTCAACGCCGATGGTTTCCGTGACGCTGCCTTTCAGCTTGCGCTCGACTGCAAGTCGGTCGGCGTGTTGCAGACCTTCAACGCTGGGCTCGACTATCCGTTCTACAAGAAGATCGCCCAGAAGGGCACCAGGGTCTGCAACAGCAGCGCCCAGGGCGTGGCCATAGCGGAGTATGTTTTCGGCCAAGTGCTGAGTGTGTTGCAACCGATCGAGCAGCAGCGCCAGCTCCAGGCGAACAAGCAGTGGAAGATCACGCCTTTCCGGGAAATCTGGCAGACGAATTGGCTGATCATTGGCTTTGGGCCAATCGGTCAAGAGATCGCGAAGCGCGCCAAGGCTTTCGATGCGACGACGGCTGTCGTGCGCCGCAGTCCCCAAGCGTCCGCGCTTGCCGACACCGTCGGCACGATGGCGGACGTAAAGGCGTTTCTACCCAAAGCGGATGTGATCGTCATTGCTTGCGCACTGAACAATGAGACGCGCGGCTTTGCCGATTCTGCATTTTTCGCGGCGGTCAAGAAGGGCGCGATCCTCGTCAACATTGCTCGCGGCCCGTTAATCGACGATGCGGCAATGATCGAAGCCATGGATCGAGGTCAACTTGCGACCGCGGTGCTCGATGTGTTCCACACTGAGCCGCTACCGGCCGACGACCCCTTGTGGACGCATCCAAATGTGCGTCTCACCTCGCACATGTCGTTTGCTGGCAGCGGTGGCCGCGCCCGATGGGACCACTTGTTTCTGGATAACATCGCGCGCTTTGCCAAAGGGGAACCGCTCGCCCGCGAAGTCAACCCGAATGACATGTGAGGCGACAGTGGCTCACGCGCCGTCGGGCGTTTGGATCACCACATAGTCGTCTTCGACACGGACGGGGAAAGTTTCAGCCTTGTACGGCCCCTCGACCAACGCTGCGCCGGACTCGACCTGCACAGCGTGCTGCACAAGACGCATTCGTTTGGGGTCGCACCAGGAGCGGCCCGTTCGCACGTCGAACTCCCACGCGTGCCACGGACACCGAAGGATCTCGCCCGAGCGCGAATAGGTGTACTCACCCGGCCTTTCCGACACCACATGGCCGGTCAATGCGCCACCAAAAAGGCTCGCACCGCGATGCGGGCACGTATCGGACAACGCAAACAACTCGCCCTTGATGTTGAGGACGAGTACCGCCTTGCCGTCGACGATGCAGCGCTTGCGGCTCCCCGGCGGCAGCTCACTGGCTGGCGCAATTACATGCCGCGCCATGTGTTAGAGCCTATAGACCGCGTGGCCGTTGGTGGTCAGGATCTGCCGCTTGCGCGCGTCGTCGATGTTCGCTGGAAACGCGCGGAATGGATCATCGAAATCCCAATGCGGATAGTCACTGGCAAACAGCAGCCGGTCCCAACCGATCCATTCCATCGTGTCGTTCAAATGTGCTCGCGCCTCCGGCTCTTCCATCGGTTGTGTGGTGACCCAGATATGCTGGCGTATGACCTCGGACGGGCGGCGGCGCAGATGCGGGACTTCATCGCGCATCCGATCGTAGAGCCGGTCGAGCCGCCAGGTCAGCGCCGGCAGCCATCCGAAGCCGCCCTCGATCAGCACCACCTTCAATCTCGGGAAGCGCTCGAATACGCCCTCCATGACGAGGCTGGTAACGGCGGTCTGGCACGATGTCGAATGGCCTGCACCTTCCTCGACGTAATACGAGGGCCAACCGGCACCAGTGTACGGATGACCGCCGGCCCCGAACACGTGAATGCCGACCGGTAGATCGAATGCTTGCGCGGCTTCATAGATCGGCCAATAGCGACGTGTTCCCAATGGCTCCATCGTTCGCGTCAGCATGAAAACCTGTGCGAAGTGGCGATCGGCACCGAGCCGCTCGATTTCCTTCACCGATGCCGCGGCATCCTCGAACGGCACCACGATCGATGCTTTGAGCCGGGGCTCGGGCGCAGCCATCACATCGCGCTGCCAGCCATTGATCGCCGTCGCCATCGCCGCACTCAGCTCCGGATTGATCTCACCGTGTCCGGTCAGGCCGAGCGGGCCCATGATCCCGACCTCGACGCCGTAATGATCCAAATGCTGACGGCGAACGAGCGCCAGATCGCTGCCGGGCGTGCCGCCATCGTCGGGCCAAGCGTCGCGCCGCATCGCCCGCGGTGCAGCCTTGGGATACGGCTCGTAATGCGATCCGTGGCGCTTGCGAGAGCCATAAGTCTTCAGATGCTCAAGCCAGCGCTTTTCAAGAAACGGCGCCAGTTCCGCTACGCTCGATGGCGCCGTGTGCACATCGCCGTCGATAATCGCCAACCGGTTCGGCGTGGCCCGCGCAGGGGCGTGGCCAGCAACAGAGGTCGTTTCAGGCGCAACTGGCGCATCCAGCATCATGGGCGTGCTCCAAGACTGTCCAAGTTGAGACGACTATACGTCGCGCGTGGATTGTCGACCAGGATCCGACGAACCAGAGCCGGAGGCAAGCCCGGCGGCAGCATGGCATCCCCGTCGAACTGCCAATGCGGAAAATCGGTCGAGAACAGTATCAAATCCGCGCTTTGCAGCTGGTCCATGATGCGCTCGACAATGCGTGGATCATCCGGTGCATCAAACGGCTGAAGCGTCAGACGGACATTGGAGCGAACGAACTCGATCGGTTCCCGATCGATCCACGGCACTTCATTACGTACCCCACGCCAGAATTTCGAAAGCCGCCAGAGATAGGCTGGCAGCCACGTTATCCCGGATTCGGTGAGCACGACTTTCAGTTTTGGATATTTGACGAACACGCCCTCACAGATGAGGCTACCGAGTTGTGTGTGAAAGCCGTTTGCTTGTGCGGCGTAGTCCTCGATGTAGTGGCTCGGCCAGCCCGATCCCGTGACTGCATGATAGTAGCTCGAACCTGCATGCACCCCGATCGTGAAGCCATGCTTTTCCGCCGCTGCATATATCGGCCAATATTGTGGCTTGCCGAGCGGTTGTTCGCCCATCACCATCAGCAGGATTTGAACGAAACGCGGGTCGCCCGCGCGCCGGTTGATCTCCTCAACCGCCAGCTCGATGTTCTGAACCGGCACCAGTAGGCTACCGCGCAAACGGTGGTCCCGCGACAACCATTTATCAGCCAGCCAATCGTTGGCCGCGCGGGCGAATGCTGTTCCCATGTTCGCATCGCGGAACATGTGGATGGGAAACAGGCAATTGAGAACCGCGTGATCAAAACCATGTGGATTGAGCAACACCTTGGCCAATGCATCGGGACCTGAATCGGCCCTCGGCACGAGACGCTTCCAGTCGGCGCGGATCGTCAACGGCGCATTCGCTGGATAAGCAATCGAGTCCCAGGTATCGAGCCCGCGCACCGCCATTGTGTCGCGCCAGTAGTCGTCCATGTAGGGCGCAAGCTCGGCGGGCGCCGGCACCAGCGGATGCACGTCGCAATCGATCGCGCCTTTGAAAGTCATGCAGCAGTGCTCCAGCGAATTGGAAATGTGATGAAGCCTAACCCGTTTCGTCAATGCGCGAACAGCATCGCGTTCGCCGTGTTTGGGGTCATCGAAAAACGCCATGGAAGCGGCCGAGGAAGCTCTTCAGGCGCTCCGAACGTGGCGTTTTGAAAAGCACGTCGGGCGGACCTTCCTCGGCGACTGTCCCCTGATCCATGAAGATGACGCGGGTCGCCACTGCCGACACGAATAACATTTCATGGCTGACCAGCAGCATGGTCATGCCGCTGCGCGCGAGATCTTGCACCACGGCCAAAACCTCCGAGACGAGTTCGGGATCGAGTGCTGACGTCACCTCGTCGAACAGCATCAACTTTGGGTCCATCGCGACGGCGCGGGCGATCGCGACCCGTTGCTGCTGCCCCCCCGACAACTGGTAGGGATAATAGTCCCGCCGATCGCTCAAACCGACGCGGTCGAGCCACGTACGGGCCGTCTGTCTCGCCGCATCGGCTGGATGGCCCTGCACTTTGGTCAGACCGAGCATGACGTTCTGCTCGGCGGTCAAATGGGGGAACAGATTGTAGCTCTGGAATACCATGCCGATGTGCGAGCGCTGTTGCACCACGCGCGACTCGGGCAACCGGGTCCGGCTCCCACCTTCCGTTCGATAGCCGATCTGTTCGCCCTCGATTTCGATGGTGCCGGCCTCGTATTCCTCCAGCATGTTGACGCATCGCAATAGCGTCGTTTTACCTGAGCCGCTCGAGCCGATCAGCGCCACCACCTCACTGCGTCCGATTTCCAAATCGATGCCCTTCAGCACTTCCACCTTGTCGAACGTTTTCTTGAGACCCTTGATCGTCAGGAGAGGTTGAGCAGACTTGATAATCGGTACATGCGATGGGTGTGCAGTGATCTCAGCCATGTCTCGATCGATCCTTTCAGAACCGGATGTGGGCATAGCGCTGCTCGATCCTGGCGCCCATTCGCGAGATCAGCATGTTGATCAAAACATAAAACAGCAGTGCCGCGCCATAAAACTCGAGGATCATCTGATTGCGCGAAACCGCTTGCTGGGTCGCCAACAGCAAGTCGACAACACCGATCAGCGAGAGCAGGGTCGTCGCCTTGACCATCTCGACCGCGGTGTTGATCGCAGGCGGCAGCGCGCGCCGCAAGGCTTGCGGCAAGATCGCGTAATACAGGCGTCCCCAGAACCCGAGGCCGATCGCCTTGGCGGCATCGCTCTGGGTGGTGGGAATCGATTGCAGTGCGCCCCGCAGAATCTCCGCCGAGTGGGCTATGCAGAACGCGCTGATTGCAGCGATGCCCGCCGTGATCGGGCCGACATCCAAGCCGAGGAGCGCTGTTCCATAAAAGCCAAAGAAGATCAAAACCAGGACCGGCGTTCCACGAATGATATCGCAGTAGGCGCGGATCAACCACCGCACGGGCCACGGTCCATAGGTCAAACCAATACCGGCGATGGTGCCGAATACGGTGCCGATGACGATCACCAATGCCGAGACGCCGATGGTGATGCCGGCTCCTGCCGCGAGCACGCCTTGCGCACGCCAAACCTCGAAGAAGAAGCTACCCGGTCCAAAAAAACTTGCGAGGGTCATGACCATCTCACTTGATCACGGCATAGCGCCGCTCAATCAATCGCATACCCATCGCCAACAGCCAGCAAACGGATAAATAGAGGGCCGCCGTAATCGTCCACACTTCGACGACTTGAAAGGTACGGGTGTTGATCCAGCGCGCGCCGTAAGTGAGCTCCGGCACCGCGATACCGGCCGCCAGCGAGGTGTCCTTGAACAGCGAGATCAGCGTCGATCCGAGCGAGGGTAGGACGATCCGGATCATGATCGGTAAGATGACGTAGCGTACACGCTGGATCTGCGTGAGGCCGATCGCGGTGCCAGCCTCGATGTAACGCTGAGGGATCGACGCCAGCCCCCCACGGAATACTTCCGCCAAGTAGCCGGCGGAATACAAAGTCAACGCGAAGACGAATGATTGCACGCTGTCCAGCGCGGAAATGCCGACTTTCGGAAGCCCGAAATAGATGAAGAAGACGAGCAGGAGAAGCGGCGCGTTGCGAACGATTTCCACGTACCAGCGTGCGGGAAACGACAGCCAACTCTTTTTTGAGATCATCGCGAGGGCGATCAGAAAGCCGAATACGATACCGAGAACGAGGGCGACCGCCGCCATGCCCAGCCCAAGCATCAGGCCGTTCGACAACTTGTCGAAGTTGCGCCAGACGACATCCCAATTGAAATTGTAGCCCACTGCGGCAATCCACGGATTAGTCCAATCCCGGCGGTTCGACCGCCAGGATTGGAATTGCGCTGCTTAATGGTAGCCCGGTGATCCGGCGTTAAGCCGGGTAGCCGATTTTTGGAGTCGGAGGGGTTTCACCGAACCACGTTTGAAACATCTTGGCGTAGTCGTCGAAGTCGACGCCGGTCACGGCTTCCTTCACCATCTGGTTCACGAAGTTCAACCAGATGGTGTCACCCGGCTTGACCGCGAATGAATAGGAATTCGGGATCCAGCCGAAACCTGAATCTTTGTATCGGTCGGGGAATTTTGTAACCAGCCAGCGGATGGTGGACAAATCTTGAGCCGCGATATCGGCGCGACCGGACAACATCGCTTGGATGGCCGCATCACTCGTCTCGTATTGCTGGATAACGGCGTCGGGCAGCGCCTTCTTGTTCCACTCCTCGACGAACACGTTGGCAAGCCACGCAACTTTCACATCCTTACCGGCAGCTTTCAGCGCGGCGTAATCTGCGTACTTGCTGCCTTTGGGCATCATGTAGCCGGTGCCCTCGCGATAGTACGGCGTGGTGAATTCAACCTGACGCGAGCGCCCGGCGGTGACTGTCATGAATTGGCAGACAATATCGATCTTGTTGGTCACGAGATTTGGGATGCGCGCGTCAGGTGCCTGGCGGACAAACTCGACCTTGGTCGGATCGTCAAAGATGCCCTTTGCGAAAAGTTTCGCCATGTCGATATCCATACCGACGAGTTTTCCGGCCTCATCCTCGAAATGCCAAGGCGGGTTGGTCGAGCCGGTGCCGACGATCAGCTTCCCGCGTTTTATGACTTCTTGAAGTTTGCTCGAACCGGCGACCGCTTGGGCACGCGCTTGCTCGATCGGGATAGAAGCGGCGGCGACCACTCCAGCGGCTATTGCTATGCCGGCGCCGGTGCCGAGCAGATTGCGTCTGTCGAGTGATCCATCTTCGCCTTTATCACGGGTATTCATATTGACACCTCTTTGACTGCGGGCAGACCGCTTGAACATTCAAGCCATGTAATATGATCCGATGCTTGCTGGGCGCGCAAGCATCGGTTGAAGACTTAACTCGCCTGCCTGCTATGTCCTTGCTTGATCAAAGCCCCACGAGACCCGGGAGCCCGCCGATGTGTTTGATCTCGCTGGAACGGCGCAAGATGTCTCGCGAATTGGTGGATTTGATGATCATATTCAGCACCCGTCCTGTACGGGCCCTGGAACGTCCGTAGCAACATTACCTAGCGGTTCAAGCAACGCCGAAGCGCCGAAAAACCAATAGCCGGGACACCGAGCCATTGTAGCAACGGCGATAACCCGGTTCCAATCCAGGGCACGACCGGCATGAGTTCCGTATACGCCCAAGATTTCCGCGAGGCCGTGTTCAGCCATTCACTATAGGCGGTATAGCCGATGCCGATCATCAGCGTCGCAATCATAACCGGCATGAACCGCTCGTTTGGCCAAGCGCGATCTCCAACCACAAGTAGAGCCGCGAGCAACGCCAAGCTCGCGATAATGAAATCACCAGCGGTACAGTGCGCAATGGCAAAAGCAATCTCGCGCGGCGTGCCGGTGCGCCAGATCGTGTAGAGCGGAAGCTGCAGGATTTCCCACGCCAGATGCGAAATGACGGATAGACCGAGATAGATCCTAAGCGCGGGCAACCAATCCAGGCGTGATTGCAGGGCCACTAGATTTTCACCGTGCGCAGGCGCAGCGCATTGCCGATCACACTGACCGACGATAGCGACATCGCTGCGGCCGCGATGATCGGCGACAACAACACACCAAAGAACGGGTACAGCGCGCCGGCCGCAATCGGCACGCCGGCCACATTGTAAATGAATGCGAAGAATAGGTTCTGGCGGATATTCGACATGGTCGCGGCCGACAGGTTTCGCGCGCGCACGATACCGTTGAGATCGCCTTTGACGAGAGTTACACCGGCACTTTCCATGGCGACATCCGTGCCCGTACCCATGGCGATACCGACATCGGCTGCGGCCAGTGCCGGCGCATCGTTGACGCCATCGCCGGCCATCGCGACGACACGGCCTTCGCCGCGCAAGCGCTCGACGACTTTGCTTTTCGCATCGGGTAGTACATCAGCTTCGACTTCGGTGATGCCGAGCTTGTCAGCAACGGCCCTGGCCGTAATCGCATTGTCGCCGGTCAGCATGACGATGCGCAGACCTGCAGCCTTCAACGCCGCGATCGCATCCGGCGTGGTCGGCTTGATGGCATCGGCGAGGCCGATTACTCCCCCAGCTTTGCCATCAATCGCAACATAGATCGCCGTAGAACCGTCTTGCCGCATAATGCCGGCCGCGGTTTCCAGCGGCGCCGTCAGCACGCCAGCCTCAGCCATGATCCGCTGATTGCCGATGATAACCCGACGGCCTTCCACTGTGCCTGTGACACCCTTCCCCGAGGGCGCATCAAAGCCGGTCACATCACTCAGCTTAAGACCGCGCGCCACCGCGGCCCGCACGATCGCCGCACCGAGAGGATGCTGGCTGCCGCGCTCCACGCTCGCGCTCAACCGCAACAAATCGCTCTCGCTAACGCCGTCCGCAGTTTGCACAGCGACAACTGATGGCCGGCCTTCAGTCAATGTTCCGGTCTTATCGATCACGATTGTGTCGACCGATTCTAGTCGCTCCAACGCTTCCGCGTTTTTGATCAGTACCCCGGTCTGGGCGCCGCGGCCGACGCCGACCATGATCGACATCGGCGTCGCTAACCCGAGCGCACACGGGCAGGCAATGATCAACACCGAGACCGCGGCGATAAACGCAAATGTCAGGCGTGGTTCGGGGCCCCATATCGACCACGCGGCGAACGCGGCCATCGCGCAAGCAATTACCAGCGGCACGAACCAGCCGGCGACCTGATCGGCCAGCCGCTGGATCGGCGCCCGGCTGCGCTGCGCTGTCGCGACCATTTGCACGATCTTGGCCAGCATTGTGTCACGACCGACTTTGTCGGCCCGCATGACGAAACTGCCGGTCTGGTTCATGGTGCCACCGATCAGCTTGGCACCCGGCACTTTCGTGACCGGCATCGATTCTCCGGTGACCATCGATTCATCGAGCGAGCTGCGGCCACCCTGCAAAGTGCCATCGACCGGCACGGCCTCGCCGGGCCTAACGCGCAAATGATCGCCAACGGCAACCAGCTCCAGCGACACAACCTCGTCCATACCGTCAGGATTGACGCGGGTGGCTTGTTTCGGCGCAAGATTGAGCAAGGCCTTGATGGCGCCGCTCGTTTGTTCGCGCGCGCGTAATTCGAGAACTTGGCCCAGAAGTACGAGGACGGTGATGACAGCGGCCGCTTCGAAGTAAACCGGCACGGATCCGTCGTGGCCTCGTAGCGCTGCCGGAAACAACGATGGCCAACCCGTTGCGACGATGCTGTAGCCCCATGCAGCCCCCGTTCCCATCGCGATCAGGGTGAACATGTTGAGATTGCGCGTTCTGACGGACGCCCAACCACGTACGAAGAAGGGCCAGCCCGCCCATAGCACGACGGGTGTGGCTAAAAACATTTGGATCAAATTGGACCAAACCGGCGGAACGCGGTGCGTGAGACCGGTCAAATGACCACCCATCTCCAACATGAATACTGGAACGGTGAGCGCGAGACCAATCCAGAAGCGCCGTGTCATATCCGCCAATTCGGCATTCGGCGCGGCTTCTGCCGTCACAAGTTCAGGCTCGAGCGCCATACCGCAAATAGGGCAAGAGCCGGACCCGGCTTGCCTGATTTCGGGATGCATCGGGCAGGTGTAGATTGTGCCTTGCGGAACCGGCTCGCGATCGGCGATCTTCGGTGTGAGATAGCGCGCCGGATCGGCAATAAATTTGCTTCGGCAACCGGCGGAGCAGAAATGATAGGTATGCCGCTCGTGCTCTGCTCTGTGCTTCGAGGTATGCGGATCGACGGTCATTCCGCAAACCGGATCAATAGCTTTCACACCCGTCGATGCGATGGCGGCCGGCACCGTGCTCTGCGTCATTGCGGGGCCATCTGATTTGATTGAAAGCGCAATTTTAGGACCACTCATTTCACGACAAGGTACTTGACCAGTGCCACAATCGCTAGCACGGCCAATACCGCTAGGAGCCAGCCGTAGATGCTCATGCCCCACATCATCCCGCCATCCATGATCATATCGCGCATCGCGTGCTTCTCCTTCTAAAAAAGCTCAGCTCGGCGGCGCGGTTGGTTTGGACACCTCAGTGAACTTGATGCGGCTGTAGAGCAGAACACAGCCGTCGCCCTGACGGCACCTCAAGCGCACAATGTTAGCGAAGCGTCAGTGAGCGAAGTTGATCGAGATCAATCGTCGCTCCTTGCCGGTGGAATTCGGGAATGGTGATTGGCACCACGCGGAACTCCGGCGGTCACGGGTCGTACATGAACCAGGCACAGGCAGATGCGGCCTCCTCCGATCGGAGGAGGCCGCAGAATGCGAAACGATCTAGTTTTGCGTGGTCCGATGGGTAAAACGCCTGATCGAAGCAAACATTTTTCTAGAGCCGTCGGCCTACGGCCGCGAGCATGACGCAGGGTCCCTTGAACGTTCCGTTCTTTTCGAACGCTGCCAGCTTTTCGCCCACCTCCGCCCAAGCTGCCGCCTTGCCAGCATCATCAAGCTTGGCAAGCATCTGGTGCAACGCCCCAAATGACTCCTGTTCGAACCGCAAACATTCCGCAGCGCTGGCGAGCACGACGGGTGCTTCGATTTTGCGAACTTGGATATCTGTAAGGCCCGCGGCCGTGAATAGCTCTTCGATACGGCCAGGTGCACCGAGGCTGAATGGTCCTGGCTGGCCGGGGGCAGGTGGCGGCAACGCGGCGTGGCGGCGGATGACAGCCACTGGGTCTGAGAAGAACCGGCACTCCTCTGGCGTCGCGTAAACGATCGCTCCGACAAAGCCGCCGGAGCGCAGCGCGGCAGCCTGCCGCTTTACGGCGCCAAGCTGGTCGGGGAAATAGATCAATCCGACCCGAGAGATCACAGCGTCGAACGGCGTACCCGCAAGCGCAACCTCCTCGCCATCCATGACGCGCGCTTCGGCGTTCGTGAGACCAGCGGAGGTCAGATTAGCCCGTGCGAGTTCGGTCAGCGCCTCGGAGAGATCAGTGGTCAGAACGTAGCCGCTCGAGCCAACTCGACGGGCCGACTGCAATGCTTCTTGCCCCGAACCTCCGGCCACGTGAAGAACTCGGCTACCAGGACCGACCTTGGCCAAATCGAGCAGTGTCTCCGTCGCCGGTCCGAGCCAACGGTCGAGCAACGAACCCCAGGCGTTCCAACTTTCAGCAACGGCATTCCACTGAGCGTGCGTCGTTTGCTTGAAGGCTTTCGCATCAAAAGTCGTCATGTTCTTCACCTTCGATTGGGTTTCGACTGGAGCTGTGACCAGACAATCAATCTTAGGATCGGAGCGACGCTGCTGCTTGAGCCTTGTCTTGAGAGAACATTCAGATACGCTTCATTTGGCTAAAGATGAGCTTCGCTGCCGGGGTGGCGTTGCTGGAGTGCGCGACCGTGAGCCTGAACATGCCCGACGCCAGCGACAACAGAGTGCTTGTATTCCACGGGTTTGACGTGGACCTGTGTGCCGCTGTTGTCCGAAGGGACGGGAGCGTGGTCGAGGTCGAGCCGCAGGTGTTCGAACTGATCGCCTTTCTTGCCACTAACCAAGGCCGGCTCATCAGCTACGACGAGATCTTGGAGCAGGTTTGGAAGAAGCGGCATGTCTCCGACGCTGCGGTCGCAACTCGCATTAACGCCGCGCGTAAGGCCCTCGGAGATGATGGCACAGCCCAAAGGGTTATTAAGACAGTTAGAGGCCGGGGTTTAAGATTTGAGCTCGAGCACCAAGTGGAGAACAAGGATTACGGCGATGCAGCTATGCGACCACCGGCTGAGAAGGGCTCTGGTAACCGTTTCAACTTTTTAGAACCGCCTCATCAGGGACCGTCAATTGCAGTGCTCCCATTTGACAATATGTCGAGCGACGCCGAACAGGAGTACTTTGCCGACGGCATTGTCGAGGACATCATAACCGGCCTATCACGCGTGAAGCCGTTCCTCGTGATCGCGCGCAACTCGACCTTCACCTACAAGGGCAAGCCTGTTGACGTGCGGCAGGTTGGGCGCGAGCTTAACGTGCGCTATGTTTTGGAGGGAAGTGTTCGCAAGTCCGATCGTACGGTCCGCATTACCAGCCAACTGAGCGACACCGGCAGCGGGCATCACATCTGGGCAGATCGGTTCGACGGGACCCTAAGTGATATTTTCGAGTTGCAGGATCGTGTGACGAGCAGCGTCATCGGAGCGATACAGCCATCAATCCGTGCCGCCGAGTCGTCCCGGTCGCAGCGCAAGCGCTCCGGCAGCATCGACGCGTACGATTTGTATATGCAGGCCTTGCCCCACGTCGCGGCTCTTGAGCGCGCCGAGAACGCCAAGGGGCTGTCACTGCTCGAACAGGCGCTGCGGGCCGACCCGAGCTACGCCTCGGCACTCGCGATGGCCGCCTGGTGCCACGGGCAGCGCTGCGTGTACAATTGGACCGATGATTGGAGCGCCGAAGCGCGACGGGCATTGCAGCTTGCCAATCAGGCGGTCAGCCATGCCGGCGACGACTCCTTTGCGTTGTCCATGCTCGGGGCCGCGCACACTCTCGTCCGGGAGTTCGAAACGGCGTACAAGCTGCTGGAGCGCGCTGTAGAACTCGACCCGAATTGCGCGTGGGGATGGAACAGGCTCGGTTGGCTCAACGGATACCTCAATAAGCCGCGAGAAAGTATCGAGTGCTTCGAGAAAGCGATCCGGCTCAGTCCTCTGGATCCCATGAACTTCAACTGCTTCGTGGGAATTGGAAGCGCGCACTTTCTGGAACAGCACCAAGACGACGCGATTCGATGGATGGAGAAGGCTCTCGCCGCGCATCCCGGCGCATGCTGGATCTATCGTCAGTTGATACCAGCCTACGTCTCTGCTGGCCGCATCGAGGACGCCAAGCGTGCGCTTCCGAACCTTGTGCACGAATATCCGGGGATCACTTGTGAAAAGATCCGTGCTGCTATGCGAGGCTGACGGCGCTCTTGCCGGATACCGTTTGGACCGAGGCAGATCAAACAGAGTGGACAACGGCTCTGTTCGCCTTTCAAGTTGCGGCGTGAGGCATGACTTGCATTAGTCATCGTCTGGCTAAAAATTTTTTATCTTCGCGTTCGATCAATCGCCGCAATCCGTGATAGCGCGGTAAATATTTTGCGGCGACGCCACGGAAGTGGTGCATCAAGTTGCGCAAGCCACTGATATAGCCCCCTCAACAAACCCGTTATCGCCGATAACGGTAACCGGCGAGGAGGGCCGTTTGCGCAGATTCCAATCATACGCGCCGCAGCTTGTGTTCGCCGTCTGAGGGACCAGATCGCCGACAGCCAGAGACAGTCAAAGTTGATCTTGAGCGGTCAGCGTGCTTTTTGGTTGGACGACAACGACAATGGTGCTGCCTGCTCAATCAAATCTTACGCCAAGACGCGACGGTCCTACCCTGCGAACCAGAACATTACGTGAGAAACCTGAACCAACCAGCAACACAAAACGATCGGGGATGCCCAATACCGATGGCACGATTAATAGTGCCCCGGTTTTTGAGAAATCCTTGACGAGGCAACGAATACGCTGGCCAGTCTCCAACAAGATCGTAGCGCCAAAATTGCCTAGCTTGCGCTCTGACCGACGTTGCTCAGTGCCTGATTGCGTTTTGAGTGGCTGTTGAGACAGGTTTGGAGATGAGGTTTTCACGGGCTACTTTCCATGGTCGGCATTATTTGAACAGTGCGGCGCCGTATTCCAACTTCACCGAAGCTTCGACGTTGATGCCCCTAGAATTCATTTGCGTCAGATGAACGTTGGTATTGTCTTGGAACCAGAGTTTTTTTACGATGGCGAGATAACTTGGAGACTTACCTTCGACAATTGAGCCACCCGCAAACCAAACGTGAAACGACGGCACGTAGAGAGCACCATCGTAGATCAGTCGCGAATCTCCGATGACCGTGAACCCAAGATTTGGTCCGTTGGCGCCGTTACTACTTGGGCTGGGGTAGGCCGTCCGGTCACCAAAAAACTGGATGTTCTTCAAGGTGCCGCTGGTCGGAGACGTGACGTCGAGCGAGCTGCCACTGTATAGATACAGTGTGGAAGTAGGCGCCATGCGGCACTCGGAGAAGTAGCTCACGGCTATGCTCCCACACCAGACAAGAAACATCGTACTCGCGGCGCTGCTGCAGCTGAGCAAAACTACATCACAAATGGACTAAATCTGAGAAGTGTTCTCGCGGTACGGTCGATGCGGCGATCAGCGAACGCTGTGTTTTCTTCTCAAGATCAGCACGGTGGATTCTTGGTGCTTTCGGCAAGTGTGTATCGCATGGTGGAGTGCTGAATAATCAGAAAGCGCAGAGCCGATAGCCTGATCTTGCGCTAAACGCCTCGTTGCTGACCTTGATTGTGAATTCATTGCCCGCATTGAGTTTGAACGAGCATCTGGTCTTCATGTCCGCAGTTTGTTCGCAGACATCGTTGTTGAAGGCGTCGATCACTGTGATGGTCAATTGGGTCGTATCTGAGACCAGTTGCACGCCGGCTTTGGTATCCCAAATCGACTCTCGGAAGTTCGAGCTGAGTTCAGCATAGTCGTTGCCCGCAACAGAGCCGTTCAAGCAGGACGTATTGACACCCAGATCCTGCGCCGAGGCCGAGACAGCAGCTACCGAGGCTGCAAAGATTGCTGCGCCGAGCAAGGTGATCTCGCGTGAGGTGATGGCCAGTTTCATTGTGACAACGTCCTATCTGTTGGCAAGAGCCCGATCTCATTTATGAATAGTAGACAAGAATTATAAAAATAGAGTGCTTACGGGCATCGTTTTTTCGCATAAGATCGAATAAAATTTTAATAAAATTAAAAATTACCATGGAGAGCGCTCGATTGGTGGCGTATGAGAGGTAATGCATCGCATTCAAAAATTTAAGAAAATTTGAAATAACTTACCGAGCAATTTTTTATCGAAAGAATATATTTTTCTTATAGGCTTTGCTCAATCCAAGTGTCAACGAACTCGGCTAAAGTTGAGGAAGTCATGAAACGTCATCCAGAGTCCTATTTGAACCTTCTTCGCGACGAAGAGGGTTCAGTGGCAATCATATTCGCACTGACTATGATACCTGCGATGCTATTGGTTGGTGGCGCGATCGACTTTGGCCGAGCTTATAGTTTACGTGAGAAACTTCAAAATGCAGCTGACTCTGCTGTTATTGCTGCAGCAGCGATGCCCTCATCGGCGGTTGCTTCTGAACGTATCAACGCTGCAAAGACCACCTTTAATGCAAACCTAAGCGGCAATATCGGAGCAATCCCAACGGTCACCGTCAACGGTGGTACGGTCACTCTCAACACCTCGGCGGATTTTAACACTGCCTTCCTTAGCGTGGCACAGATCGAGAAGCTCACGATTCGTGCAGCGGCGTCTGCGTCGAGCAGTTCTCCTAATCAGCCGATATGCATGCTCGCATTGGACCCGGAGAGCACCGACGGAATTCATATTCAAGGCGCCAACGTGGTCAGATATCAAGGTTGTTGGGCACAGACCAACTCAATAAAAGCTACAGCCATCAACGCCAACGGGTCCAACGCCACAGCGACGGGCGACGGACATTGCGCAGTCGGTGGGTACGCCGCAGAGCACAACAACTTTTCCCCCACTCCTCGAACCGGCTGTTCTGTGGTGAACGATCCATTCGCCACCGTCAGTGCGTACAATCTGCCGTCTTCGTCGTACAGATCGACATTTACGGCACCGGCGCTCGCCACAACCTGCAAAGCAAGCAACCTCAGTCTGAAGAAGGGAACATATACTTTGGATCCAGGTCGCTATTGCGGGGGGATCGATATCAAAGCTCAGGCGACCGTCGTGTTTAATCCGGGCGTCTATGTAATCGACAACGGCCTCTTTAATGTCCAGTCGGGCGCAAGCGTCAGCGGCAGTAATCTACTGTTCTACTATAGTGGCGTGAATTCTCGCATGACGATCATCGGCGGTGGAACGGTCAATTTCAAGGGCCGTAACTCGGGATCGTCTTACGAAGGGTTCCTTATGATTGCACACCCAGACTCCTCGCGCGGCCTGGAGTCAAATATCCAGGGTGGCGGCACTTTCAACATGGAAGGAATGGTCTACATGCCAACACAGAGGATTTCGATCTCCGGCAACGGCGATGTTAACGGAAGCAGCAAAAACTTCGGCATTGTCGCCAAGGATTTTTATTTCCAAGGCAATGGCACCTTCAATTTCAAGGTGAGAGACAGTTCCAGCACTCTGCCAGACCTGATGCCGAAGACATCCACTCAAAACGTCAGGCTCAATAGCTAAGTTTTAATGTGAGGGTAGCAGTACATACCTATCCCCTTATCTCCGGCTGACGATCAGGACAGAGGCCTGAGCCGGCGGTACGGCACGGTGTTGTCGACGATCTGACGCATCGTTCTCGGCACCGACGCCACCAGCTGCTCGATGGCGCGGGCGGCGATCCGG
>JANLPY010000633.1:0-1807 GCA_031367505.1 Hyphomicrobiaceae bacterium | reverse complement strand
TGTCCATGGCCGCCTCCCGGGGAAACTCCAGGAGACAGTGCGCGCGACAAGTCGAAATCGACACCACGCTTCAATGCGCAAAAAGCCTTATGAACTAGAGACTTCTGATCGGACCGCTTCCAGTCAACCGGACACTAGTGATCGCATATAGCTGACGCCTACATCCAATCCGGCGAGATCGCGCAGCGCCTTTCCGAAGTGAAGGAGCGTCTGACAGGTGGACCGGCCGACTTGACCAAAGTCATCACCTTCGAGGCAAAGAACGAGCCCCAGGTCGTCTGGTCGTCCGGTGATGTGAAGGTCAGTGCTATCAAATCAACTCATACTGCTGGCCATGCCTCCTATCGCGTCGACACGCCGGCTGGCAGCGTGGTCATCGGCGGCGACGCCGGCAACGACACCTTCGCACCGCCGCGTTCTTCGTCTACATCCGCGCAGGTGGAAACCTTGGCCAAGGGCGTCGACGTGATTGTGCATTCGACCATCCATCCGGTGATGGGCCCCGAGCGCGACAGCGGCATGCCGCCACCGCTCTTCTACCGGCAGCCCTCGGCTCTCGACCTCGGCGCTATGGCGAAGCGCGCGGGTGCGAAATATCTGGTGCTCACGCATCTGATCCCGATGCTCGGCGCTGAGCGCCATGGCATTTGGAAGGTTCCGGGCGGCGCTCAGACGGAAGCGGATTACAGGATAGCCGTTCAGGGCAGCGGATTTACCGGGCGCACTGTCGTGGGAACCGAACTAACGAGCATCCGCCTGCCGGCGAAGTAAATCTGGCCACATTTTATTCCTGACAGGACTATCCCTAAACTATCCAGCTTTGCTGCCATCTCAACCACCGAGGTGATGCCTGCTTGTGGCCCGACCCGGCCCAGCCGTCCGACCTGAAAAATCGGGTCGGCTATTAGATCGAACCGGAAAGATGTTGCCGTGGATAGCGCGACCAGTCGAGACGTTGCATTGACGGCCTCATTCGGTCGGCCGCAAGCAGTTTCCCGCCTCCACGTTTCGCGTCGGGCGCGCGCGAGGCCATGATGCCTGCCCATGAACAAGCATCGATTTGACCGTATGGTCGACCATAGCGATGACAGTAAGCCTGACCGGCTGCAGCGGACCGAGGTCATCACTGGCGTCGAGCGGCGGCGCAAGTGGAGGGCCGTGTCGCGCAGGCCATCAAGCAGGAAACGGTCACCCGGGCACCAGCGTCAAACTGCGAACTCTTCGATCTTGACGCCGCGCTTCTTCAGCTTTTCGGCCAGCCACCTAGCAGTGCGCCCGCGCCCCGACCATGTTTCGGCGGGATTGTCGGGATTGCGGTACTTAACGGCAACCATGCCCGACCCTGCAGCAACGCCGCGCTTGCCTGAGCGACCACGCACAACCTCGGCCAGCGTATAACCAGCCTCGGCAGCAACGGCCTCCAGCTTTGCGCGGAGGTCCACGATCTCGGTTTTCTTCTTTTCCGGAATCGCCGCTTCGACCTCAATGAGGAGTGCGGTTAGCTCCTTGAGGGACAAACTGTCGATGTCGATACTGCCATTGGAAGCGCGTGCCATGTATACTCGTGAGTTGATGTTTTTGAGGGTGATACGATTCTTATCACTCGTTAAAAGGACAGGCAAGTAAATGCTTGCGGTTGGGTTTATAGAAGAACGCTGGAAAGTCTTGGAATAGTGGTCAAAGGCGGCACGCGTCGCAATGTACACCGTCGTATCCGAGGCCGTTTTTCGCGACCCCTACTACTTGAGCATTCGTGGCATGGGTGAGTGGAAGCCGTTGATTGACCCCCGCCACTATCATCGGAATC
>JANLPY010000557.1:0-8470 GCA_031367505.1 Hyphomicrobiaceae bacterium | reverse complement strand
CCCGGGGCGGTTCATTCCTTGATCATCCCGATGATCTGCGTATCAGTGAAACGGCTCTTTCGCATGCGTCTGCTCCTGCAGCGTTGGGCAGCCCTTCCATTAAATTGAGGGCGTGTCCGGAGGGCTGGTCAATAGCGCCGTCACCAACTGGACCGCTTCCCGCTTATATTCTCCGACGAAGTTCTTCCTCGTCATCGCAATCCTCCAATCTCATAAACAGCTTATCTCTGTGTCCACAAAACTGGCAGCAGCTCAGCTCATGTCGGCGTCGCTCTTTGCGCGCAAACTCGCCACCAACTTCGCCTCAGCTGTCCCAATCGCCGCCGTCCTCCAAAGGTGGACTTGATTGAGTCCCCGCCCTAGGCCGCCACGGTGGAATGCCGCAGAATGAACGGACACTCTACCAAATTGAGTTTTGAGTTGACGCTGCCAAGTAGGACGTCGACAGCCAGTCGACCCATCGTTACGTAGGGCAAGGCAACCGTGGTCAAACCCGGCCGCACGCCTTCCGAGAACAGCCGGTGATCGTCGAAACCGACCACCGAGAGATCGCCGGGAATAGTGATGCCAAGCTGGCCGGCGGCGTTGTACACTTGCATTGCCATCTCGTCATTACCGCAAAAGATAGCGGTAGGGCGATCGGCACGGCTCAGTAGGGCCTTGGCGGCGACGAACGCCTCTTCCTGAACGAAAGCCCCGGTGCCGGATTGCCCGGGCAGTGCGAGATCGTCGGGGACGGCTAGACCTGATTCGCGAAGTGCGCGGACGAGCCCCGCCAGCCGCAGGCGCGTCGCCTCGATCTCGGGTGACAAGGTCAAGTAGGCAATGCGGCGGTGGCCGAGTGCGATGAAGTGAGCGCCAACGCTGTGGCCACCGCTCTCTTCGTCGGGAACAACTGTTGGCAGGCTGCCATCACGGTTGAAGCAGTTGACCATGACGCTTGGGAGGTGGAGCGGCTCGAAGCCACTAATTTCGCGGTGATAGCTTGCCGCGTAAATGACGCCTTCGACGCGGCCGGCCCGAAAGCTGCGGAGAATGGCATTGGAGCTCTCGGATCGGTTTTCCATGTTTCCGATCAGCAGCGACATGTGGCGCCCGGCGAGCGCTTCCTCCACACCCTTGACGATATCCATCGAACACGGCGTGCTGGCCACCACATCGGTCAGCAGACCGATGACGCCCGAACGTCCGGACCGCATGGCTTGGGCGCCACGGTCGGGCACGAAATTGAGTTCATCAACCGCCGCAAGGACCCTCGCCCGCGTCTTTTCGGATACGGTGTCGGGTGCGGTGAGAACCCGCGAAACGGTCTTCAGGGAAACTCCGGCGCGCGCGGCAACTGTCTTGATGGTCGTCATGAATTTCCTCGCCGCCGCACCGTCCGGCGTGGTGCCGTCGCTTCTGACTATCGATAGACAAAATTCGTTTGACCATCGATAGACAAGCTGAGTATGCTTGAACTCGGAGGCGATGAAAACCGCTTTTGCACGTTGTCGGGATCGCGACACGTTCACTTGGCTGGGTTCGTCTAAAATTCTACCACATCGCGTGTCGCGCTGTCGGCGCGGCTAATCCGCGTCGCCCAGTGCGCCCGGAAACGCCCGGTTACGTCGAGTGCTAAGGTATGCGGCGCCGCAAGCCGCTGGGACACTAAGGGAGGACATCCATGTCGAGGTCAAAGTTACTACTGTTCATCAGAGCAGCGTTGCTGAGCGCGACCGCGCTAGCCGGGCCGGTTCTTGCGCAGGGAATGCCCAAGGAACTCACCGACGCTCTGGCGGGCAAGTTCAAGGGCACTGTCGTCACCGCGTTCGGCGCTTTCGCCGACGCCGACGAGGTCAAGTTCAACCAGAACGTCAAGGCGTTCGAGGACGCGACCGGCATCGACATCCAGTATGAGAGTTCCAAGCAGTTCGAGGCTACCATCGCCACGCGAGTCGATGCCGGCAACACGCCTGACATCGTCGACTTCCCGCAGCCCGGCCTGATGGGCAATTTCGCCAAGACCGGCAAGCTCGTCGACCTCGCGAAGTTCATGAGCTCCGACTACCTCAAGGGGCAGTATTTGCAGAGCTGGCTGGACATGGCGACCAAACCCGGCCTCGACGGCAAGCCGGAAATGGTCGGCGTCTGGGAGCGTGTCAACGTCAAGAGCCTCGTCTGGTATCCCAAGAAGGCCTTCGACAAGGCCGGATACAAGATTCCCACGACCTGGGACGAAATGACCGCGCTGCAGGACAAGATCGTCGCCGACGGCGACACCCCATGGTGCATCGGCATCGAATCCGGTGCGGCGACCGGTTGGGCTGCGACCGACTGGATCGAGGAAGTGATGCTGCGCACCACGTCCCTTGAGAACTACGACAAGTGGACCACTGGTGCGCTCAAATTCTCCTCGCCCGAGGTCAAGCACGCGGCCAAGGTCGTGGGGTCGATCTGGCTCAACGACAAGAACGTATTCGGCGGTCGCAAGGCCATTGTCTCGACCTCGTTCGGCGACGCGCCGGCACCGATGTTCGCCAACCCGCCCAAGTGCTGGCTGCACAAGCAGGGCAATTTCATCGTCAGCTTCTTCCCGAAGGACAAGGCGCTCAAGGCTGGCGTCGACTACGACTTCTTCTACCTGCCGCCGATCGATCCGAAGTATGGGCGGCCCGTCGAGGTCGGCGGTGACATCTGGTCGATGTTCAACGATCGCCCCGAAGCCCGCGCCGTGATGGCGATGTTCAGCCGCGGTGACCATCTGAAAACCTGGCTGGCATCCGGCGGTACCATTGCACCGCAAAAGGATGCGCAACTAGCGTGGTACGGTAACGACCTTGATCGCGGCGTCGCCAAGATTCTTGCTGATGCCACCAGCGTGCGCTTCGACGGATCGGACCTCATGCCGGGCGAAGTCGGCGCGGGCTCGTTCTGGAAAGAAATGACCGCCTGGGTCAGCGGATCGGAAGATATCGATACCGCGCTTAAAAATATCGACGCCTCCTGGCCGTCGAAGTAATTCCTACCGGGCCTAGCTCTCCCGGACCTAGCCCTCGCGTCCCCACTTATCGGACGCGAGGGCGCTTTCTCTCTCCGGCGGCAGCACTGCAAAGCCAGAGAATTTCAAGAGGTCCCAGCATGACAAGCCGAACCACGACCCCTTCATCGGGCAGTCGACCGGAGTCGCGCGCCGTACTTGGCTTTGCTGCCAATCTCGCGACCGCCGCAGCGGCGGTTGCCACGCTCTGGTTTGGCTTCTTCTTTCTCCGCGACACCGGTCTGCCCCGCCTCGTCACCGCAGGCATCGCTGTGGTTGGGTTCGGGGTTGGCTTTGCCGCACTCTACCTGGCCTTCGACCGGATTCTGCAGCACTTGCCACGGAGCTGGGCACGCCGCCTGCAGCCGCTTCCCTTCGTCGGGCCCGGCCTCGTGATGGTCGGTTACTTCGTTGGCTTGCCGATGGTACGAACTTTCATTGCCAGCATGTTCAATCGCGACGGCACGGTTTTTGTCGGCATTGCCAACTACGTATCAGTGTTCACCGAACCGTTCATGCTGGTGACCTTCCGCAACAATCTGCTCTGGCTGGTGTTCGGCGCGGGCTTTACGGTCGTCCTCGGGCTCCTGATCGCCGCTCTGGCCGATCGCAGCCGCTTCGAAAAGGTCGCCAAGTCGATCATCTTCATGCCGATGGCGATCTCGCTGGTCGGTGCCGCCATCATCTGGAAATTCATCTATGCGGTGAAAGACAGCAGCGAGCCGCAGATCGGCCTCTTGAACGCCATCGTGACGGCCTTCGGCGGCGAGCCGCAGGCGTGGATTCAGTTGCTGCAGCCGTGGAACAACTTGTTTCTGATCGTCATCCTGGTCTGGCTCCAGACCGGCTACGCGATGGTGCTATTTTCCGCCGCCATCAAAGGCGTGCCTATCGAGCTACTGGAAGCCGCGCGCATCGATGGCGCCGGCGAGGTGCGGACGTTCTTTTGGATCGTGCTGCCCTTGATCAAGACCACGCTCATCGCCGTCTCGGCAACCGTGACCATCTTCACGCTGAAGATCTTCGACGTTGTGCTGGTAATGACGGGAGGTCAGTTCGGCACCGATGTGATCGCAACGCAGTTCTACAACCAGTACTTCGTCAACCGTAATGCTGGGCTGGGCTCGGCGATCGCAATCGTATTGCTGGCCGCCGTAGTCCCGGTGATCCTCTACAACCTTCGCAACTTTACCAAGAACGAGCCGCTCTGATGGCGGCCGAAATCAAATCGCCGCGTCGCAGCGGCCTCGTGCCCAACGTGGCCCTCGCGCTGCTCTGTGCTCTGTGGCTGGTGCCCACCCTTGGCCTGTTCATCTCATCGTTCCGCAGCGCGGACGACGTACGCAGCACCGGCTGGTGGACGGTGGTTCCGCATCGGGAGTGGACCACAGTCGCGACGGTCGAGCCGGACCAGTCGCTGGACCGGAACGGGGTGATGGCGATCGCGGGTGCCCATGGCACATTCGAGGAACTGCGCGCGGGCGTCACGACGCCCGACGGCAAGCGCGTTCTATGGGTCGGCAACCGCCGTCTCGGCACGGTCGAGGTGCAGGAGCCGGAATGGACCGCCGCGACGAACTTCACATTGAGCAACTACGAGAACGTTCTGACCGGCAAGCAGTACGAGGTCACCAGCGCCGAAGGCGTCAAGCAGACGCTGCGCGGCGACGATCTGTCCGGCGCGTTTCTCAACAGCCTCGCCGTGACCCTGCCGTCCGTGATGCTGCCGCTGATCATCGCCGCGTTTGCCGCCTATGGCTTTGCCTGGGTGCGCTTTCCTGGCCGCGGGCCGATCTTTGCGCTGGTCGTCGCCCTGCTGGTGGTGCCGCTGCAGATCTCGCTGGTCCCGGTGCTGTCCGACTATGTGAAGCTCCACCTCAACGGCACCTATCTTGCGGTCTGGCTCGCTCATACCGGCTTTGGCCTGCCGCTCGCGATCTACCTACTTTACAACTACATTGCCTCGCTACCACGCGAACTGCTTGAGGCCGCGATGGTCGATGGTGCCAGCCATCTCACCATCTTCCGTCTGATTGTCCTACCGCTATCGGCACCGGTTCTCGCCTCTTACGCCATCTTCCAATTCCTGTGGGTCTGGAACGACTATCTGGTGGCGCTGATCTTCATCGGCAGCCAGCCCAAGGTGCAGGTGCTGACCATGCGCCTCGCCGAGATCGTCGGCTCGCGGGGCAATGACTGGCACCTGCTGACGGCCGGTGCTTTCATCTCGATGGTGCTGCCATTGACCGTGTTCTTTTCGCTTCAACGCTACTTCGTCCACGGCCTCACGGCAGGCTCGGTCAAGTCATGACCTCAAAGGGAATAAACATGCAATATCGTCGTTTGGGAAATTCTGGACTGCTGGTCTCTGAACTTGCACTGGGCACCATGGTGTTCGGCGAGCAAAGTAGTCGCGGCACGCACGAGGATGAGGCGCGGCACCTCGTCGATGCCTATCTGGCGGCTGGCGGCAATCACTTCGATCTGGCAGACGTCTATGCCGGTGGCCGCTCCGAAGAGATTGTCGGCAAGGCGCTCAAGGGACGTCGCGCCGACGCGGTCATCGCCACCAAGGTGCGCTGGCCCACCGGTTCAGGCCCGAACCAGGCAGGCCTGTCGCGCCGCCATATCAACGACGCTCTTGAAGCCAGCCTGCGGCGCATCGGGACCGACGTGATTGATGTTTTTTACATGCATGGCTGGGACGCCTTCACGCCCCTGGAAGAATCGCTGCGGGCCTTCGACGATCTCGTGACGGCCGGCAAGGTCCGCTATGTCGGCGTATCGAACTTTGCCGCCTGGCAGACCATGAAGGCGCTTGGCCTGAGCGACAGCAGGGGCTGGGCCCGGTTCATCGGTGCGCAATACCAATACTCGCTGGTGGAGCGTGGCGTCGAAACCGAACTGACGCCTCTGTGTGTCGCCGAAGGCGTCAGTCTGGTGCCATGGGGCCCACTTGGGGGCGGCTTTCTCAGCGGCAAATACAAGGCCGGCGCTCGGCCGGGTGCCGCCGGTGGTCGGATTGGTGCTACGCCGGATGAATGGGAAGAATCCTGGGTGCGCCGGGCTACAGACGCCAACTGGCGCACGCTGGCGGCGGTGGAAACCGTGGCCGAGGCTCATTCCGGCGCCACCGCCGCGCAGGTGGCGCTGGCGTGGCTCCTCGCCCAGCCCGCGGTGGCATCGGTGGTGATTGGCGCTCGCACGACCGACCAGCTCGCGAGCAATCTTGCAGCCGCAGCGCTGACGCTCACAGCCGAGGAACTGGCGACGCTGAATGCGGTTTCAAAGCCGCCCGCCCCCTATCCCGCACGTGCTGTGAACGTTGTCTCGCGCTAAGACCGATGACCCGGGCAATCGACGGAAAATGGATCTGTGACTTCTGGCTGGCGCGCAATGGCGAGGACTGGCGCGCCTATTTCCAGCACCTTCGTGATTTCCGGCTTCTCTGCCGGAGCGGAAAAATGAACTGAGAGGAGGGAATGATGGCAGACCTATCGTTCAAGAACGTCACAAAGAATTACGGTGCCGTCGGTGCTATCCCGGGTTTGAATGCGACGATTAACGACGGTGACTTCGTAGCACTGGTCGGGCCATCTGGCTGCGGAAAGTCGACAATTTTGCGAATGATCGCGGGTCTGGAGGAAATCACTTCGGGCACCATCGAAATCGGCGGCCGGGTGTTGAACGACCTCGATCCGAAGGATCGCAACATCGCGATGGTGTTTCAGAATTACGCGCTTTACCCGCATATGACCGTCGCGGAAAATATGGCGTTTGCTCTGCGGGTGGCGGGCATGCCCAAGGCCGAACGCCTGGCCAAAGCCCGTGCTGCGGCCACCATTCTTGGTATGGAGGATATGCTTGATCGCTACCCTCGCCAACTTTCTGGTGGTCAGCGCCAGCGCGTCGCGATGGGACGCGCTATTGTGCGCGATCCCGCAGTGTTTTTGTTTGACGAGCCGCTTTCCAACTTGGACGCCAAGTTGCGGGTTCAAATGCGCACCGAGATCAAGGAATTGCATCAGCGGCTGAAGACAACGATCCTGTTCGTTACCCACGACCAAGTGGAAGCGATGACGATGGCCGATCGGATCATGATTTTCAACAAGGGTAATCTCGAACAGTACGGCACGCCGCTGGAGCTTTACGACCGGCCATCCAACGTATTTGTTGCGACCTTCATTGGTTCTCCCACGATGAATCTTGTATCGGGTGTGACGGAGGCGGGCGGAGTTCGTGCGATCGATGGAACGCTCTGGCCGGCACCCGCTGACACGGATTTGGGTCGCAGAGTTCACTTGGGGGTTCGCCCGGAGCACATCACGCTGACAGACAAGGGAATTCCGGCAAGTGTTCGCGTGGTCGAACCCACAGGTTCAGAAACTCATGTCATTGTGACTCAGGCGGGGCAGAAAATGACCGTCGTCCTCCGCGGCCGCTTTGTAGCCGAGAGCGGGACGAAGTTGGCACTGAGCTACGACACCCCTTTGACCCACCTGTTTGATGCCGATACCGGCATGCGTCTGCGCGAAAGCTAATGGAAGAATGATGATCCAAATCGACTAAGCCAGTCAAATCATGGGGCGCAATTTCTTATGCCCCGGGGATGCTGCAAACTGATCGAATGGCCGTGCCGTGAAAATGCTGCGGGCGCAGCGCTGCTACTGCAAATGGCAGAAACCATCGAGCCCATCGCCCGCTTCCCTGACTATGGACGAGGCTATCGCCCGCGCAAACGGCCTGATCTGCGTGTTCCGAGCGATGACGGGCATTCATTCCACGGGATGATTGGCTTGGATCCCACGCAAAGGTGGGCCGTCATTGCGCGGGATCGCGGGCAGGTTTGACCGGCAATCTGACGGCATAGGTGTTGGCTGGTGAACAGCCAGGAGCCAGCATGCCAACCGAGAGATTGTCGATGCGCCGACTACGCGACGTATTGCGACTGAAGGATGGTCAGGGTTTGAGTGAAAGGGCGATTGCCCTGTGAGCTACTGCCTGCACCTGCTGATCGGTTTCGATATGGTTGTAGTACACCACGGCGGGCGGTTGTCCGCCATGGGCGGCGTGAGACCGCAGGTGGTTGGTGAAGGTGATCCAGCGCCCGACGCCCACCTTGGCCTGTGATCCGGTCTCCCAAGCGTACAGGTAGACGCATTCATATTTCGAGGACCGCCAGAGACGTGACATGTCGAGGGCATGAACGCCATTGGTCCGAGTGAATGCCGAGGATTGTCCAGGGTTCGGGCTTTGCCGTCCATCGAGATTTTGGTCTTGGCCCGCTTCAGCCGATCGGTTCAGTCCAAGCTGCGCATTCCGCGGAAGGTGGGCATCGATTCCACGCGATCGTTGGCACTTGTTCCACGGCATCCCGGGCAGCCCTTCCAGGCGAAGGTGGGCAGCTGATTTGACCGACGGTTTCATCGAGTCAGGGTTGTGCTGACAGGT
>JANLPY010000556.1:0-2141 GCA_031367505.1 Hyphomicrobiaceae bacterium | reverse complement strand
AATATCGGGTGGGCAGGTAATCGGCTCACGGATTCAGGACAATGTCCTGAATCCGTGACGAAGAGAGAAGTGAGAGAAGTGGCTCCATATGGAGAGACATTCAAAGACCGTGCGGTTGCCCGGTTGCTGCCGCCTGAGGGTGCCGCAACAGAAGTGGTCGCAAGGGAAGTTGGCGTAGAAGTTGGAACGCTGTAGCGCTGGCGGGAAGATGTCCAGACCAGACCCGCCGGAGGGCGGGCTTGGTCTACGGCGGCACGACTTGAGGCGGTGATCACCACGGCAGCCATGTCACAGGCAGACAAAAGGGCCTGGTGCCGGAAGCACGGCGTTTACCCTGCAGACTTGGAGAAATGGCTGTCCAGTGCCAACGCCTCGCTGGCCGACCTGAGGACGCACGGGCCAGCCGCATGCCACGCGCAATGACCGCAAACGCATCAAAGAACTTGAGCAGTAGTTGCACCGCAATGACCGGGCACTGGGCGAGACGGCGGCCTTGCTGGTGTTGTCAAAAAAAGCAGAGGCGATCACTTCCACAGGGGCGAGGACGAATGATCGGCCTTGAAGATCGCCGCAGCTTGGCCATGACATTGACACGGCCCACTGCGCCTCCCGGCTTCGTACTGTGGCAACAGCAGGGTGTTGTCACACTTGTCAATGGTCCGCTCAAACAGGCGATAGACCCGCAGGGGCGGGTTGGCCTGACTACCCACACCGACCCAACTCCAAGCCCTCTTGCCAGCGGCATTCGCGCTTGCCCACACGCGCGCTCACCCACACATTGCTGCTTGAGCCGCCCGCTTGGCGGCAATCGTTTCGACCGGCGAGCCGCGAGGATTCCACTTGAAGATGAAGGCGATCTCGCGCGCCACCGCATTGGCTTGGACAGTGAGCTCTGGCATCAGCTTGGCCGACCAAAAACCCGCGTCTGCGCGCACCAGCAAAGGCGGAGCCACCAAACTGGAAGCCATCGGACAGCCTGCTGTGTAACTTGAAGGGCATAATGCACGATAAAATTCTGGTTCGAAAATCAACGTCAACGGTTTTAGCAAAGGCTTTGAGTAAATGCTGGACGCTTCTGCCTCCGACATCGTGTATTGGTACTTGGCACCGCGAATATGTAAGTTACTCGAGAACAGGGGCGGAAGTGCCTCCTCAGGAAACTTCGATTTAAATAGCAGCATTGGGATCGAAGAATTCTTTTTCACCGAACTCACCCTGACTAACAGGCATAATCCAGAACCGTTGAAATTGGGTGAAAGCGCTTGCTTCAGGGTGGCTGCAAACTTGAATTGCATTTCCGGCAAGTCTTCAGTGCGTACCGGATTGACTCCGGTTTTCAGATTTGGAATTTGTTGAAACGTTTTGCGCTGCCGCTCTTAACCGCGTATGCACCGAAGGACCGGTTTGTTGGGGACAAGGGCATCTAACAATTTTGCTGCATCGAAAGTTAATCTTGTGCTATCAAATGAATTTGAAGAGGAGCTGTAGTCGTGACCACAGTGTATCTGTCGATTGTCATTCCGGTATATAAATCGGCCGCTACCCTGCGTGAACTTTATCTGCGTATATCTGCGACTCTGGATGCTGAAAGTATTCCATTCGAGTTAATTTTTGTTGAAGATTGCGCCGGAGATGATTCTTGGTCCGTAATTGAGAAAATTGCGGCCATGGATCCTCGAGTCAGAGGTTTTCAACTCAGCAGAAACTTCGGCCAACACGCAGCGACTTTATGTGGATTCACACAGTCTCGCGGCGAGTGGGTTGCGACCATGGATGACGATTTGGAACAGGTTCCTGAATATCTGCCAAGGCTTGTTAAGAAAGCCGTTGAAGGCTATGATTTGGTGTACGGGGTTTATGCTGAGCGTAGCCACAAAGCCTGGCGCAACGTTAGCTCCTCGATTGCGCGTTGGCTCTTCAACAAGGCAATACCCTCGCTAAACTACACATATACAAGTTACCGCGTAATTCGTGGTGACATCGCACGAGCGCTGACCCAATTTGATTCGCCTTTTCCGTTCGTTGACGGATATCTTTCTTGGCTTACCGGTAGTTGTGCCGCAGTCGAAGTCCCGCATGGGACTCGGCTCCAAGGCGTTAGCAACTACACCCTTCGGAAGCTCATAACGCACACTGTCAAT
>JANLPY010000484.1:0-1796 GCA_031367505.1 Hyphomicrobiaceae bacterium | reverse complement strand
GACGAACCCGGCGCCAACGATGCCGCCACGATCTCCCGCTTCAACGCCTCCGGCCATCGCTTGTGAGTTCGCCGCCCGCCATTTGTGTCCATATCTGTTTTTGTGGACACATCCACATCCCCGCCGCCTCAGTCAGGCGCCGAGACTCTCGCAGACGGGCCGCGCCGACAAGGCGGTGCTCGGCGGAGGCGTACCAACGGATTAGACGCAGCCACACCTCACCGATTGAAGATCTCCAGCACCTCAGTGGTCGAGTCGGTGCGGTATCACCAAGCAGGCAAGCCGCTGCAAGCGGCGACCGAAGGCCCGATAGGGACTGAGGGTGGCTACTGGGAAGATTTCTGTGTCCGCGCTCCACGAGCGGCGCCGACAGGTACGTACGTGAGCAGGTAAGTGACAGGGGCGCCCCGTTCTCCGTATAGTATGACACGCCGGACTCCTACATGAGACGGCGTCGACAGAGGCCACCCAACTCTCGATCTCCAATTGGCAGAGCACCGTCACCGCTCACCTTGCTCAAATGCTTATTATTCCATAGCCTCGGAGTCCGCGCCGGTCGTGCCTCCGAGTATCGCTGCGCGAGGCCAGCTATATCAACTCCCCACCCCGGTCGGTGTAGCTGGCTACCTTTTCATCTGTCGAAAACCAAACAGGCGCCGTTGCCGGCGTTCACGATTCACTCCAACGTTGAGTTCGAATTATGTGCTTTACGGAGACATGTCGCGCCGCATGTTCGAGGTTTTGGTTGGGCTTGCTCCGACTGTCGAGCCTTACTCAATCGATGAGATGTTTCTCGACTTCACAGGCTTGGCAGGTGCGCACGAGCACGCAGTAGACATTCGCGCCAAAGTTTTGCGGGCAACCAAGATCCCAACCTGTGCTGGCATCGGCCCCACCAAGACCATCGCCAAGCTGGCGAACGCCGTTGCCAAGAAAGATCGTGGCGGTCATGGCGTCTGTGACCTCAGGGATGATGAAAAACGAATGGACATCTTTCAAAGCCTCGAAGTTGGCACCGTCTGGGGCGTCGGCCCGGCAGCGGTGCAGAAGCTCAAGGCAGTAAATGTCGGCACGATTGCAGAGCTGGTCGCGATGCCCGACGATAATGTGCGTGACCTGTTGTCGGTTGTTGGCTTGCGTACTGTATGGGAGCTTCGCGGCAGATCGTGCTTGCCGATGAACTTCGCGCCAGCCAGGCGAAAATCGCTTGCGGTCACGCGGTCATTTGGCCGACCCATCGACACGTTTCCGGAGATGGAGCAGGCGGTCGCAACATACGCAACGCGTGCAACCGAAAAGCTTCGACGACACGGTCTCATCGCATCCGCGATGCAGGTGTTCGTGCAGACCAACCGGTTTTCACAATCGGACCCGCAATACGTCAACCAGGTCAGCTTCCCCATCGAGCCATCCAGCGATACGCTCGTCCTGATGAATAGCGCGCGTCGCGCCACCGTGCATCTTTGGCGCAATGGCTATCGAAGCGACCTCCGCGATCATCAGTCTGCCGGCTGACAAACTGGCTCCGGTCGCATTGGTCGGATTGCGAGCAGTCTTCGTCGCGGAATTGAACGGACGTTTAACTTGGACACGTTGACGGACCGCAAGCTCAACATTCCTGCGACAGTGTGATGTCGGATGCCCTTATCGCACTTTCGCTGGCGACGGGAGCTGCTATCGTGCGCTGTTGTTTGTCCTGGCAGAAACGGGCGCCGGCATCGCGGACGGAGCACAGCACAAAATGGCTGGGGGAAGAACGATGGAAAAGAACGAATTCGAGGCTCAATTGAAGGCTG
>JANLPY010000470.1:0-2227 GCA_031367505.1 Hyphomicrobiaceae bacterium | reverse complement strand
TTGTCGTAATCATTGCAACAGACGGTGTCGATTCGTGGTTGGTTTCCGAATCGGGACTCTCAAACGTAACTGTAATCTAATCCATTCCGCATTTTGCGCGCGACGTAGGCATTGGCTTCCTTGTCCTTCACAAATTCCTCCTTCTTGGGATCCCACTCCAGTTTGCGTCCGAGCCTGAGCGCGATGACGCCGAGGTGACAGACGGAGACGGATCGATGGCCGATCTCCGCATCGCAGATCGGCGCTTCGCGGGAGCGGATGCAGTCGAAGAAATTTTCCATGTGATTGTTGCTGACGTAGAGCTCAACCTTCTTGGACGCGAGCGGTTCCTCGATCAACTCCTTGCGGCTCGCCTCAATCTTTCCACGCGTTACAAAAATCCAGCCGTCCGTCCCCTCGAAGCGCACGCCGTGAGGCATTTCGCCGGGCTTGGACTCGCCCCGCTTGGAACCATCGGGACCATTCTCTGAGGCGCTCTGACAAGTGTGGGTCACGCCATTGGCATAGGTATAGTGGATGCGATACTCGCTGGCCGCCGTGTAGCCGCCGGGAATCATGTCGATGAGCGGCTTTCCCTCGATGCTGGTGGGGCCGCTGTGATCCAGACCCATGCCCCAAAGGGCGATGTCGTTGTGATGCGCACCCCAGTCGGTCATCGTGCCGCCAGAGTACTCGTACCAATAGCGAAATGATGAATGGCATTTCTCTTTGACGTAATCCACGGCCGACGTCTGGCCCTGCCAGAGATTCCAATCGAGTCCGGCGGGCACCGGAGATGTTGCAAACGGGCCGCCACGCGGACCGGCCGGCAGAGATGTGATAACGTGCTTGAGCTGACCAAGACGACCGTTGCAGACGAGTTCGCAAGCGAGGCGGAATCGGGCATCGCTGCGCTGCTGACTGCCGGTTTGCAGAATGCGTTTCGATTTCTTGACGGCAACCACCAGACGTTTGCCTTCATCTATAGTGAGGGTGAGCGGCTTCTCACTGTAAACATCCTTGCCAGCCTTGAGCGCGGCCAGGTTGACGAAGGTATGCCAGTGATCGGGCGTGCCGTTGATGACGGCGTGAAGATTGGGATGCTCGAGCAGTTTCCGGAAATCATGGTAGACCTTCGCGCCACCGAATTGTTTGGACGCTTGTTCGGCGCGAGTGGCGTCGGCATCGCAGACGGCGACGACATTGGCAAACTTGACGGCGAGAGTGGTGTCGTAACGGCCCTGTCCGCCACAGCCGATCAACGCAATGTTTGGCTTGTCATTGGGCGAGAGCGGAACAGCGGCGGCGTAGGCACGGGATTGCTCGGAGAACCAGAGCGGTACCCCGGTGCTGGCGGCGACAAGCGTGGCGGTGCGCAGGAAGCTGCGTCGGGTGAGTTGGGAGGACGTTGTTTTCATAAGCTAACTTGAGGTTGCCAGGGTTGAATCATTTGGTGGCTGTCGTCACGACCGGCTTCTCTGCCTTGACCCAGGCCTTATAGCCGCCTTCGAGATTGACGGCGCTGGTGAAGTTGAGCTGGGTCATCGTGGTGCAGGCCTTCGCGCTGCGGCCGCCGGCGGCACAGTGCACCAGGTAGGTTTTGCTCTTGTCGAGTTTGCCAAGCTGCTGGGCGAAGTCGGGTGCGTAGAAGTCGAGATTCACTGCATTGGCGAGGTGTCCCTCCGAGAATTCTTTCGCCGTGCGAACATCCAGCACAACCACGTTGGTGCCTTTGCGCATCCGGTCGAATTCCTCCACGGCAACGTTGCGAGACGATTTGCTCGCTTCGGCGGCGGCCGGCGGCTTCGGCTGATCGGCCGCGCTGACAACAGCCAGTTGGATCGAACACAGACAGATCGCCCACAGCCAACGATTCATGGTTGCCTCCCAAGGTCATGCGGAATTCGGACACAAAACCGGGCAGCAAGCTATCGCCGGTTCAACGCTCCGACAATGAACCGCGAGCGATGTCCAGCAGCCGAATCGGTCGGCCGGAATGGCCCTTCTGATTGGCCATGTGATGCAGCCACGCCACGAAGCCGGTTTGCGGATGAAAGTGCAGCTCGTGCAAAGCGCGTTGCGTGCGATTGCCGATCTTCATGCCGTAGTGTTCGGTGGGAAGTTGGAAGAACGTGTGGAGTTGAAAGCTCGTCGCACCGCGCAGCAGGTATTCGACCGCCATGCGTCCGGTCGTGATGTTGCCAGTCGCCGACCACGGCAAAGTAACCCGCAGCGTGAGCGAGGGATC
>JANLPY010000456.1:0-3320 GCA_031367505.1 Hyphomicrobiaceae bacterium | reverse complement strand
GTGGCGTAGCTTCGGTCATGGCTGTGGCACCAGGTGGTTCGACGCAGCACGTCGTCTCGACACCGATTGGCTACGCGATCTCAGCGCCTTGCGCCACAGCCAGACGCGATTTTTTCATGCCTGATGCATGATCCGGGCTAGACCCCGGCAGGACGACGGTGCCTCGCGTCGCGGCAGCACGTATTGCCTTCGACGGATGAGAACGTCTGGGCCCCTGCAATCTTATCACTTTCGTGGCTCACTCCCACACCCCACATGATCGCTGTGTACGCTTCGCCGTGGTCGTCACCTTCCACGCCGCAACACTCACTACCGAGCGGGACGCTACCCCTTACCCGGGCCGGACTTTCACCGGCTGGAACTCGCCAGCTTCGCTTGACGCACCTCACCTTGATTGTCGCGCTGCAGACGCGCCAGCTCGATTTGGATCTTCGGCCAGTCGATGGCTGGTCGCGCACATTCGTCGCTGATGATCGGAAACAGGCGCCGATCAAGCTCGGCATCGTCGAGCCCCTCCGGCAGGGGCCACGCGAGGCCGGCCTTCGATGCTCGCTGCATTTATCGCGACGATAATGTCGCGTTGGCGCGCGTTGACGTTTCCTGACAATCCCTTTCAGCAGAAATAAGAAATTAATATTGAATATTTTTTGCATGACCTACAGAAAAGGACGTCAACCAAGAAAATCCAACAGGAGCATTCGAAGTCAACGGATATACGTGACAACAGTCCATATGAATTGGTCGCCAAATAATATGTGCTATTATCACCAATGTCACGCCCTGGCATCGCCTGTCACGAGAGGAAAAATGGTGCGAAAATACAGAAATTCTCTGCCACCGAAACCGGAATCGAAGCCAGCTACATTCGATAATCTCGGTCTCGTCTATCGCCACGTGGCGTGGGAACCCGATATACCACAGACAAAGCGCAGGTACCTCCTTTGGGGGCTGGAGACCCTGGCAATCGGGCAGCGACACTACACCGATGAGCCGGTGCTGGACGTGCTGACGCGCATGCCTGTGGACATGCCCAGCCTCCGGCCGCTGATGCGACGCCCGCCGCGCGCACGACTGGATTTTACCGACGCCACCTGGCGAAACGTGCGCGCGGCGGTGTTCGCCGCAATGCGGTGGTGTGGCCTGTCGGTGCGCGCCCGCCGGCGGCGACGCACGTTGGCATCGGAATGGATGGAGCTTATTGCTGCACTGTCCCGCTATTGGCGACTCGCCATCGAGCCATTCGCGGATTGGTGCGATAGCCGCGGGATCGGGCCAGAGGCGCTCGACCAGCTTACATTCGATTCCTATGCGCAGTGGCTGGGCCAGGTTGACACCGGTGATCGACCCAACTTGACCTATGCCAACCTGTGCCACGTCTGGAACGACTGCGCGGACACGATTACTTCGTGGCCAGCGTTCAGGGTAACGCGGGCCTCAGGATACGACCATTTCGGGCTACCCTGGTCGTCCTTCGCCCCGACATTTCAGATCGATGTCGAGGCCATGACCGCGGCTGCTCTCAATCCCGATCCGCTGTCCAACAGGAAGCCGCGAAGGCTCAGGCGCAGAACGGCAGACCAACAAGCGAACGAACTTCGTCGCTTGGCCTCCGCCCTCGTTGCCCAAACCGGCAGAGATCCCGGATCGATATCAGGCATCGCCGACCTCGTTGAGCCGGAGGCGGCCCGCAACGCTCTTCGATTCCTCATCCAACGTCACCGCATTCGGCAGACCTGAAGCGGTGTTTTTTGTCCCAGTAACCTTGGAGATGGTCATGGCAAATCAGAATATCCCTGCCGGGCTCGTGAACAGCGCGGTACTTCTTCATACGATGGCCAAATGGTGGGTCGAGGTACCGAAGGAACATCTTGAGCCATTGAAAAAACTGATCAGTGCCGTCACGCCAGAACGCCATCTCGATTCGATGACAACGCGGGATCGGACGATGCTACGCCGGTTCGAGAATCGCGACCTTGCCAATCGGCTGTTGGATCTGCCGGACCGAATTCGGTCTTTATGTGGACCACGAATTGACATCACGCATCGGGAGGCCCTACGTTTAGAAATGGCTGCCGCAGTTGCTTGGCAGCTGTCGACCGCAGTGCGCCCCCTCAATTTGACGATGACCCGGATGGGGACAAACCTGCTCGATCAGAACGGACGTCTCATTGCATATTATCCACGAGAGCAGGTGAAAAACTCTGTCGAGATCGAGGTGGTACTGCCAAGTCACTATGCATCGATAGTGCGCGACTATATCAAATTTGCGCGACCACTCCTGTGCAAGCCCGGCAATCTCTATCTATTTCCCAATCGAACGAGTGGGCACAAAAATTCCGTCTATTTCAGTCGGTATATCTCGCAGTTCGTCGAGGATGAGATCGGGGTGGCAGTTACAGCGCATAGGTTTCGTCACGTCGTTGGCTATATTTTTCTGCAGGACCACCCAGGACAGTATGAGATCGTGAGGTTGCTTCTCGGGCATAAGGATATTCGCACAACAATGCGCTTCTACGCTTCGATGGATACACGAGAGGCCCACAAGAAATGGGACCGATTTATTTCTCAGCGGATTTATCGCGAAGACAGAAAGAAATAGTGCAGATGCGAGCGAACACAACTTCGCGCTTGATCTTGACAGTCGAAGCATGGCCTGCGGCAGACCGAGACTTGTGGCAGGCGGCTGCTCGCTGCGCCGATGTCTTCGAAACGTCTTCCCGCGCCGCACAATGGAGGCCCGCCACAAGTCGTCTGGTGGCAGACTGCTACGGACGATGGCTTACGTTCCTTGCGACAAAGGGATGGTTGGATGAGGCTCTCAGCGCAGATGCCAGAGTTTCTCGTACTCGCTTGGAGACATATCGAACAGAACTTCAACTGGCAGGTAATCGATCGACAACAATCCTGCATCGGATCATTGGTCTCGATCGTGCGCTGGCGGTTTTGACTCCAGGTGCCGATCGCGAGCCGCAAAAGTGCTTGATGCGAGAGTTGCTACCGGATTGTCTTCCAAGATCTTATCGCCACCAGCTGAGGCACTCGAGTGAGCTTCTTGAGGCCGGTCTGACGACAATGAGAAGTGCTGGAAAGAAGAATCGTGAATGGCGTTCGAGTTTTCGAGAGCTAACAGCCGGCTTTCAGGTCGCATTGATGGCACTTCGGCCGTTTCGGCTAGGAAAGGCGCGCTCTAAACTGAACCGCAACACTCTCAACTCAGAGTGTATGCATGACGAATCATTACCAACAGCTCTCCAGCGCTGAGCGTGCGAGCATCATGATGCGCCTTGCCCAGGGCGTCAGCGAGAGCGCCATCGCGCGTG
>JANLPY010000442.1:0-2901 GCA_031367505.1 Hyphomicrobiaceae bacterium | reverse complement strand
GTCTTTGTGCAACTCGGCGACAAGAGGAAATGGGAATGAGTTGGTGACGAAATCCGCGTCCGCTATCGGCAGTCCGTCGTCGGAATAGATCGAGTACGCACGCGCAGCGCCAGGGTCGACGCTTACCACGCAGGTCGATGACCGCTGCAACATCGTGACCTCGGCCCCGGCATTGCAGAGATCCTGTGCGACGTCGTGACCACTACTGCCCGTACCGACAACCAGAACCCGGCGACCCTCTGCGTCATCCCCACCCTTGTAATCGCTCGCATAGGTCAACCGGCCGTCGAACTGCTCAGCTCCGGCGATGATTGGCCGGTTTTGGCTTCCGAAAATGCCCGTTGCCTGGACCAGGTGGCGAGGATGCAGGGTCTTGACCGTGCCATCCGGCTGGCTGAGCTGGACGGTCCAGCGTCGCGCGTCCTGATCGTAGTCGGCGTGGAGAATGGTGGTAGATGTCCAGACCTTGAGGCCAAGAATAGCGGCATAAGCGACAAGCCATTCCGCCATATGTTCCTTGGAAAGATAACTTGGCCAAGTGGAAGGGAACGGTAGATAGGGTAGGTGATTCGCTGCGATCTGATTATGCAGAAGGAGCGATTGATACCGGTTTCGCCAGTTGTCGCCAATGTGCTCTTCACGGTCGATGACCAATGTGTCTACGTCCAACGCAGCAAGCCGTGCTGCGATGGCAAGACCAGCATGACCCGCACCAACGACCAACACCTGCGGATCCGGCTCTGTGGTCTGTTTGCGATCGTCCAGATCTGTAGAACTTTGGGCGCTAGTGCGGTGAAGCTTGCCAGGCCTGCGGGTTCCTGCTTGTTCTTCAAACCCCTTCAGCTCTTCCATGCTTGTGAAGAAAGTCCATGCTCTCCATTCACCGCTGCCATCGGCGGCAAGAATCAGGCGCAGGTGTCCCCGGCACCAGGCGATGTCGGTCTCGAAGGTAAAGAACGTTTCTATCGTTTTACCACGAGTTTTGTGCTCGAACACCTTTGAGCCAGCATCCTGAACCTGGAAACTACTCACGCGGCGTCGCTGCGAGACTTCCTTTAACCCATCAGCCGCAAGAGCCGGTCCCGCGAACGTGCGCAGATCCCATGTCAATGCCAAGTGGTCGCGCCAGTGCCCATCCGCACGAAACAGGTTGCGGATAGTAGAGGGCTCAGATTTTGCGAAAGCCAACGCCAAAGTTTTGAGCCATGTGATTGCAATCTCCTGCCCTGCTGCGGCGCTCGGGCAATTGGACCCCACACCCGCAAACTTACCAGTGGAAAGACCACTGGCCCTCGGCGCTACAGACATGGAAGAATCAGTCACTGGCATAACAGATCCTGACGTACAAGGTTGAATAGTGAAGATAGAGTGCCAGAGAGGCTGCGCGCATGTCAACATGTCTGTTGACTTGGCGTCGCATCCTTGGCATTCTCATTCAAAGATAAAACTGTCGGCGGCAATACCGCTCTGCTGGTCGTGTTTCGACCGATGGGCCTGGGGTATTGTGGCGACGGTGATATAAAAGAAAGTGAAGCTGTGCCCGCTCAGCCTCACTTGGATAGGAGACACAATGCGCAATGACTTGGGAGATTGGGAAACACCGCGATGAGCGAACCAGACGACGATACTTGGTATCCCAGACCTGAGCACTTCGCTTTCTCCAATGTTGCGCAGTTCGTGAAGAAACTCGGGTTACCCGACTACGACGCGCTGTATCGTTTCTCAATTGAAAAGCCAGACGATTACTGGCGGGCAGTAAACGATTTTTGCGGGATCGTATGGTCGAAAGACTATGCCACCTACGCCGATTTCTCGCGCGGCAGGGAGTTCCCGCGATGGTTTGTCGGTGGCGAGCTCAACTGGACAGACACCATCCTTGCCAGAGCCGATGATCCCGACTGCTCCGGCCGCAGCGCTGTGGTTGCGGAGACAGAGAGCGGCGAGATATTGAGCATTTCCTACGCTGAGTTGCGTGACCGTGTGCGCCGCCTTGCGGCGGGTTTTACGACACTCGGCATCGTACAGGGCGATCGGGTCGGGCTGCTCATCGAACCCGGCATTGAGGCCACCGTTTCGCTTCTTGCAATCGCCTATATCGGCGCGATTGTTGTGCCCCTCTTCAGCGGCTTCGGCGTTGATCCAATCGTATCGCGGCTCTCGTCATGCCGCGCGCGCGCGCTGATCGCGACGACGGGCTTTCGGCGACGAGGGCGCCACGTGAATACCATCGAGACCATCGTCGAGGCACGGAAGCGACTCTCGCTCGAGCTTCTCATCCTCAAGCTGGCCCCTGGTGAAACCCTCACCGTGCCAGATGTGATCGAGTGGAGCGCACTGGCCGCGACAGTGCCTTCTACAGGCCAGAAATCGGCGCGCACGGCGCCATACGATCCGTTCATGATCATCCACACTTCGGGAACGGCCGGCAAGCCCAAGGGCACCGTCCATACCCATGGCGGCTTTCCGCTCAAAATCGCGCACGATTCCGCAATCCATTTCGACCTCAAAGCGGGTGATATTTTCTTCTGGCCGGCAGACATGGGGTGGATCGCAGGCGCGCTCATCATCGCCTCTGCATTGATGCATGGCGCCACCATGATTTGTTACGACGGAGCACCGGATTTTCCAAGTTGGTCACGCATGTCGCAGATGGTGGAGCGGCACAAGGTCACGCACTTCGCCTGCGGGCCCACCATGATCCGCGGCTTCGCGGCAAACGAGGCGGTTGCACTGGCGGGCGATGTATCTTCAATTCGGGTGTTGATCACCGGAGGAGAGGTCATTGATCCTGAGCATTTCGTTTGGCACCGCCGCCGCTTCGGGCGTGGTGTGGCGCCGCTGATCAACTATTCCGGCGGCAGCGAAGCATCGGGCGCCTTTGTCTCAAGCGTGGTCGTCAAA
>JANLPY010000236.1:0-2671 GCA_031367505.1 Hyphomicrobiaceae bacterium | reverse complement strand
TATGAAACACCATGACCCTCAAAGTCCGCATCATCCCCTGTCTCGACGTCAAAGACGGCCGCGTCGACAAGGGCATCAATTTCGTCGATCTTGTTGACGCTGGTGACCCCGTCGAGGCTGCCGCCGCCTATGACGCGGCGGGCGCCGACGAGCTCTGCTTTCTCGACATCACCGCGAGCCACGAGAACCGGGACACGATCTTCGACATCGTCGAACGCACCGCCTCGCGCTGCTTCATGCCGCTGACGGTCGGCGGCGGCGTGCGCACGGTTGACGATATCCGCAAGCTGCTGGAAGCTGGCGCCGACAAGGTTTCGATCAACACCGCCGCCGTCACCCGGCGCGCGTTCGTGCGCGAGGCATCCGAGAAATTCGGGGCGCAATGCACGATCGTCGCCATCGACGCCAAGAAAGTTTCAAAATCTGGCGAACCGGACCGTTGGGAGATTTTCACTCACGGCGGACGCAACGCGACCGGACTCGATGCCGTCGCCTACGCGCGCGAAGTCGTCGCACTGGGCGCCGGCGAAATTTTGCTGACGTCAATGGACCGCGACGGCACCAAGGCTGGGTTTGATCTCAAACTGACGCGGGCTATTTCAGACGCGGTGCACGTTCCTGTCATCGCTTCCGGTGGCGTTGGCAATCTCGATCACTTGGTCGATGGCGTGCGCGAAGGACACGCAAGCGCGGTCCTCGCTGCCTCGATCTTCCATTTCGGCACCTACACCATCGGGCAAGCCAAGGCTCATATGGCCGCGGCCGGTTTGCCGATGCGGCTCGATGCCTAAGCCGGCCTTAGCCAACCAGGATTTGGCCATCGTGCACCAGATCGGCGACCGACTTGCCGTGCACGTTGTCGAGCACTGCGACATCGATCCAGACGTTCGCAACCTTGGCCGAAATCGTGCTGCCCTGGGCGCCGTCGGCGATCTTGACAAAATCGGCAATCGGTTTGGTGCCGAGCGAGACCAGCTTGCTGAAGTCGAGAACGTCGCCGGTGCCGAAGTCGGTAATCTCGTCGATGCCGAGGGTGCCGCCTACATCGGTCTTTTCCCAGAAGAACTTGTCGTTGCCGGTGCCGCCCGTCAGAACGTCGGCGCCGCCGAGGCCGCGCAGCGTGTCGTTGCCAGCGCCACCATTGATTGAATCGATGGCGCTTGAGCCTTTGAAGGTGTCGGCAAAGTTCGAACCGATGAATTTCTCGATGCCGCTGAATGTGTCGTTGCCCATGCCGGTCGCGGTTTTCTTCGAGATATCGACGTTGAGCCCGCGCGTTGCGGCGGAGAAATCGAGCGTATCGACGCCCGAACCACCGTTATAGAGATCGTTGCCCTCGCCCGCGAGGAGATAATCATCGCCCGAGTCGCCGAACACTTGGTCGTCACCTGCGTCATCCGAGATAACGTCGTTGCCAGAGTTGCCGTGCAAAACGTCGTTGCCAGTGCCGCCGTAAATCGTGTCGTTGTCTTTGCCGCCGAAGACTTGATCGTTGCCGGCATCGCCCCAGATCTGATCGTTGCCGGAGTTGCCGTAGATAATGTCGTCGCCGTCGCCGCCGTGGATCACGTCGTTGTCGTTGACGGTCGTAGTGTGGCCCGTCGAACTGCCCGTCGGTTTGTTGCCACCGAAAATAATGTCGGCGCCGCTGCCGCCGGTGATGTGATCGTTGCCGTTGCCGCCCGAGAGGATGTTGTTGTCGGCACCGAGGTTGACCTGAATGGAAGACGTGGTGGTCGCGGTTTGACCGTTCGATTCCGTAGCCGTCGCCGCTACGGAAACCGCGAACGAGGAGGTCACGATGGCCGAGAGCTTGAGGCCTGCGAGATCGGCTGAAGTCAGCGACCAGGTTCCGTCGCCGTTGCTATGCCCAGCAGAGAGTGTGCCGCCTGCTGGCACGTTGCCGATCGTAAAGCTGAGCGCTTCTGAACCGTCCAAATCTGTAAGTGCTGACATGATGTCGAGCGCAACGGTGATCGAGGCCGAGCCGGTGCCGTCGATCATATCGTTGCCGTCGCCGCCATTGATCGTGTCGCTGCCAGCGCTGCCGTTCAACGTATCGTTGGTCTTGAGGCCGGCCAGAATTTCACCGATCGGAATGACGACTGGGCTGACGACGGACAGCGTCGGCGCATCGGCGACCGGACTGACGCTGACATTGACACGCTGCAGCGAGCTTGCACCGGCAGGATCGGTGACCGTGACTTGGAAGCTGTCGGTACCGGCATAGTTGGCTGCTGGAATGTAAGTATAGACGCCGGTTGCGGCATTGAGGGCGACTGTGCCGTGAGACGGCCCGTTTGTCATCGACCAGGCCAGCATATCGCCATCCAGATCGGTGGCGCTGACGAGCCCAGTGACAGACTTGTCTTCCTGGGTCGCGAGTGATGCCGTTGCATTCGTCACCGGACCATCATTCACCGCAGCGATGCCGACCGAGATGGTCTGAACCGCAGAACCGCCGTTGCCGTCAGAGACCGTCACTTGGAAACTGTCAGCGCCATTGTAGTCGGCGTTTGCCGCGTAGGTGTAGGCACCCGTTGCAGCATTGAGGGTCAGCGAGCCGTGGGCCGGGCCCTGGGCGGTTGCGAAGCTCAGCGTGTCGCCGTCAACGTCCGAAGCCGTGACCTGACCCGTGACCGGGGTGTCTTCTTGCGTCGAAATCGAAGCG
>JANLPY010000415.1:0-4764 GCA_031367505.1 Hyphomicrobiaceae bacterium | reverse complement strand
CGCTATTCGGTCCGGGAACGTCGGACTAAACTAGTCGATCACTATGCAGGTCGCGAGATCGCCGTTGGCGCCCTCTATGAACAACATAGCGTCGACACGCCCTACATCATGCGCAACTACAAAGATCTGTTGAAGGTTATGGAAGAGGAGAAGATCGTCACAGTTCGTTCGGCTGACCCAGCCAAGAAACGGCGCACAGGGACCATGGCCGATCACCTGCTCGTCAAATTCCCCACTTCAAAAGGGGTCAACTAGTGGCCGACAATTCTGGGATCGAATGGACCGAGGCTACATGGAACCCAGTTGCCGGCTGCACAATAGTGTCTCCTGGCTGCACGAATTGCTATGCGATGCGCCTTGCCCATCGTTTGGGCGCGATGGGGCAGAAGAAATACGCAGGCACAACATGGATCTCTGGTGGCCGTCCAAAATGGAATGGAACCATTCGAATCGATGAAGCAGCACTCCGACTTCCGCACACGTGGAAGCGAGGAAGACTAATCTTTGTAAACTCGATGTCTGACCTGTTTCACGAGGCGGTCCCCGAAGAGTTCGTGCATTCGGTTTTTGCCGTTATGCAATCAGAAAAACAGCACACATTCCAGGTGCTCACAAAGAGAGCTGAACGCCTCGAAGACTTGTCCCCCAATTTACGCTGGACAGCAAACATTTGGATGGGCGTTAGCGTCGAGAGTATTGCATACATCGAACGCATCGACAGCCTGCGACGGTCGCATGCCAAGATCAAATTTTTAAGCCTTGAGCCGCTCCTCGGACCCTTGCCTAATCTCAATTTGAAGGGGATTGATTGGGTGATAGCGGGTGGCGAAAGCGGGCCGGGTGCCCGATCGATGAACATCGATTGGGTGCGAGATATTCGCGACCAGTGCGTTGAAGCCGGCGTAGCCTTCCATTTTAAGCAATGGGGCGGTGTCAACAAAAAGCGATCGGGACGAGTGCTCGATGGGCGAACTTGGGACGATTTGCCAGAATTGTCGCTGCGATAGCGGCGGAGCGGCAATTGATCAGGGCGTATGCCCGCGCAGAGAGCGCTGGATAGGGGGGGGCATGCGGCCCGTGAAGATCGGGAAGCTGGGGCCTCTCCTGGCCAATCGCATCGGGAGCGCGGCGGTCGGTTGAAGTGAGCGCAGCCAGCAGCAATGGACATTCGCCGCGATAAGCGCGGTGCAGCTGGGTCATTGCTCAGTAGTTCGGAGATCACACGTCTCCAATGACACCGCACGTTGCTCGCTCAACGCAGACTGTTTGATGTCTGGCAACCGACGTTACGGTTCTCGAAAGTCATCGGGAAGCGTGGTATGCCGACAGCCAATGGATCGACAGCAATCCTGCGCCGCGATGCGGAGCACGAGACCCTTGAGATCTTGTGCGAGCTGGTCGTCGGCGTCGATGCCGATCAGGTGATCCTCCAACTGGCGTGCGCACTTGCGCGCCTCGCGGCCAGGGAGGATGATGCTCTTGAGAATGTCGGGCCGACCGTGAAGCGCGAGTAGGGAAGTCCTCGTCATGCACCGGCCAAGCTGTTCGAGCACCTCATTCGCGACGACACGCGGCGCGACGGGCATGGCCACAGCTGAGCGGGGCATTTCGGGCAGCAGTTCAACGGTTTGAAGCGGTCGACCGCGCTCGAAATCCAGTTTTAGTTTCATGGGTTTCCGGCTATCATAGAGCCTGACGGGAGATGCCCATGCCGACCACCAAAGTGAAGACCAGCAAGGCCGAAGCGGCCAAGGCTGCCAAGAAAATCACCGCTAGGCCCGCGCCGCAAGCAAAGGTGCCGCGCACCAAGGAGCCTGCCCTCGGCGATCATCCGGACACACTCGGCATCATCCATCGGGCCATGAACTCTGGCGCTCAAAAGGCCGTTGCCGAGAACGACCGCCTCGGCATCGCCACCCCCGGCGCCAAGGACGGCAAGATCGTCTGGCGTCAGCCGCCGAAGAAGCGTACCGGCCGCGCGCCGGAACAGGGCTGATACATGACGAAATGGATGTGGATCATCGCGGGACCCAATGGTGCCGGAAAATCCACGTTCACCAACGACCTCCTCGCCAACGCCCCCGATCTCATGAAGCTCAATGCCGATGAACGTACTGCTGCCTTGCGTGCTGCCGATGCGAACGCGCTGCAGCGCCACTTGAATCTACAGGCCGCGCGCGAGATCGACGCTGAGGTCGTCGACTGCATCGCCAAAGGACGGAGCTTTCTGGTCGAGACAGTGCTGTCGTCCGATAAATATCGTGACGACGTACTCGAAGCGAAGCGGCAAGGCTTCAAGGTGGCGCTCGTCTACGTGTCCCTGCATCCGCCCGAATTATCGCCCGAACGCGTGGCTACGCGCGTCACCAAGGGTGGCCACAATGTGGATCGCCAAACCGCCATCGATCGTCACGCCCGCTCCCATGTGCAGCTCGCCTGGTTCGCGGCCAAGGCCGATGTGCTCGCCGTTTATGACAACAGCCACAACGACGGCACGCCCCAGCTCATCGCCGAGCGTGCCGAAGGCCAGAAGCTGCGTGTACACGCGCGGGGGATCAATCCGTCCGTCGACAAGGCGCTCCGGCTCGATGCCCGACCTGTGCGGCGGAAACGCAAACGGGATGCCGAGCCGACGTAGTGAGTTGGCGACAACAAAAGTTCCACGCAGTCGCGTTAGCTTTCGAAGGCGCGCTCCGACTATCCATCGTTGTGCGGCAACGGTTGCTTTGCCAAGTGGCCGTTTTGCTGAAGGATTTTCCGACCTCCTTTTCCAAGGCGACATAAGGCATGTTGCTCTGAACAAGGAGACAAACGATGACCATGCAAGAGATCATAAAGCGCATCATCGAACAACGGGACGACACGGCGTCCGGCGATCTTTTGGTGCCGCCACGTGAATTGGTGGCATTTAACGTGCGATTCGCCCGCAAAATGCGCCAGTTGAAGCTCAGTAGCCTGGCCCACATGTCCGGCGTTTCGGTTTCAACGATCGAGCGTGTCGAGCGCGCGGAAAAAGTCAGCACCGAGGCGCTTGATAAGATCGCCGTCGCCTTCGGTTTGGAGTCTGGCTATTACACCGCGCCACGTCGTCGGCTCTCAACCGAGGAGGCTGGCGCCATGGCCCGCGAACAGTACAGCCACCTCGTTGAGGTCGATGTTCGGCGGTTGCGGACGCAGGCGCAGGTGCGCAGGATCGGGCGATGCCACTGTTCTCTCGTAAGTAGACCGAGCCTGGGCGTCGAGTTTGACGACGATATTGCAGGGCTGGTGGAGTGGTTCCAAATCGCTTCGCCAAGTCTTGACATGCAAGGAGACGAAAGTGGGCGCCGCGAGTTGTACCAGTCGATCCTCGAAGCTGCCGCAAACCTGGAGCGGAACCTCAGGGCGACTGTTCTGGTTGGCACAATGGCGGCCCCGCAACCTGACCTGCCCGAATGGACGGTTGCGATCATATTGATCACCCCCAGAGACATCGACCCCGGAGCACCAAATCGTCGATTCGTTCTTGTCGACCGACGCTGCACGCAACTGAACTTGCCAACAATAGAACTGGAACATTGATGCCGCGTCGCTCTCGGGTTGCGCATTGTTGGGACACAGATATCCAGCATGGTGCGCATGTCTTGGATCGGAAGAAGCAGGCCCATCTGCGTTGAGCTTATGTCGGACGAGGCAATGACCGGCACATCCGCTCCGCACACTGCATGCTCCTCGCAGACTGTTTGATGTCTGGCGACTGACGTTACGGTTCTCGAAAGTCATCGGGAAGCGTGGTATGCCAACAGCCAAAGGATCGACAGAAGTGCTGAGCCGCGATGCGGCGCAAGAGGCCTATGAAATTTCGTACGAGCCGGCCGTCGGCGTCGATGCCCATCAGGTGATCCTCCAACTGGCATGCGGACTTGCGCGCCTTGCGGCCAGGGAGGAGGATGCGCTTGAGAACGTTGGGCCGACCGTGAAGCGCGAGTAGGGAAGTCCTTGTCATGCGCACCGCCATCTACGCTCGTTTTTCGAGTGAACTGCAGGACGCGCGATCGATCACCGATCAGGTCGCACTCGCGCGGAAATATGCCGAGGCACGTGGCCTGCAGGTCTCGACTGTCTATCAGTATGCCGCCATCTCGGGAGCGTCGACGCTCGACCGGCCGGGTCTGCAAAAGCTGCTCGCCGACGCGATCGCCAACCGGTTCGAATGCGTGGTCACCGAAAGCCTCGATCGCCTGTCGCGCAGCCAGGCCGATATTGCGGCGCTCTACGAGAAACTAACGTTCAATGGCGTGCGGATCGAAACGCTGGCCGATGGCGCCGTGTCGGAAATCCATGTCGGGCTCAAGGGCACGATGTCGGCGCTGTTTTTGAAAGACCTCGCTCAAAAAACCCGGCGCGGCCAAGTGGGTCGCGTGAAGGCGGGACGCATCCCCGGCGGCAAGAGCTTCGGATATGATGTGGTGCGCGGCGAGGAGCGCGGCCGGCGCACCATCAACTCTTGCTGCGGGCGTCCCGTGACTTCGACGATCTTGATGCCTACCGCCGCTTCGTCGATCTGATCATCGGTCTGCAGAATGCGCATAACCGCAAGCGGATCGAGTTCGAAATGCCGAACCTCGGCAAGCTGCCGAAGCGCCGGACGGCGGACTTTGAGGAAAAGACCGTGACGGTCACGCGCAGTGGCGGGTTCATCCTGAACCGCATGTTCTACACCGCGCCGTCGCGGTTGATCGGCCATCGCCTGCGCGTGCGGCTCTACGATGACCGGCTCGAATG
>JANLPY010000392.1:0-1949 GCA_031367505.1 Hyphomicrobiaceae bacterium | reverse complement strand
AGTTTCCAGCAGATCGAAATCCCCGTCTTCGCCGGGGGATTCGAAATCACTCAGATTGGAAAATAATGCGTTCCTGGTCTTGTTTCGCCTAAACCAGTCGAGGGTGCAATTGACCAGGATCCTCTGAAACAGCATCGGCAGTTCGGCCGCTGGCTTGTCACCATAATGTTCGGCCAGTTTCATCATGCTGTCTTGCACAATGTCCAATGCCGACTCCTCGTTGCGCACGTGGTAGACCGAACGTTTGAAAGCGCGTTTCTCGACGCTTTTCAGGAAGTCAGAGAGTTCTTGTTCAGTTGCCAAGTTTTTTCGGCCAGCGAGGTTTGGGGTATCCGACTGATTTTGATGGCGCGATAGCCGGTTTCTACGGCCGATGTCGCCAAATTATCGCATCGGGACCGGGACATTTATCCGGACCGGTGGCTGGCGGTTTGCTGCAGTGCGATAATTCTGTCTGCAATTCAAACGGCAAACGGGTCATGGTCTGGCGCAATATTCGATGCGCCTGTGGCTTTGACCTCAAGTTCCGACGCAACACCACAAGTGTTTGCGAAGGGGCACCCAAGGTCTTTCGTCAGAGAAATTCACAAAGGTTCATCATGGAAATGTCCAAAGCCGAGCTTGCCTCGGCATCTGCCGCAACGCCCGACGGCCGCCCATCGAACGCCGCCGCCCACAGCACCGAGTTGCGGGGTGCGGAAATACTGGTCAAGGCACTGCAAGCTGAAGGCGTGAAATACATCTGGGGTTATCCCGGTGGTGCAGTGCTGCACATCTACGACGCCTTTTACAAGCAGGACACGATCCAGCACATCCTGGTTCGTCATGAGCAGGCGGCCGTACATGCCGCGGACGGCTACGCCCGCGCCACCGGCGAAGTGGGCGTAGCGTTGGTCACATCAGGCCCCGGCGTCACCAATGCGGTCACCGGCATCGCCACCGCTTATATGGACAGCATCCCGATGGTGATCGTGACCGGGCAGGTGCCCACCCACGCCATCGGATTGGACGCATTTCAGGAATGCGACACGGTCGGCATCACACGCCCCATAGTCAAGCACAATTTCCTGGTCAAGGACGTGCGCGATATGGCGGATGTAATGAAAAAGGCGTTTCACATCGCCCGCAGCGGCCGTCCCGGCCCGGTGGTGGTGGATATCCCCAAGGACGTGTCGTACAAGAAAGCAGCTTACGCGGGGTATCCGAAGTCGATCGAGATGCGTTCCTACAACCCGGTCCGCAAGGGGCACGGGGGACAGATTCGCAAGGCGCTGCAACTGTTGTTGACGGCCAAGCGCCCCTATATCTACACCGGTGGCGGTGTGCTGATGAGCAATGCGTCATCCGAATTGCGCACCCTGGTGGATATGCTGGGTTATCCCTGCACCAATACCCTGATGGGTTTGGGTGCCTACCCGGCCAGCGACAGGAAGTTCCTGGGCATGTTGGGCATGCATGGGACGATCGAAGCCAACAACGCGATGCAGAACTGCGACGTCTTGCTCGCGGTGGGCGCGCGCTTTGACGATCGGGTGATCGGCAATCCGAAGCACTTTGCGCAGAACGAGCGAAAGATCATCCATATCGATATCGATCCGTCGAGCATCTCCAAGCGGGTCAAGGTGGACATCCCGATTGTGGGCGACGTCAAGGACGTGCTCACCGAGATGATCTCGATGATTCGCGATGGCAGTATCCGACCGGATGCCAACGCCCTGGCTGCATGGTGGGAGACGATTGAAATCTGGCGCAAGCGTGACTGCCTGAAGTACGACCATGGCAAAGGCGACGTCATCAAGCCTCAGTATGTGGTCGAGACGCTCTGGAACATGACCAAGGACACCGAGACCTACATCACGTCCGACGTCGGGCAGCACCAGATGTGGGCCGCCCAGTACTACCGCTTCGATCAGCCGCGGCGCTGGATCAATTCCGGTGGCCTGGGAACC
>JANLPY010000379.1:0-2950 GCA_031367505.1 Hyphomicrobiaceae bacterium | reverse complement strand
CCCAACCTGGGTGCAGTGCTGGCAATCCCCGGGAATTTCGCAATGGTCGCCAGCCCGAAATGTTGTTGATCCACCATCCCGGTTCACGGTGATCTCACCACTCAAAACCATGATGCGCACATCGAAGTCGCCGTGCGCATGCATTTCTTCCGAGAAATTGGGCTTTTGACCGCCATGCGTGATCTCGAAACCTTCGCGGCGCAGATCGCTTTCGAATGCCTCGCGCGTGAGCAACCCGCCGTTGCGGCGTCGGCCGGACAGATAGGCGACGCCCTCGGCGCCAACTTGCTCCGTGTGCATGCAGCCGGCGGGCACCTCGCAGCATTGTCCGGCGCGGAACGTCTGTGGGATGTTGTCGCGCGTGATGGTGATCTCTCCGCCGAGCACGAACAACCGGGCATCAAAGTCGTGGCAGTGGTTGGATTCTTTCGTGTTCGGCCGCAAGCTGGCGAAAACGGGCCGGAAGCCGTCGCGCCCCAGTTCCGCTTCGAATTCGGTCTTGTCCATTAGCTCTACTCCTTGCTTGTGTAACCTCGTCCATGTGCTCTATAAAGGAAATCATGTCAACTATAGAAAACGATATCAGCCTCCGAACCGGCCGCGCCCTGAAGCAACAACGCCATGCGGCCGGCTTCAGCCTCCGCACCCTCGCCACGCGCAGCGGGATTTCACCGTCGATGATTTCGGATATCGAGCGAGGAGCGAAGTCTCCGACTGTCACTACGGTGGTGCGGCTCGCCCAGGCGTTGGGTGTCAGCGCCGCTTCCCTGATCGATGGGGGCACGAGCCCCACGCTGCGCATTCGCATCCTTCGCGGTGGCCAGGGCGCTGGCGGTGAGCATCCCGCCCCTTGGAAAACCCTGAACCCGGCCATGCCCGGCAGCCGCATCGACTTCGTGCGCTACCAAATCCCTCCGTCGACCGTTCTCGGCCCGGCCGCCGCCCATGCTTCCGGCACGATGGAGCATATGCACGTCGCCGCCGGCACGGTCCGCGTCACCGTGGGCGATGAAACGGCCGACCTCGTCGCGGGCGACAGCTGCAGTTGCCAAACCGACGCGCCGCATGGGGTCGAGAACTCGGACCCCTTGGCCGAGGCGCTCATTTAACTGATCGTCGAGCGGAGCTGATCCGGCCCAAAGAACGGCGAGCTGTTCTAGAGCGTGATCGCCTGAGGTTGACTTCAACCTCGGGCGTGAATCGCCCTCTCAAACAAAGGCTTAGACCATGATCCAACGCCGAGATCGCATGCAACGTCAAACGATCATGGTCTAAGCCCGCACGCCGTCCGGAAGATCGCGTCTCAGGAATTCGGCCAGTTCCCGAAATTCAGAATCGCGAGGATCGCTTGCACACCAGGCCACACTGATCGTTCGACCTACCGTGAGATCGTCAAACGGACGGCTCAGCTAATGTACGTCTGAAAGTGCCCTTGATTGCGCGTCGGTCCGTACATCATTGCGCGCCGCTACACGTAACTTGCAGCGTCTGCTTCACCGCCGCCAGCACCGGCGGCAACAGGTCGATGCCGCCGTGATTGCCGTGTCTTCTATCTGCAAGCCACAAAGAGCAGATTAGCTTCTGAGCGGGCGATATCGGTCTGGGCTTGTTCCGGGAACCGACTCTCACTCAGAAAAATTTATACTTTTGCGCCGGCCGCCCACTTAGCAATCGCGCCGCCTGCATCATCGGGCTTCTCAAAGATCGCCGCGTGCGCGCCGCCCGGCACGATGTGCAGCGCGGCACCCTTGATAGCAGCCTGCATCTTTTGCCCCACCTCGAACGGATACAGCCCATCGGCCAAGCCCACGAGCACGAGCGTCGGCACATCGATCTTGGCCAGCGTCGCGGTCGAGTCCGCCCGGTTCGCCAACGTCTTGACCCCGCTCACCGCCGCGTCCATCGAGCACTGCTTGATGATCGCGGTCAGGTACTCGACTTGCGCCTTGTCCTTCAAGCGTGTCTCGCCCGTGAGCATCACCGGTAGCAGCAGCGGGATCATCGCCTCCACGCCCTTCTGCCGCAGCAGTGCCTCGAAGCCCTGCCATTGCATCATCTCGGGCGGTAGGGCAGCCTCGGCCGTGGTGTCGATCAGCACCATTCCGCTGAACCGGTCAGCGGCCTTGCGATACATCGACAGGATCGTCGGCCCGCCCATAGACATGCCGCCTATCACCGCCTTTTTAGCGCCGACCTTGTCCAACACGGCGATCGCGTCGTCGGCGTAGACGTCGACGGAATCCGTGACCCCTGCCGCCTTGCTCTGCCCATACCCGCGCAGGTCCAGCGTAATCACCTGGTGGCTTTTGCTGAGCTGATCTCGCACCCGCGAAAACAACGCCCCCGAGAGCGGATAACCATGCACCAGCATCATTGGGCTGCCCTTGCCGGTCACTTGGTAGAAGATCTTCGATCCATCAGCACGGTCAAGCGTTTCACCCTCACGATGCCCGGGGTCTGCCATCGCGCCGGACTGACGCGCTGCGGATTGAGCAAATGCTGTTTGGGCTAGCGCCGTGCTCGCTAACGAGGCGAGAAACAAAGAGCGCCGATCGATTTCAGCCATTGTAGCTATTCCAGTCTGTTGTGGATAAACTAACGCCGGACTTGGTCTACAGTTGCCTCTGGCGACGGAAAATCCGCGCTGGTAACTACCTACTGAAAAGTTCATTGTCGCATGCTCTCTATGTTATACCCCGACTCCTTCAGAACCCGCAAAAATCGCTTGCGAACCACCCGCCCAGGATTCTGCTCCCCTTCATGATCCACGGCGGCTTCCTTGTTGACGCTGCATGCCGATAACGGCGCGCCGATGAAGGCCAAGGCGACGGCCTTCCTGCTGGCCGATCTGGGCGTGACGCAGTCGCATAACCGTCCGCACACGTCGAACGACAATCCCTATTCGGAAGCCCACTTCAAGACCCTGAAGTATCAGCCGACCTTCCCCAAG
>JANLPY010000352.1:0-1501 GCA_031367505.1 Hyphomicrobiaceae bacterium | reverse complement strand
CCCCTTTCGGAAGATCGGAATAATGGCGGATTGTCGCGGTTTGATACGTAGAATCCCTTCACCAGTTCCGCGACGGGACGCCTCACGATTGGCGTTCGTATCGCGCGGCAATCAACTTGGCAGGTGCGCGTCAATCAAGATGGCAAAGGATCACGCGGTATCTGGATCATGCCGTTGATGATTGTCGCTGGCAAGCATTACGTCGAGAGTTGATTGTCGCTGGGCGTCAGTGATTCAACGTTCTTGATTGTCGCGTGCTGTGCAGGTCTTCCTGGTCCGGACTTTTTCCGAGCGAGTGCGGTCCGTCGTCTGAAGCTCTCCACGTTCATCTCGAAGATCGTTGCATGATGAACGAGACGGTCCACCGCAGCGAGCGTCATCGCTGGATCTTGGAAGACCTTTCCCCATTCGCCGAACGGTTGGTTTGCCGTGATCAGAAGGGAACGACGTTCATACCGGGTGCTGATCAGCTCGAACAGCACGGAGGTCTCCGCCTGATCTTTGGTCACGTAGACCAGATCGTCCAAGATCAGCAGATGGTAGCGGTCGAGACGCTGGATTGCGGCCTCAAGTCCGAACTCGCGGCGTGCGATTTGAAGTCGTTGCACAAGATCGGAGGTGCGGGTAAATAACACGCGCCAGCCTTTCTCGATGAGCGAGAGCCCGATTGCCGCAGCCAGATGCGACTTGCCGCCGCCGGGCGGCCCGAACAGCAACAGGTTGGCGCCCTTGTCGAGCCACCCGTCGCCGGCGCACAGCGCCGCGACTTGGGCCTTCGAGATCATCGGCACGGCAGTAAAATCGAAGTTATCGAGGATCTTGTCGGCGGGCAGCTTCGCTTCACCCAGATGACGCTCGATGCGCCGACGATCGCGCTCGGCAACCTCGTGTTCGGCAAGCGCCATCAGGAAGCGGTCTGCCGGCCAACCTTCTTTGTTGGATCGCTCGGCAAACTGTTGCCACAAGTGTTTGATAGCCGGCAGCCGCAGTTCGTTCAGAAGCAGCGTCAAGCGTGAGGCGTCGATGGTAGCGCTCATGCGGCTTCTCCGATGTAGGAGTCGTTCAGCGCTTCGTAGACGGTGAGCGGGACCAGCTGCACCGTTACCTCTGGCAGGCTCGCCAAGTCGGGCGCGAAGCGCTCCCGCAGCACTTTGAGGTCCGGCAGCCGATCCGCGGCCAGATCATCCGTCAACAGAGCGGCGAGCTGCGCTTCGCAACCCCGCTCATGCGCGATGCTCAGCAGTTCGACCATCAGCTTGCACGCGGCGCGTTCGGACAACCGCTCGCACAGATGATCGAACATGTGGCGGTAGGCGTCACGAGGCCAGAGCTGATCTCGATACACGAGGTTCAGCAACGCCATGGGCTTGCGCCGCAGCGCGTGGATCACGTGCCGGTAGTCGATGACGTGGCCGCGTTTGCCGTCGGGGCCGGGACGGCCGCGCACCAGGGTCAGCACCCGCGTGCCGCCGACGAACAACTCCACCCGGTCATCGTACAG
>JANLPY010000343.1:0-9016 GCA_031367505.1 Hyphomicrobiaceae bacterium | reverse complement strand
GATGGGGGCGCTCCTGGAAGTGCGGCGCGCCACGCATCGCTATCACGTGGCGGCAATCTATCTGCTCCTGCTGACCGGATGCCGCTGCTCCGAGATCACCAACCTGCGATGGTCGGAGGTTAAGGGGCAGCGGCTCAAGCTAACCGACAGCAAGACCGGGAGGCGCACCATCTGGCTTGGTACCGAGGCCCGCGCGGTGCTTGACGGCCTGCCGCGCGCCGCGAGCGAGGAGCGGGCCTTCCCGGGCGATACCCGCGCAAAGACCGTGGCGCTGGCCCATTTCTGGATGAGCCTGCGCGCAGAGTCCGGACTCGGGAAGCTACGTCTTCATGATCTCAGGCACAGTTTTGCCAGTCGCGCGGCAGCCATGTCGGAGACGCTGCCGATGATCGGGAAGCTATTGGGCCATAGCAAGATCGGCAGCACCGCACGGTATGCTCATCTGGACGATGCCGACGTAATTTCGCAGGCTGAACAGATTGGTGTGCGAATTTTGGCTATGACTGGATAGCGCCCAACTCCCAACCAATACCTGCTTCGCTTTTCCCGAAACCGGCTGTTCGATTTTCTCGCTCGCGGAGGAGGTTTGGATGACCAGGTCTGGGTCTGCGGCCGTTCGCGGACGGGTCCGCTAGCAACCTATTGCTGCTCGCCCCATTTTCATATGAGATTATTTGATAAAGGACATTATCATATGTAGAGCCGGTATCGGCAATTTGAGAATCGTCGAGCAGGCGATCATCATATCAGTTTGTGAAATTTTGCCGAGTGACCTGCCAAAAAACTAAGTTCGAAAACTCTAGCCTAATTCGATTCAGGTTTTTTGGGTGGCAGACCACGAGCCGTCCGGGGGTGATAAGATTTATCAGCGGAAAACCGGTCTACGGTTTCAAAATTAACTATTTAGTAACTCCAATAAATTTTCTAAATAACGAAATTAGTCTTTCTTCGTTTGTTGATCGTATTTCATCCAGTATTTTATTAATTTCAATTAATTGATCTTTATTCCATTTGTTTTGTTTCGTTCCCAATGGAAATTGTTCCAACTCAGAAGACAATCCAATAATATAATCTGATTCTGACGAATCAATTGATTCGATAAATGAAAAATCGTTGGCCAAAATATCGCATGCGACAAGCAAATCAATCGACCCGTTCAAAACAGAAGATATTGCGGCCCTAGAGTCAGTTGATAGTCTGTATTTTGGATCATTCATCATAATCACCAATGTATGATATGTCTAATTATTGATTTAAATTCAACAGTTTCACCCGTGGCGATATTTCTGAAAGCATGGACCTGAAGCCTCTCACCTACGGTAGTACTCGTCACTTGTGCCCAATGTTCAACTTTTCCGCCATATTCTGTCGCCAGTCGCCCTGCACTTACAAGTGCCCTACTTGTCCCTGCTCCATTTATAATTCGTCCTCCGCCGGCAGCTAGCTCTTCCAAGCCTTTCGTACTCGCCATTTCCAGCATCGCCTTCCTTGCTGCAATTGCGGCAACATCTCCAGCGGGATCTTCTGGCCCGCCGCCTGCGGCGACGATTGCTGCGGCCACAACGTCAGATGCTATTTCTGCCGCCAAGCCGTGGCCTCGACCAGCCCTGACTTCTCCTCCGCTTCGCCCGCTTGCCTTCCCAGCATGTGCCGAATTAGCTGCTGGTCCATCTGGCGAGATAATCTCAGTCCCCCCCGCCCCAGATACGAATCCTCCCCCTGCACATTCCCCACCTTTGCCTTCGATCAGGGAGCCCGTGCAGAGCCCGGTCGGGTCGGCACCGTTAACCGGATCATTTGCCACATAAGCGTAAAGGTCGTTTTGATCGGCATATCCGATCGGATCGGTCTGCAAAAAGCGCCCGAGCGTGGGGGAGTACATCCGCGCCTTGTAATAATACATGCCGAGCTCGGGCAGCCAAGCCTGCCCAGTATACTGATACCGCCCCTGATTGGTCGAATTCGGTATACCCCATTCGTCATAGCCATTGACCGCAATCCGCGATCCGGAGCAATTCGCGACGGCGATCGTCGATCCTTCATAGTTGGGATGAAAGAACCAAGTCCCTCCGGTGCAGGCCAGGCCACCGCCCTCGTCCTGCAGGACAAGTTCGTCTATGCTTGGTCCCCAGAAGAAGCGCCGCCGCACTGCACCGCTGCTGCCGTCGTATTCGACAACGGTTTCGTCGCCATCGTGCAAGAATTGCGTGATGCCATAGGAGGGGCTTTGGCTCTGCCACAGCCGCCCAAGTGGGTCGTATGTCAGAGCAGTCCCGCCTGCGGTCGTTGTCGAGACAAGGCGGTTCTCAGCGTCATAGACGTAGCTGTATGTGCCGTCCGACGCGAGGTTGCCGTTCGCATCGTAGGTGAACGACGCGGACCCGGCCGAAGTGTATTGATTTAGCCCGTTGACTGCGTAGTTGCGGTTGACTGCCACCGCGCCAGTGAACCCGTAGTCATCGCTATTGAGGTTGCGCGCCAGAATCTGGCTCGCCTCGTTGTAGCCAAACGAGGTCGTGACATTTCCGGCACCGCCGGTGAACTGCTGCGTGTCCGCTGACAGGCGCCCGATGGCATCCCAACCGTAGGCGGTAGAGCTAGCGCCACGATAAGCCGTCTGGCGCCGCCCCAGGCCATCATAAGTGATGCTGAAGAATGGCCACGTACCCGCCGAGTTGGTGTAGCTGGCAGATGCCATTCGGTCGCCGACATCGTAAGCCATGTTGAATGTGATGCCGCCTTCGGGATGCGCGACCTGCGTCCGGTTGCTCGCCGCGTCATATTGATAGGTGAGCGTCTTGCTGGTGCCGCTCATGGCGGTCGTGGCAGACGTGATCCTTCCGAACCCGTCGTAAGCGTTGGTTACCCCCGAGCCCGAGGTTGACCCGAAGCGCGCATAAGTCTGTAGGCCCCTGACGTCGTAGCCATAATAGACGTTGTAGCTCGCAGCGCCCGTGGCTGACGTGGGCACCGTCTTGACGGTCACCCGATTGAGCGCGTCGTATTGGTATCCCAGAACCACTCCGTCGCGCTTGCGCAGCGAGGTTCGATTGCCGACCGCGTCGTAGCCGTAGCTCTCATAGTCAGATGTGTTGACTTGGCCTGGCGTCGTCTTCGACGGGAAGATCCATTGAGCAAGGCGATCCAGGCCATCATAGGTCATGCTCGCAAGGTTGCCATTGGCATCGGTGACCGATGTCTGCTTACCGTTGCCCGAGTAGGCATGGGACGCATAATTCTGCTGTAGCGATGTTCCGTAAGCCTTCTGAATCTGTAGAAGCTGGCCGGCTGCGTCGTAGATCTTGTGCGTGATGCGATCGGCTCCGTTCGAGCCTTGCGTGCCAAGTGAGCAAGCATCGGTCGGTGCCGAAGCGAAAGCCGCCTGATTCATCCGGACCGTGTTGCAAATTTGCTGCCCTCGATCGTCGAACGACGCAGCCGCCAGCTTGTAGGTGGTCCCGCCTGATGAAGCCGCGGACTTGATCGCGTACCGCCTGGAATCGTAAGTATTGTCGGTTCGGTAAGCGATGGAGAGGCTTGTGCTGTTCGGATCGGGGATCGTTCCCATCTCGACCGCGCTGACCTTATCATCGGCGTCACGGTAGGTGTATCGCGTGGCAGGACGGCTACCGTCGGCATTGGCAGGTCCAATTTCCCAGATTTTTCGGCCGACCGTGTCGTACCGAAAATACTTGGCATCGCCTGTGCCCGCGAGCGGGCCATCCTCGACGAGCAAGCGGCCGGCGTCATCATAGGTATAGCTCGTCGTCAGCGACACGCCGGTGACGCCGTCAATTCGCGTTTCGGTGAGAGGGAGTGCGGTTGCGCCAAGATAGGTATATTGGGTCTTGAACTCGGAACTCGTTCCGCACGTGGTGCCGATACCGCAGATACTAATCTGTGTTGGGGCCGTGTAGGAGCCTCCATATGTCAGGATTTTGGCACGTTGAACGCCTGTGCTGTCCGCTGGTGCGGTCTCCTGCGTCAACCTGCCCGCCGCATCGTACGAATAGGTCGTCACCCGGCCAAGCGCGTCAGTATGCGAGACAATGCGGTAGCACAGCACCCCGCCCTGGCCCTGGTTGCAAGCTACCGCATCAATCGCGGCAGACTCTGTTGTCGCTGAAAGGCCAGATCCCGGCTTAGGATTGGCAGTTTTAGAGGTCACATTCCCCCATTTGTCATAGACAATCTGGACAGAATTGCCCTCCGGCATCGTGATCAGGGTCGGGAGGAAGCTGACACCGTAGCTGTAGCTGGTCGTCCTGCCGATCGAGTCGATGCTGGAAGAGATCAAATTCGGCTTCTGGGTCGAGCCGGGACTGATATTGTAGGTCTGGTGATATCCAGCAGGCCCAGTCACTACCACGTTGTCGTATGTATATCCTTCTGGTGATTGGATGACCCGACGGTTGGCGTAAGCGTATGACCAGGTAACCCCGTCGCGCACGACCGAGTCGGTAACGTCCCCGCCGATATACACGTTTGTGGGTGATATGGATTGGGCCACGCCACCCTCTCCGGGCAGCGTCAGTGAGGCCGAGGTAATTTCAACCTGGCCGCCAACGCGATAATCACAACCTGCGCAACTGTATGTCCGCCCGAGCAGGTCGGTTATGCCGGCTCCCGAATAAGTAAGCTGCGCTAGCGGAGTCGAGGGAGCCGTGGACTTGTAGATGGCCTCCGTCGCCACCGTGCTCCAGGCCGGATAGGTGACGTCGTTGCCCTGGTAGGTGAATCCAACAGCGTAGCCGACGCTGCTCACCATCTGCGTGACGCGAAATTGCTTGGCGCCCTGCCCACTTGCATAGTTCGCCGTCTGATAGGTGAACGAGATCACTTCGCCATCGGGGTACGTGGCGCTCGACGCATAGTAGATCACGGTCCGCGTCGATCCACCCCACCCCGAATCGTAGCTCAGCTGATCGAAGTTGTAGACGGCTCCGCTGGGAGCCAGAACCACGGTATTCGGGCCTCCTGCGGCGGAGAAATTCAGAACAGACCCATGGCCATGATGATTGGTGCACACGTCGTCGTAGATGCACGAGAAGGTTTCAGATGAGGGGCCGCCGTAATGAGCCGAAACTGACGCCTCGACGTACCCGCCAAGGTTATTTCCCATCTTCACCACAATATATGGCTGGGCATCTTCCACGACGCGCAAGGCCAATCGCGGTGCAGCAGCGATCGAAAGCCCCGGGATGCTAACCCGAGTCTTTCCGTCCGTAATGTTGACCTCATTGGGGTCGGGCTGAGCTTCGAGGGGCGTGATCACTGTGGGTGGCGTCGAGTTTGCAACCTGCGCGTTCACTGGATCGGCCAAAGCGAGACCCATCGCTGCCAAGGCAGCCAGAAGGCCAAGCACCAGCTTGTTGGCAGGTATTGTCGGACGAAAGTCCGACGCATCCGCCTCACCGGCGGCCAGCTTTCCCCACCGACACCAGAGCGCCGCCGCTATGAGATACGCACGCATCAATTGCAAACTCCCGCAGACACGGTGACGCTGATGGTGCTGCTCGACGTTCCGCCGCGGCCGTCCGAAATCGTATAGGAAATAGACTTGGCGCCAGCAGTCGCGCCGCTGTCGATCTCGACCGATGACGCGCTCACGACGGTCGCAGACATATCGCCACTCGCCGTCGCGCTGATGACCGTCAGCGGATCGCCATCCGGGTCGGTGTCGTTCGCGGTGACGTTCACCACCTTGGCTGTGCATTTGCCCATGGTTCCGGCGTTGTCGGAGTTTGCCGTTGGAGGATGGTTGGTGGGCGGAGGAGGTGGCGGCGGTGGTGAGCCTGTCGAGACAGTGTAATTCGCGCGATTGCCGGCCGGGTCATAGGTCATCGCTGTGGATGTGCTGGCGCCAACAGCCTTGTTCGTCGAGGCAGCAACAAGGCGTCCAAGCGCATCATAGGTGTAGGTGTTTGTCTCGCTTGCCGACGCAACTGTGGGGCCGACACCGCCTAGCAAAAACCCGACAAGCAGCCGGACGGCAAATGCCAGTTTCTCTGACCACAGCAGCCGCCCCATACCCTGTCCTCGTTCTGAAGTTTTCCCTGTCGTCATGGTCGATTGACCAACGACGCCCCGGCGTATGGATCATAGGTCTGGATAACCGGCGATGCTGGTGGCGGCACCGGCGTGGAGACTGTTGCATAGTCCGCCGCGGGCGGCGGCCCCACAAAGCTTACGAACGACAGCATACCGTTCGCGATTGCCCGGGCGCCAAACAGCACGAAACAGCCGAGGATGACGCGGGTATACTCGGTCAATACGATGCGACCGTTGAGCGCAGCAAAGCCGAGCCCTGCAACCGAAATCACTCCAACCGACGTTGCCATCGGCCCAAGTAAAATACTGGTCAGCCAACCGATGGCTGCGCCGATTGGATCGCCCGATGCCTCCACCGCAGTCTTCTCCCGGGAAACTGATTGAAAGATTTATCCATCCCCTAAACTCATGCCACCGCTCTTCGTTCCAATCTGGCGGGTGCGATCGAGAACTGTAGCGCGCTCGCCGCTCCGGCTCTCGATCGCACCCGCCAACTTCTCGCGGCTGTCGGTGTAGGCGATGGCCTCCTTTCGCGCGCGACTGATCGCGACATAAGCGGATTTGGCATCGACGGTCTGCGCCCTGAAGCTCTCCAGGTGCGTCATCGAACGATCGGCGGTCGCGCCTTGGCTGCCATGCAGGGTGCCGACCCTGCAGTGCCGCACATGCCTACGGTAGATCAGATTGTCCCGAGATGGTCGAAAAGCATCGGCGCCCACGCTTGGCGTGGCAGTTCCAGAGATCGCCCCAGCCACTTGTCATCGGTCCGCCAAATTCGGATTTGGGTCGCAGTGCGCCGGTGCCTCTCGTGGACGAAGCGATATTGTATTTCTCGCCAAATTCCACCCCAGAAAAAGTGCCGGGCAATTTGGGCATAGAAGATGGCCATCTGAATCCGAAAAACGGATTTCCGCGTCGCATTCTGGCTATCGTCCTGAGCCCGTATCGGCTATCAAAGACCCTTAAAAAGACCGGAAATCAGCCAATTCCGATCGACCGCACAACCCCGAGCAATAGGCTCAAATGGAGGGCATTTGCATGCACACCCTATGCACCTTTTGGCGCGTGTTTTTCGCCGAAGGCGACCTGATTACAGTGTGTTACTGGAAAAGGTCTTTTCGGCACGGATTCGTGCAGGTGTAGCACGGATCCGTGCACACGGAAAATAGCGGCGTAGAATCATGCGCTTATGGCGTATCCAGCCAAATTACCCCCGGCACGGAATCGTGCATGGCTATCTGGCCCCCACCGATCGCTCTTGACGAAAGGCTCACCCTCAATCATACACCGAAAGCTTTCCTAAGCCCCCACCAGCTCCTCGTCCAAGGGAGTTGGTATGACTGGTAAATCGCGAACAACGATTAGCCTTTCACAAGACCATGTGAGGCGTCTCGATGAGGCAGCTCTTCAGCATGGCCGACCGCGATCGGAAATCATTCGTAACGCGCTCGACGCGTTCTTTGATAGCGACGTCAAGGCAACTTTAAACGCCAGTCGCCTCGCGCAGACCACCGAATTTATGCAAATCGTCACCGATCTGATCGTGACGCGCGACATGCCCGAAAAGCGCGATGCGATCTTGTCGGCAGTGGCCCAGCGCCTGGAGCAATTCCATGGCGCGCGATGACCCCCGGCTCGACCGCTCACCGATCACATTAAAGCATGCTTCCGCGCGCGGAAAAGTGTTCCGCAACGCCGACAATTATACGCGTGGAACGCAGCTGATCGAACACAACTGGTCGATGTTCCGCGCCGGGCTAAAAATCCCGCTGTTTACCTGGCTTGGCATCTTCATCATCATCTACTGGATCATGATGTCGGCCATCATGGGCGAACATGAAATCCAGCTGTGCTCGTGGCGTCTGGGATCGACCTTGTGGACCTGGATGAGCTTCGACAAATTCAAACCGATGAACATCGTCCTGAACGATGGCACGATCCGTCGCACGGCGATGGGCTACATCCCCTATATCCCCGACGTTCAAGTCGCCTGGGCCAAAGCCATCAAGGCGATCGTTGGTTCGCTCGGTTCGGCCACCCTCATCTCGATCCCGTTCATCAGCTGGTTCGTCAATCTCTCCCTCGGGCGCGGCTCCGGCGTGCTCGAGGAACGCCACGAGCGCGGTGCGACGATGGTGGAAAAACCTGTCCTTGCAGCAACCATCGTGGCTTACAACGAACGCCAGTTTGAAGCCGCTGCGGCCAAGCTGTTTCCAGACCTCACGCCCGACCAGGTCAAGGCATTGCCTTTCGGGACACGGAAAGCCGCTGGTCTGCACCATCCTTACACGCTCGCCGACATCCCCTATCCCTACAATCTGGAAGCCAGTCACACGATCGTGATCGGGACCACCGGCTCGGGCAAAACCACCCAGCTGCGCGCACTCGTCGCCGAGATGCGGCGGCGCCAGGACAGCGCGGTAATCTTCGATCTGACGGGGGCATTCGTCGAAGCCTTCTACGATCCGGAAACGGACGTGATCCTCAATCCGGGCGATGCCCGCTGCCCGACTTGGTCGATCTTCAACGACTGCTCGACCAAGGCAGAATTTACTGCAGCAAGCCACGCCATCGTTCCCAACGACGGCGGCAACTCGGACCCGTTCTGGGTTATCGCGGCACGCGGCCTGTTCGTGCAAATGTGCCTCAAGCTGCAACGCATGGGCCAGACCACGATGCGAGCACTGGCGGTAAATCTGATCAACGCCAATCTGAAGCGCGTCAGCGCGCTGATGAAGGGCACGAGCGCTGAACCGTACACGGCCGAAGGTGCCGTCCGCCTCGCTGAGTCCGTCCGCTCCGTCTTCAACGCCAACGCCGATGCGTTTGGCAGCCTGCCGACGAGTGGTCCGGACTTCTCGATACGCGACTGGATCCGCAATCCCGACAAGCCCGGCAGCATCCTGTTCGTTACGGCGCGGCACGTCGACATGCCGCTCTACAAGATGCTCCTGACACTGTGGCT
>JANLPY010000320.1:0-2847 GCA_031367505.1 Hyphomicrobiaceae bacterium | reverse complement strand
CGATCGCATCATCCTGGGAGAGATTCGTGGCGGCGAGGCGACGAGATTCCTTCGCGCTGTCAATACGGGCCACCCAGGTTCCCTGAGCACAATCCACGCCGACTCCCCGTCTCGGGCCATCGATCAGCTTGCGCTACTCGTGCTGCAGACGGGGCTTCGCATGAGCTGGGAGAACGTTGTTACCTACGTTCGCCGCTCGCTCGACCTCATCGTCCAGTTGGAGATGACCGGCGGCCGTCGTTCGATAAGTGCTATCGAATTGGTGCGCGCGGTCTAGCATTCTTGAGTCGCTACCCGACGGCTGAACACAGGCGTCATGATCAGCCATCTTCGACACCATAGAACTGTCCGTCGTCAGAACATTTGGCGCAACTTGCGGCGTAGATTAGCGGAGTGTGGACCTCGTCTGGGGGTTGATATTAGGCGGCGAGCTTGCGGTGCTGCAAGCGTCGATGTTCGATGGTCTGGCGTTTGATCCTTACCCGCTGTTTGATGATAGTCTTGGCCCTGCCAAAGTAGGCGTCGGCGGGCATCGAGGCCTGGCGGCGGCATTACAACACCGTCCGTCCGCATAGCAGTCTGGGCTACCGACCACCGGCACCCGAAGCCGTTCCATCGCCAGTGCCGCCCTCCGGCTCCGCTACGCTTCACCTCCGGCCAACACTGGCGATGGAGGCAATCATGCACTAACAATCAAGCTGGACCACTCGCTGGGGGCCGGTCAGCCAGGCCGCTGCTGTGTTAGGAAGCTTATGAACGAAGACATGTCGCCGTTGCGAAGCCCGGACGGCCATTCGCATCTGGTAAGAAAGGGAGACTTCTTGCGCGACCCTGTCGGCGCCACCTATCCGATCGTTAAGGGCATTCCGCGGTTCGTCGAGCGAGAGAATTATGCCGTCGCTTTCGGCAACCAGTGGAATCGATTCCCGCGGACCCAACTCGACAGCGTCACTAAGTTGCCATTATCCGAAGATCGGCTCGCGAGGTGCTTGGGCGAATCGCTCGAAGCCTTGCGCGGCAAGACGGTGCTTGAGGCCGGGTCGGGGGCGGGGCGGTTCACCGAAATCCTTCTTAAATATGGCGCGGTGGTTCACTCGTTCGATTATTCCGACGCGGTCGAGGCCAATGCCCAGAACAATGGCGCGAGTGACCGGTTGCTCCTCGTTCAGGGCGACATCCGCCGTATCCCTTTCGCCCGATCAGCCTATGATTATGTTATCTGCCTGGGCGTTCTCCAGCACACGCCCTCCCCCGAAGCGAGCTTGGAGAGTCTGTGGACGATGGTCAAACCGGGTGGGCGGCTGGTGATTGATCATTATCGCTGGCGCTTACGGTTCGTCCTGCCCACCCCGTTCGGTTCGGCGGAAAGTGCCTATCGGTTAGTCACGCTTCGCCTGCCTGAACAGGCGCGAGGCCGCTTCGTGGAAGTTGTCACGCGTTTTTGGTTTCCAATACACTGGAAGTTTCGTAATTCGCGATTTGCACAGAGGCTAATCAGGAGGTTTTCGCCCGTCCATTTCTATTATCCCGATATTGCGCTGGCCGGGAAGGCTGAATTTTTGGAGTGGGCGCTTCTGGACACGCATGATGCACAGACGGATGTTTTCAAGCACTTGCGCTCTAAAATCGCAATTGAACGCTTTCTTTCGAACTTGGGCGGCCAAAACATCTTTACGCACTTAGGCGGTAACGGCATCGAGGCACGTTGCGATCGATCGCGCTGATTTTTTTTGAGCGTTCCCGAAAGCGGTCCTTCGTTTCGTCGGAGCCAGAGGTATGCAACTGGTGGTTAGTGGACGTTACGGGTTGGCGCAGGGACGTGCCGGAGTGAGCGTTATCTTTTGCAAACCACACAGATGCGCAACGAATCCGCTATGCCGCCTCGGAAGGGTCCCAGTCATTTCGCGAATGATTGCTGCTCGGTGCCGCAGTCCCAGCCATCGAAAAAAGGACTAAACACGCCGCAAGACTGACTCTGAACATCATCTGCTCTCCCTGCCGACCGTCTCAGGCCCTAGTCCGCTAAGCTCTTTAGGTGGTCACGTAAACGGCCGCAAATACGCCCTTTTAGATTGCTCCAATCCGTTACCATGCGTGGCTCAACGCCACCAAGCAGATACCTGTTAGGCGACCTGCAAAGTAACCATGCTGACGCCAGTCCGCCAAGCGCAACGACTAAACGTCGTCGAGGTCCTCTGCACTTCCCCTTGCGTCTTCTCTATCGTCTCCAAAACCTGTCATCCCTTTTCGCCGGTAAAAATCAGCCAGAGCCGCTTCGTGCTGGAAGTACTCAATGCCGTAATCTGGATCAATGACACCTCTGTACTGGCGTAGAAGTTGTCCAGCTTCACCCCTTGCGTCTAGGTGTTCATAGAGTATCAGCCAATTTTCCTCGGAACGCTCACTTTCATCGAACCATTCAAACGGATCGCCCGTGCCAATCGGCCCAATACGCATAATTGCCAGTTGCGCCTCACATCCTTCGGCCCGCAGGCTCGCGACGTGTTTGAAGGCCATACGCAATTTCGGCCTCGAATTCATTTCCGGCTTGCCGACCGGCGCGCTCTCATCCTCAATATATTCAGCCTCGATCTCGTTACCCTGCGACTTGATCAGTTCGGCACCAGCACGCTGCTGCTCCATCGCCTCGTCAGACGCTTTCGGCTCGCCCAGGCGGGTCCGGTAATACAGGACGTATTTCATCCGCGGTTCTCCAGACTACAACTCGCAGGTTTACACGATGGCTCGCTGGCAATGGTAAGCTTCAGAGTTGATAGCGCATCCGTAATGGACATCAAGGTGGCGCTCAATCGCGTGACGGAGCCGCGCGACCATGAAGTAGCTGAG
>JANLPY010000275.1:0-3105 GCA_031367505.1 Hyphomicrobiaceae bacterium | reverse complement strand
TGCGCCGCAACGTGGTGCACCCGCAGGGGCGCAGGCTGGTGCGCGCGATCAAGAAATGCCGCAATGACCTGTTCGTGTTCATGACCCGGCGCGACGTGCCCACAACCAACAACGGATCCGAACGCGCGCTGCGCATGTCGGTCATCTTCCGCAAGGTAACCGGCTGCTTCCGTTCGGTCTGGGGCGCAAAGCTCTACGCGGCCACCGTCTCCGTCATCGCCACTGGCAAACTACATGGCAAAACTGCACTCAAAGCCATCGCAGACGTCATCAACCCGCCAACGGTGCTCAACCGCGCAGCATAGGGGGTGAGCAGATACGATCTTCCAGCAGCGCAAACCAAAACTCACAGCAGTATGGCTACCCATACTCAATTAACTCTTGCCTCAAGCCAATGCCAGATGCCTGCGGTCCACAGCGGATGCGTACGCTTCTGCTGCTGAAAATCATGTGAACTGCAAGTGCGGTCCCCCTACCGGACACGACGGACCCGAGCCGATCGCTTGGCAAGACGGGGACCTCCTGGACGCATTTCTCGCCGGCGCTTCGTGGGCGCGGGACCAAAGCCAAATTTCATAATCGCAGTCTACGCCTAGCGCCTGAAGATCTCGTGCGCGTCGCATTCGAGAGCCCGGCCAACGCATAAAGCAGGTCGATCGCACGTCACTGAACTGACCCCGCGACTAGCTCAGGTTTGGCGGTCGACTTCATTGCGCTGGCTTAGGTGGCCTGACTTCGGCAACTGAAGCGGAAATTAAGCGCCACGTTTCTGGTCTACGAATCCACACGTGTGTGGCCACAAACGGTTCTGCTGGAGCGTCGCCGAACTTCCAAGATGAGCGTACAATGACGACCGCCAAATGAGCGTCCTCATACTCAACTTTGACTGAATCATTCGTAGCAACAAGCTTTGGGCTGATTGGACCTACTGGTGGCATCTGCGCCTTAAGGCGCTCGGCTTTGCGCGAGATGGTTCCATTGGGGAATACGAACACAAGTTGATCATCCCACAGCCTGTCCAGTGTCGATCGATCATAGGACGCCAATGCGTTTGAAAGCTTGGCCTCCAACGCATTAAACCTATCCGGCGGCGCCCCAATTGACGGGGCCGAAGTGGCCGCGAAAACCATCGCCGACGCTGCAAGGATTGTCCTGGTTTGCGCGATACATTCCATCCTGAAATCCAAACTCAACAGCAATACGGGGCTATACGCATAGATCCCATAGCCGAGGCCTTCTTCCACATCAAGCGCGAGCGGATTTACGCGGGCGACCGCCCTTGGCACCATTCGCGCGTGCTGCGGCAGCCTTTGCCGGCGACTTGGCCTGGCCGGCATGGCGAGCCATGTAGGACTTGGTGCCGAATATGCCGGCCATCAAACCGGGGATCGACAAATCAACGTCCATGCCCTCCCAATGCAGGCCGTACCCCTTACCGAGGATCTCAACATCTGCGAGCTGGTCTGGGGTCGCCTGCTCCAGGCCCTGCGCAACACGAGGCGGGAACGCGAAGGTGCAACCGTTGGTCAGGTCCACGATCATGCGATCGAGCTGGCGATCGTAGCGGACCGATGCCGCACGGGGCTCGGTTTCCAGAGTGAGCTTTCCGCGCTCGATCGCAGCGTCAATCTGGGCGTCGGCGATGTCAGCCATGAATCTCACTCCACCGTTCTAGCAGGACAGCCTGCTGTTCCTTCACGATCCGCATGGCGCGCAAAAGGTAGGCGCGGGTCATGCCAGCGGCCGAGATCAACTCGGCGACGCCCTCGGCGCCCAGGAGATTGATCTTGGCCTCACCGTCACCGAACACGTGGACGTGTGCCGGTTCATGGTCGTTGACAAAGATGACGACACGAAGGCCGTGGGCGCGATGCACGGTGACCATGACCGAATATAACCTATCGCGTTGGGTTCTTCAACCACTGCCAGTGGCCATGGCTCGAGTTGTGGATCGGCACCAAAGCGAGGCCCCAGCCAGTACGCAACTAATTATCCGACGAACTGATGGAATTAAGTGATTGCAGGGGTCATATGTCAAAAGGGCGCCGACGTGCGGTTGGCAGCTGTGAATCGGCGTCAAACGCGTTACCCCGTCCTACCAGTTGCAAGACTCTGATATACATAGTGAACCAAACGGGGAACGGTGGTTACGATCGGCGCCGATCGGTATCCTCCAGTCTCGGAAGAATAGTTCATTTTCAGCGGATTACGATCTAGAGGTCGTGGTCCCGCTTCGATGGATATCCACAACCAGGAGGATGTTATGGCTTTAGATGTTGTCGCGACGAAGAACGGCCCGTACCTTGTGACCGGGGACCTTAGCCAGCTCGAACTTCGCGACGGGGACGGCAACCTTTACGACTTTGCGGGAAAGAAGCGGATTTTTCTCTGTCGCTGTGGTGCATCGACGACAAAACCGTTCTGCGACGGTCAGCATTCCAAGATCGGTTTCCAAGCCGCAGAGGCTGCTGTGGCCTCCAGCGGCTAACATCGAGCCAGCTACGCCCGGCGTGCTGTAACTAACTCATCAGCGACAGCGAACGAAAAGATCGTCAACGACCGTCATGCTCAAAATCAGCTTCTTATCCTGATTGATGTTGCGCCGCACGGCACGGCCTTCGATCGGCTCTATGACTTCTTTTCAGCGGGCGACGGCGCCATGCTGGTCGGGCTCAAACGCGCCTACGAGCGACCTGCGCACTGATGGTGCCCCGCTGGACCGGAGCCTGGGGAAGAGGCCATTGAAAAATTTGTTCCGGCGTCCAGTTTACTTTGGCGGCGCTGCTAAGCTCGACCGGACCAGTGTCGCCGCAGCTGCTTTGCGGAAGCACGGTGAAGGTGAGCTAGGGTGATCCGGCGAACGTTTCCACTTCACCTGGTTTGCGGAGCATCTTGTCGACCTCGCCGGCGTGCATTTCCTCCGCATAGATCATTTGCCGGGCGTATTCTTCGAGCATGATCGAATGCCCTTCAACCAGGCCGAGAAGGTCCTTGTAGAGCGCGAGCGCCTTGCCCTCGGTTTCGAGGGATTCGCGCAAGATCGCGCCGATATCGTGCTGATGGCTGTCAAGCAGGGGACCAATCCCGAGCGATGGATAGGCTCCC
>JANLPY010000269.1:0-2826 GCA_031367505.1 Hyphomicrobiaceae bacterium | reverse complement strand
CGCAGAGCGTGCCAAACAGGCTGCCGTCCGAATTCACAAGGGGTAGGCCGACATATGCCTTGATCTGTACTCGACGCCCGATCGCCGCCGTGGCGTATGCAGGGACATCTTCTGAGCACGGCGCAATCCGCGGACCATTGCCCTTGACCATCTCCGAGCAGAATGAATCGGCCCAGCGAAAAACCGTACCAGGCGCGATACCGTAACCATGATCCTCGCTCTGCAGAACGATCCAATCATCCCCAACTGTGCGGGTGACCATCCAGAGATCGAAGCCCAATCGCTGGTGAAGGAACGCGAGTACCGCATGGGCGGCGGTTTCAAAATCGCTAAAGCTGAGCACTTCCATTGTTGTGGCTATTTTCTAAAGTAGCGCATCGATTAGAGATATCGCTTGACGCATGCGAACCAGAGCCAACTCTAGCACTGGTATCCTGGTAACAAGTAAATGGCTGAAAAGCCGCGCCTAGCCTGGAGTTGTTGAAATTACTCGTGTGCGGTTCCTGGCTAGACTTTTTTGCGTGCCCAGATCTTCGCAATGTAGGGGAGGGGATCGGGGAATTCGCAAGCGGTGTTTCCCGGATCAAATGCCACCGGTCCGATGCGGCGAATGACGTCCTCGGCGGCTTTGCGCAACTTGGCGTTGCGGCCGCCGATGCTGATCACCGCATACATCATGGTGCGCCGCGTCCAGTTCTCGGCGCGGTGGATGCCGGCCTCCATGCGCTTGAGATAGTCGAGCGAAGCGGCCTCATCGAGCGAGGTGCCGTCCTTGGCGCCATGCGCGACCATGGACCAGCCGGCTCGCTGCAATTTGGGGTCCGCGAGCCAGGCCTCGCGGATTTTCGCGGCCATCGGCGCTCGGCTGGCGAGGCCGGCCAGTGCCTCGGCGGTGGAGGAATCCTTCAAGTCTGAGGCCCAGGCCTTCAATTCTTTTTCCGTGACAGCAGTCGCATCGACCACCGTGCACGCCAGCAGCCGCGCGTCGTGAATGCCGGTGCGCCACAGCTCGGAGGCCAGCGAGTGGTCCACCTTGATGCGCTTCTGGAGCTTGGCCAGATCGCCGAACTTCACGCCGAACATGGGGTCCACGGCGCCGTGTCGACGCCAGGTCTTGCGCGTTTGTTCGCTGCCCAGGGCCTCGAGTTGCTGAATCGCGTCGGTCAGGTTCATGGCGTCCCCAGGGCTTTGTTGAATGAAAGGGCCAGGCTCGCATGGCACTCGGGTAAGCAATAAATGCAGTCGTCCCAGCGGAGGCTGAGACCCAGTCCCGGTCAAGATTTGAAAGTACGCCGGACTGGATTCCAGCCTCCGCTGGAATGACGAATTATTGAGTTGTCGAGTAACTGGTTTGAAGTTGGGTGCACTCCGGTTTGTTCGGCAGTCGCTTAACCGAGTGACATGTGTGCCCTTAATTGCTCCTGATTCCTCAGCGTCGTTCTAATTCAGCGTGATGACGGTGTCCTGCTCCCCGGGCTGGCAACCCTCGGGAATCAAATCCCATCCACGCCGAATCACCACGCGCCCGTCGCTATGGCAGAACTCGATTCGGGAAGCATCGGGTACCGTGGCATGAATAAATGTTTCGATGGAAGCCGGCATGCTGACACGGTAGATCTTCTGATGGATATCTTCGGGCGGGTGATCGTCGCCGTGTAGCCAGGGTATGAACGCACCGAGCCACATCAGCGGACGGAAGCCCACGGCGAACACGCTTGGCACGTAGCCGTTGTGCTTTAGCCAGTTTTGGGCCTGGGTCCGTAGGTCTTCGGATTCGTCCAAATGGCCCCAGGCGGCGGCTAGCATTTCCATCACCCATTGGTTGCAGTTCTGGTAGCGCACGCTGAAAGGGTAGGCATTGGCACTGTACGTCGAGCTGAGCAGTTGCAGGGCACGCCGGTCGTCGAGCGTCACACGCTCGAGTTCAGCGGCCTCGGCGGGGGGAAGGAAGACGATGGAGACATAACCGATGGAGGGGTCGTCGGTGCCGAGGAGAAACCCTGCTGTGCCCTGGTCAAAGATCCTCGGCATTTGTTCGTCACAGGCGTAGTAGAGCTGGCGGACCGACCATGGCGTGTTCTTGCTTGCCTTCAGGCTGACGCCGGCATGCGAGTAGCGGATACCAAAGCGGCTCAGGTCCAGGCCGGAGCGCGCGACCAGCGCCACGCGTTGACCGGAGTTCTCAAGCTCCGCTTTGATGATGCCGCCCAATTGAATCAGATGGTCCTGTTGGCTCGCGCTCAACTGAACTTGCCGGTCACAAAAGCGCAGCACGCTGGGTTGGCAGACGCCCCAAGGAGCGCATGACAAGGCACACAGCCCGATCAGCACCAATGTTTTCACTAGCCTGCCAATGCCGTAACCGCGCGAACGTTATTGGGCCGCCACCCGCGCATCCGAAGGCTCATAGCACGACGGCGTTGGCTGACAATTCCTTATACCAGTCATCATCGAGCACCAGGAAGAATACGCGGTGTGTTCCGGCATTGGCGAAATCCGCGCCGTACGGGCGTTTCCGTACCGTCACAATGCGGCCCTGCCCGAGGTTACCCTGGTCGAAAGCCTGTTGAGGCAGGGTGAGGAAAAACGCGCGATCTGCGCGATCCACAATAGGGTCGGCCAATGGTTTCAGCTTGATTCGGACGCTGCCTGGCCGCTCGGGTAGCGCCGCTATGTCGATGATTTTATAGTCGCCTTCCACCAACTCGTTGGCTTTGGACGAGCTGTCACTCGACTTCTGAATCGATCCCGAACTACTGCCGACCGAAGTGGACAGACCGTCCGAAGCAGAGGAGGCAGCCGAGCTTGCCGCGAGAGCAGGCGTGG
>JANLPY010000221.1:0-43534 GCA_031367505.1 Hyphomicrobiaceae bacterium | reverse complement strand
AACAACGGATCAATGATTGCCCACTCGGCATCGGTGAGCTCGTAGCGACGAAGCTGTGCCATTCCAACCTCCCTCGGTTGGAACCATGAATCACTGTTCGCGCCGTTTGGGAATCCAGTTTATGAGTTTATGACCTAGGGTCCCGGAGTTGACCGGGACGAACTGTGGCGATGCCTTGGATGGCTGTGACCAGCGAATGCTGGCATACTTGCAGTCTAGAAAATCAACTGCCATCCTTTTGGCTTCGCCTGAACAAATCCGAGCCTAGGGAGGTCATAATGCCGCGTCCAAACATTCGCAGCTGCCCGTCCGACGAAGTTGCATTTCGTGCAATATCATCCAAGTTTAGCGCTAGAGCACTGTGGGGTAAGTTGAGGGATACGGCAATGAGGTCCATAAAAAACTTAATAATAACAGTAACTTATTACGAAAAATGGTGGAGCCAAGCGGGATCGAACCGCTGACCTCTTGCATGCCATGCAAGCGCTCTCCCAGCTGAGCTATGGCCCCTGAACCGTATCGTGGGATCGAGGCGGCCAAGGTGGCCTCCTCGTGCGTGCGACTGGTATCGCGCGCGAACCGGTTACTATGCCCCCCGCGCCCATTACGCAAGGAGATATTTGAAACTAAACTTCCTCGCCACCTTCGGCGACTGGACCGCCGATGATGCCGGAAACGTCGCCGCCCTCTTCCTCTTCTTCTTCGAGGAAGGTCTCATCGCCCTCGGCCGCAATCGGCTCCTCGGCGACCTCGAGATCGGCAAGCGCCTCCTCGCCATCACCCGGCACCACTTCGGCAGCGGCGTCATCAACGAGCTTCTTGGCCTTGCGAGCAGCTTTTTCTTCGGCGGCAGCGGCAGCAGCGGCAGCCGCTGGGCTGAGCGATTGATGCGCGATCGTGTACTCGCTCTCGCACATCGGACAGGTGATCGGTTCGCGATTTAGATCGTAAAAACGGGCGCCGCATTCCTGGTTCTGGCAGGTGCGCTTCGTTCCACGGGCTGATTTAGTCGCCATGGCGGTCCTCAAATGGTTATTCGAATGTCATTGGTTGGCGACGCATCTGCCACGAGCAACGCTGCTTGTCAAAAGTTAAGGCTGATACGTTGACAGGCGCTGTTGGTGGTTGTTGATGGAGCGCGTCCAAAACAATTGGACATTCAGGACCCTTAAAGCAATGTCGACCACCCCCGCGCGCCCACTTACCGCACATCGCTCAGGCCCACTCACGGGGCAGGTGCGAGTGCCCGGCGACAAGTCGATCTCCCATCGGGCGCTGATGTTCGGGGCGATTGCAACCGGCCGAACGCGCATTTCTGGCCTGTTGGAGGCCGAAGATGTGCTGAATACGGCCCGCATCGTGACCCAGCTCGGCGCCAAGGCCACCAAGACCGGCAACGGCTGGGAAGTAATTGGTCGCGGGACCGGCGGGTTATCACAACCAGGCGCGGCGCTTGATTTCGGCAATGCCGGCACCGGCACGCGCCTGATGATGGGGGTGGTGGCCGGCCACGACATGATGGTCGAAATGATTGGCGACGCTTCTCTCAGCCGCCGGCCCATGGGCCGCGTACTCACCCCCCTGAAGCAGATGGGCGTGACTGTCACACCGGACGAGCAGGATCGCCTGCCGCTTCGTTTTCGTGGCACTTCAAACCTGGTGCCAATCGAGTACACCCTGCCCATGCCTTCGGCGCAGGTGAAATCGGCAATTTTGATTGCCGGCATCCAGGCCGCTGGCAAGACGACGGTGATCGAGCCGGAGGCGACGCGCGATCACACCGAACGAATGCTGAGCTATTTCGGCGCGACGGTCACCCGCGAGATGAGGGGCCACGCGGCTGCGATTACCGTCACCGGTCACGCCGAACTCGAAGGCCGCGAAGTGATCGTGCCAGCCGATCCAAGTTCGGCGGCATTCCTCGCGGCGGCAGCTTTACTGGTGCCGGGATCGGAAGTGGTCATCGAAGGCGTGCTGGTCAATCCAACGCGCACCGGCTTCTACACGACCGTTAGGGAAATGGGTGGTGACGTCACTTTCCTCAACGAGCGCACCGAAGGTGGCGAGCCGATCGCCGACATTCGCGTGCGAGCATCGAAGTTGAAGGGTGTCACAGTGCCGCCGGAACGCGCGCCGAGCATGATCGACGAATATCCGGTGCTGGCGGTGTTGGCGTCGTTCGCCGATGGCGACACACGGATGGAGGGCTTGGCGGAACTGAAAGCCAAGGAGAGCGACCGGTTGGCTGCAACCGCCGACGGGTTAGCTGCCAACGGCGTTTCGCACAGGATCGACGCCGACACGTTGACGGTCACCGGCGCGAGCATCGTGCGCGGTGGCGGCACCGTTGCAACGCACCTCGACCATCGTATCGCAATGGCATTTCTGACCATGGGTCTCGCCAGCGATCGGCCCGTCACTGTCGACGATGCGAGCATGATTGCAACCAGCTTCCCGACATTCCGCGCATTGATGGAAAAGCTCGGCGCGCGCTACGAGGGATGAATGCACCATGTTGGGTTACGACCGGCAAGTCGCCAGTCTAACCCAACCTACAAAGTGGCTACGAGGGCTGATGCTCCAGCATTGCCCGGCCCGGGATCGAGGCGAGCAACGCGCGGGTGTACGGGTGACTTGGCGCGCTGAATACGTCCGCCGTGATGCCGGCTTCGACGACGCGACCGTCCTTCATGATGGCGATGCGATCGCACACTTGGGCGGCCACACGCAGATCGTGGGTGATGAAAACGATCGACAGCCCGAGCTTCGCACGCAAATCCACCAGCAACCGCAAAACTTGCGCCTGCACCGAAACGTCGAGTGCCGAGACGGGTTCATCGGCGACTAAAACTTCCGGGTTCATCGCGAGTGCCCGCGCGATGCCAATACGCTGGCGCTGACCGCCCGAGAACTCGTGCGGGTAACGATCGATCGAAGTTGGATCGAGCCCAACAAGCGCAAACAATTCAGCTGCCCGCGCTATCGCTTGGGCACGCGGCACACCGTGGGCGATCGGCCCTTGGGCGACGAGATCACCCGCCTTACGCCGCGGATTGAGCGACGCGAACGGGTCCTGAAACACCATTTGAACTTTGGAGCTGGCGGCCCGCAGATCACTCCCGCGCAGTTTTGCGAGATCGAGATCGCCCAACTGAATGGTGCCGCCATCCACGCCGATCAACCGGACGATGGCCTTGGCGAGCGTTGATTTTCCCGATCCGCTTTCACCGACGACACCGAGCGTGCCACCTTTGGGCAGCTGCATCGAAACATCGTCGAGCGCCTTGGTGATGCGGGCTCGCCGCCCCAAAAATCCACCAGAGCGATAGGTTTTCGATACGCCCGAGATATCAAGCGCGATCTCACTCGAAAGCTTACGTGGAGCGGGTGCGGTGAGCGGCGGCACGGAGGCAATCAGGCTCTTCGTGTAGTCGTGCTTGGGCGCGTGCAGCACTTGCGCTACGCCACCTGTCTCGACGACGCGACCGTGTTGCATCACCACGATACGATCGGCGATTTCCGCAACCACGCCGAAGTCATGCGTGATGAACAACACCGCCGTGCCCTTCTTCGGTTGCAAGTCGCGGATCAATTTGAGGATCTGCGCTTGCGTCGTCACGTCGAGCGCTGTCGTCGGCTCGTCGGCGATCAGTACTTTAGGCTCGAGCGCCAATGCCATTGCGATCATCGCCCGCTGCCGCTGACCGCCGGACAGCTCATGCGGGTAGACGGCAATCGCACCCGCCGGATCAGGAATGCGCACCTCGTCCAACAGCGACAGAACCTTTTCACGGATGCGGCCTTTCGACAGATCCGTATGCTCGCGGAACATCTCGCCGATCTGGTCACCGATGGTGCGCAGGGGGGTTAGCGCCGTCATCGGTTCCTGGAAAATCATTGCGATGCGATTGCCACGCACCCGACGCAATTGACTTTCGCTCATGGTGAGCAGGTCGACGCCATCGAGCAAAATTCGACCGTGCGTTGCCCGCACATCTTCCGGCAGCAGCCCCATCACGGCGTTGGCTGCCATCGACTTGCCCGATCCGCTCTCGCCGACGACACACAAGATCTCGCTGGCGCCCAGGCTCAGCGAAACATTGTCGAGAGCGAGCGGCCGATCCGCCCCCTCAGGCAGCGCGACCGAAAGATTTTCGATCTGCAGCAGCTGGGTCATCGCTTTTTCAGCCGCGGATTGAGGGCGTCATTGAGGCCTTGGCCAACCAGCGATACAGCCAGCACCGTAATGATAATCGCGACACCGGGGATCGCCGACACGTACCACTGCGTGCGCAGCACGCCGCGCCCAGCGCCAATCAGATTGCCCCATGACGCTACATTCGGGTCAGACAGATTGAGGAACGCCAATGCGCTTTCGAGCAGGATCGAAACCGCCATCACCACGCTCGCATAGACGATCACCGGCGGCAGCGCGTTGGGCAGGATTTCACGAAAGATGATTTGGAAATCGCGTAGGCCCAGTACGCGGGTTGCCTGCACGAACTCGCGGCCACGCAGGCTCATGAACTCGGCACGGGTCAGCCTGGCTGGCGCTGGCCACGACACGATACCGATGGCAAGCGTGACAACCCACAGCGTCGAGCCGAACACGGCAACGAGTACAAGCAGCAGCAGGAAATTCGGTAATGTCTGGAACGCTTCGGTGATGCGCATCAAAATGTCGTCGACGATGCCGCCGTAATAACCGGCGATCGCGCCGATGAATATGCCGATCAAAATCGCGACCGAGGTGGCAAAGAAGCCGATCAACAACGACACCCGCGCGCCATGAAAAATTTGCGCGGCGATGTCGCGGCCCGAGCTGTCGGTGCCGAGCGGGAATCCAGAGGACTCCATGGGCCATTGCAACGGCCGGCCCGCAAGCCCCAACGGGTCGCGTGGAAAGAACAACCCGGCAGTCGCCGCCATGAATAGCACCAGCAGCAATAGCCCGAGCCCGACTATCGCGGAGGGACTTCTGAGGTAGCGCTGAAAAATCGCTCTCATCTGGGCCCACCTGCGGTATCGGCAGAAATTCGCGGATCAAGACGGGCATAAACGAGATCGACGAGGAAATTGATCGCGATGACCAACAGCGCCGATACGAACACAATGCCGAGCAGCGTGTTCAAATCGCGCTGGACGACGCTCTCGTAGGCGAGGCGTCCGAGCCCTGGCAGTGCGAACACGCTTTCCACCACCACTGAGCCGCCAAGCATCGTGCCCGCCTGCAAGCCCACCAAAGTTACCACCGGCAACAGCGCATTGCGCAGCACGTGGCGCACAACGATCGCGGTTTCGGACAGCCCCTTCGAGCGCGCGGTTTTCACGTAGTCGAGGGTCATTACTTCTAGCATGGAAGCGCGCATGATGCGCAGGTAGATCGCCAAAAAGATCAGCCCGAGCGTCAGCGTCGGCAACACCAGGTATTTCGCGATATCGAGCACATGCCAGATGCCGGTTAGCCCCGATCCGATGGTGCCAAACCCGCCCGGCGGCAGCCAACTCAGCTTCACCGCGAACACGACGATACCCATCAGCCCGAACCAGAAAGATGGGGTGGCGTAAAACAACAGCCCAACCGTCGAAATCAACGTATCCGGCCACTTGTTGACCCGCCGCGCTGCCAGCACGCCGAGCACCATGCCGCCACTCAACGCGAGCGCCAGCGACGATCCCATCAGCAGCAGCGTGGCCGGCAGCCGTTCCCAGATAACGGTTGCGACCGGTTTGCCGTAAATAGCCGAGAACCCCAGATCGAATTGCACCAGCCGCCATAGATAGCGTGCGAGCTGGGCAGCGACACCAACATCGAGGCCATAGAACTTGCGCAGGTCGGCTGCCATTTTAGCATCGCCACCGCCCATCTGCGCCAGCATCGCATCGACCGTGTCGCCGGGCGCCAACTGCAGCAGCAAAAATAGCCCGGCGATCAGGATCAGCAGTGTCGGAATACTGGCAGCCAACCGGCGGCCGGCGAGAGCAAGGATGCGCATCAGCGTCTAGCCAATCCATTTGCGGAAGTCTGATACGCATTCCCCTCTCCCCGTGCAGCCCTCGCGGAACGGGGAGAGGGAAGAGGCTGGCCCCATTCGGCCGGCCGAGGGTGAGGGGCGGCAGCTTGCTCCCCTGTGGCCCCTCTTCGTCGCGCAGGCCGATGCACCAAGACTGATGTTGAGACGTTTTTGCTGCTGCCCCTCACCCTAACCCTCTCCCCGCAAGTGGACGGGGAGAGGGGACAGCACCGTCGCCACGGTATAACTCCAACCATCACCCCGCGATCCAAAGATCGGACCACGAACTGGACGGCCAGCGCGGGGTATTCGAGTGGTTACGCAGCGACTTGTTGACCACGGTGACGAACTGGCGCTCGATCGCCATCCAGATCGGCAGCTCCGTGTTCACTTGCGTGACGAATTGCGCGTACAGAGCCTTGCGTTTCACCGGGTCCAGTTCACTTGCAGCATCATCGATCGTCTTGTCGACGGCCTCCGACGTCCAACCCCATTGATTAGACCACGGCGTGCCCTTGGTTTGCCCTGAGCGATACCATACCGTGGTCGAGACGGCCGGATCGTTGCGGTACTGGTGCCAGCCGGTCGCCATATCGAACGCCCAATCCTTGTAGACGTTGGTGAGATAACCCGGCGCATCGAGCCGCACGATCTCGACCTTTATACCGACAGCCGACAGCGACTGCTGCACGAATGTCGACCACAAGCCGATGTCTTCGCCCCACGGAGCGGGGAGCAACTTCACCGAGAAGCGCGTGCCATCCGCGCCCTTTTTATATCCGGCTTCATCGAGTAACGCGTCGGCCTTGGCCTTGTCGAAGGCGTATTGCGGCGTGCCAGTTGGATAGAAGTCCGGCGATGATGTCGGGATTGGCCCGGTGCCGCGCTTGCCCAGCCCGTAAAGGAAGTTCGAGCAAAAGAAATCGACATCGAGGGCGTGCGCAATCGCACGGCGTACCCGCACGTCGCTCAATTCCTTGCGGCGTAAATTGAACTCGATCGTGTTGTTGACGCCGTTGCCCTCGTTACCCTTGGTGGTCACCTCGAACCGCGCGTCTTTCTTCAAGCGGTCCAGATCGGACAGCGGCAATGACGAGTAGGGGCTGATCTGGATCTGGCCCGCCTCCATCGCAGCAGTCGAGGCGGCCTTATCGGTAATGAAGCGCCAGACGATACGATCGAGGTGCGGGAAACCCTTCATCCAATAATTTGGGTTCTTCTCGGCGATGATGAACTGGCCACGCTCGTACTGGACAAACTTGAACGGTCCGGTGCCGATCGGTGCGGTATTGGCTGGATTTTCCAGCACGTTGGTGCCTTCGAACACATGCTTGGGCGCGACGTAGCCTAGATCGGGCAAAGCACGCAGCAACAATCCGATCGGCATCGGACGTGAGTACTTGAAGATCGCGGTCGCAGCATCCGGGGTCTCGACGGCATCGAGATACAGCTGCAACGTCGAGCCGTAATTGAGGTGCTTCTTCCACATTTCCATCGCGGTGTAGGCGACGTCAGCGGAGGTGAACGGTTTGCCGTCGTGCCAGGTAACCCCCTCGCGCAACTTGAAGGTAATCGCTTTGCCGTCCGGCGTCGTCGTCCAGGATGTTGCGAGTACGCCAACCGGTTTTCCCTCGCCATCGAGATCGACCAGCGGCTCCATGATTTTCGACGTGATGACATACACGCCGGTCGAGGCCCGCAGTGCCGGATTGAGGATCCGCTGCTCAGCACTCATGTGCACAGTGACGATGCCGCCTTTTTTGGGTTGTTCCTGTGCCAAAAGTTCGAACGGAATAGCCCCGGCGAAACCAGCGATCAGCGCAATTGCTGTCGACGACATGAGAAGTTCGCGGCGTGTGCTCGACATGGATTAGATCACCTCAATGAGGGTTAAGTGAAATTCGACGGCACCGGTTCAGCCTGTTGCAAGTTCCAAGAGGACGCCGGTCGCAGCAGATGGTGGGATGACGACCCGTCCGGGCGACACGACGACAGCGGTTGGTCCGGCGGCGCCGCGTGCGGCTTCATCATCATCGACGCGCAGACAAAGTGAGATTGCGCCTTCGACCGGTAGTGAGCCCAGCGCGACGCCTGGGAAACGCGCCGCGAGTTGAGCAGCGTTGAGGAACACGAAGGCCGCCCGTGTCGATCCGGATGGAACGCGGAAAGCGCCGTCATCTTCCGGCGTTACCGTCTGATCGATCAGCCGCGCCATGTGCTCGGCCGATTGGCGTGGGTTGGCGCTCAAGATCTCGACGCGATCGATGCGCTTCGCGGTGTTCTTGTGCACTTGCAGCTCGGGGATCCACACCGCATCGCGCGTCAGATGCTGACAGGCGAAAATGCGCATGCCGCCGGGTTTCTCATCGGATGGCCAATGCATGGTACTGAAGCGCGCCTCCGACTTACCACCATTCGGCAAATCGACCGGCCGGCTGAAATCGAGCGGGCCGGTCGCTGCAATCCCTTTCGATTGCAGCTCAGCCACGCCTTTTTTGGCATCGACAGCCGTGAATGCCGACCGCTCGATACCTTCGCGTTGATCCAGAAACGCGCGTGTACCGGCATTATGCTCCGTTGGCGTTACGATGCCGAGTAACTCGATATAATCCGGCCCGAACATGATCGTATAATTGCCTGAACCCAAATGAGCACTATGCAGCCCACGCGGGGAGATCGTAAAACCCAGCGCCTTCCAGGCTTCCGCCGACGCATCCAGATCGCGAACGGCCACCACGACGTGATCGAGACCGATGATTTGGGCGAGCGGCATAGGGTGGCCTTTCAAGCTGAATTTCGTCTAAGCAGTAGTGTCCAACGATACTTCCCATGACAAGTGACGATGACAAGTGGCATCGCTAAAATATATGACGCAGTTCGACGCGGCGACCGCCCAACAGACGCATACTACCTACTCGATGCACGGGACAGCACGCCAATTCAGTTCTAAATCACTTTCAGATTTCGACACCAACAGGCTCCACTCATGTCCACGTCTCCCTTGCCCAAGTCTGTCGTATGGCCACCCTCGCTGTGGGTAAGCATAACGCCCGAACTCCCGCCATTGCCTTCGCTTGACGCCACTGTCGACGCCGATGTCGTCGTTATCGGCGCAGGCTTCACCGGCCTTTCGACCGCACTGCACCTGCTGGACGCGGGCGTCGATGTCGTCGTGGTCGAGGCTCAGGAGCCGGGGTGGGGCGCCTCCGGCCGCAACAATGGGCAGGTGATACCGACGATGTCACGGGCGGATCCGGAGCAGCTGATCAAAAAACATGGTGAAGCCGGCGAACGGTTTGTTGGATTGATCCGTGACAGCGCCAGTATCCTTTTTGATCTCACCCGAAGTCATGGCTTGAAGGCCGAAGCCGAACAAACGGGGTGGGTTCAGCCAGCACACACGCCGGGCCGAATGAAAATCGCCGAGCGGCGCGTGCGCGAGTGGTCGAAATTCGGCGCGCCCGTTGAATTGTTATCGGCCCAACGCGTGCAGGAAATGACCGGCTCGAATATTTGGCACGGTGGCTTTTGGAATCCAACCGGGGGCCACATCAACCCGCTGGCCCTATGTCGCGAGCTCGCGCGCGTGGTCGTTGAGCGCCATGGTAAAATCTATTCACGCTCCCCGGTGACGCAATACCAGCGCCGCGGCGATGGCTGGGTTGTTACAACCGAGAGGGGCCAAATCAATGCGCGCGCCCTGGTGCTGGCGACCAATGCCTATACGGAAGAATTTTCAAAGCAATTGGCCCCCGATATAGCGCAAGAACTCGTACCGGTACTGTCATGGCAAATGTCGACGCAACCTTTGAGCGACAATGTACGCAGAACTATTATCCCGGGCCGCCAAGCCGTCTCCGATACTCATGGAGAATTGTACTTTGCCCGTTTTGATGCGCGTCATCGCCTCGTCACCGGCGGTGCGCTCGCGTTGCCATACAACCGAGCCGAGCGGCTCAAGCCATATATTGCGGCGCGCCTGCAGAAAATCTTCCCGCAAATAGGGGACATCTCATTTGATCATGTCTGGAATGGCTATGTCGGCATGACCCGTGACTATAGCCCACGCGTCCACAAAATCGGCCCGAATGGTTACGCTTGGGCCGGATGCAATGGTCGAGGCGTCGCGCTTTCGATAGCGCTTGGCCGCGAATTCGCGGCAGCTGTACGCGGCATTCCGGAAAACAGTCTCGCGCTGCCATTCAGCGAGCCGGCGCCCATGCCTTTGCACGGTGCGATCCGGCGTTTTGCACCATTGATGCTATTGGAATACCGTCGCCGCGATGCCCGCGAAGTCTAGGTCAAAATATCGCGCTATCCCTTCCGGCATTAACCTGTAGCGTTGCGATTAATAGCTCCGGATGCCGCATGGCGCTCTAATATATCGGCCGGCACAAGCTTCAAGAACATATGCAGCACAACCTTAAAGGTTAAGTTGTTTTAATAGAGATCATTTAGATTGAAAAAACACTCCTACTGCACTCGCAGCAAATATTTGCACTTGTGTTTTTTGAGGAAATGTAGCAGAAAAAATTTCCTCAGTTTACAACCGCACATAAGGAAAGAACTTCGCCATGGCCGTTCCGCAAGTCGATAAACTTACTTTGAAAGAACTCCAGGAATTGCGGACTCGTGTTGAAAAGGCCATCGCAACTGCTCACGAGCGCGAAAGAACTGCATTGCGTGCGAAGTTCGAAGCGATGGCGCAGGATGCAGGATTTGGCATCAACGATCTTTTTGGCAGCCGCTCGACAAAAGGCAAGACAGTCGCCGCCAAGTATATGAACCCTGATAACCCGAGCGAAACCTGGACCGGCCGCGGACGCAAGCCAAACTGGCTTGTCGCGAAGCTCGACAAAGGCAAGAAGATGACGGATTTCGCAATCTGAAATCGTGAAGTTCTGCAATTGCAGAAACGACTTTCGCCCGGCAGCATGATCCAAGGATCTTGTTGCTGGGCATTTTTTTGTTGGCCTATTGAACTGGTTTCAATTTTTTCAAAACGCTTGGAAGACATTCCGGCAAGTCCTCAGCGATCAGACCGGCGCCAAATGCCGCCGCGCACTCACCATGTAACCAAACCGCGGCACAGGCTGCCTCAAAGGGTCGCATACCGTGGGCCAGTAGACCTGTAACGAACCCAGCGAGCACATCACCCGACCCGGCGGTTGCAAGTGTGGCCGGCGCGTTGTCATTGATCGCGGCGCGGCCATCAGGAGCGGCGATGACGGTATCCGCGCCCTTGAGAATGACGACAGCGCCGCTCTCTTGCGCGGCAAACCGTGCCCGCTCCAACTTCGATGAGTGATCGGTACGTTGCCCGAACAGTCGCGTAAATTCGCCCCCATGCGGGGTAAGCACGACAGGTGCCGATCGAGCTCGAATCGCCTCAAAAAGGAGATCGCGCTCGGAGCATTCGCTGAAGCTTGTCAGCGCATCGGCATCGAGAACGGCCGCCGCATCGCTGGCCAACAATTGATGCACGTAGTGTCGCGTGGCAGCCCCAACTCCGCCGCCCGGCCCGATAAGGAAAGCGTTGAGGCGAGAATCAGCAAGCAACTCTTGCAACCCGTGCGTCTCGTCGAATGGCCGCACCATGATTGCCGTCAGGTGGGCAGCATTAATGGCAACAGAGGCTTGTGGTGACGCAACGCTCACCAAGCCAGCACCAATTCGCAACGCACCCCTCGCACCGAGCCGCGCCGCCCCTGTTGCATGTGGCGGCCCTGAAACCACGACGGCATGTCCCCGGCCGTATTTATGCCCATCGGACGATAACTTCGGATAAGCTGATTGCCAAAGCGCGGGGCGGTTGACGAACGTTCGAGGCTGAATGGTCGTAAGCACGGTGGGGCGAATACCGATATCAGCAACGACGAGACGACCACACAAACGCTTGCCCGGCATCAGCACGTGTCCAGGTTTTGCGCGAAAGAACGTAACCGTCGACGCCGCCTGGAGCGGACTTCCAAGCACTGCGCCGGTATCGCCATTGAGCCCACTCGGGACGTCGACCGCGAGCACTGGCACGTTCGATGTCCGGATGTTTTCAAAAACATCCTGCAGGTGCGCTGGCAATTGGCGCGCGAGGCCTGCGCCAAATACCGCGTCGATGATCAATTGACAATTTTCCAGGCCGATTTTCCGCCCATTAGGCTCGGTCAGTTCGGCGACATCGCCGTGCCACAGGGCGGCCATGATCGCCGCATCTCCAAGCAATTTGCGGCGGTCGGCGAACAGCGCAACTTCAACTGCGTAACCAGCCTCAAGCAGCAAGCGAGCAGCAACCCACCCATCGCCGCCATTGTTTCCCGGACCGCACAATACAACAATTCGGCAATCGCCAGGCGCCATGCGCGCTGCCTCCGCCGCGACCGCACGGCCGGCAGCTTCCATCAAGGCAATCCCCGGAATGCCCGAAGCGATCGCTGCCGCATCAGCCTCAGCCATCTGAGATATCGAGAGGAGCGCGCATTCACTCATAGCCAAGAACTCCGCCTGCTTGTATTTTTGGCAGTTTGCCTGATTTTTGAACTTGCACGTTCGCCTGCGATGCCACAACTTGCAGCATCGCAGGCTCAAGCCCTTGATAGATAGAGGTAGCTCTCGCCTCTTCTTAATTGGCACAAGCCATGCTTAATGAAGAAATAACGAGCCACAACAGGGCCCGGAAAGCATCCGGTCGGAACGACGCATGAAAAAGATCGAAGCCATAATCAAGCCCTTCAAGCTCGATGAAGTCAAAGAAGCGCTACAAGAGATCGGCCTGCAAGGCATCACGGTGATCGAAGCTAAGGGCTTTGGGCGCCAGAAGGGGCACACCGAACTTTATCGCGGAGCTGAATATGTCGTCGATTTCTTGCCAAAAGTGAAAATCGAAGTCGTTCTCGCTGACGAGATGCTGGACAAAGCCCTCGAGGCGATCCAGAAGGCCGCCAAGACAGGCCGCATCGGCGATGGCAAGATTTTCGTCTCGACCATCGAAGAAGCGATCCGCATCCGCACCGGAGAAACCGGTTCAGACGCGATCTGATGACTTTCGCTTAACCGATCGGCGGCGGGCTGCTCTTGCTCGCCAGCGTCAATTTCCGCACGAATAACTTTCCAACTCGACCAATAGCCAATCCAATGTAGGGGAGCTGCAATGACCAAGAGTGCCGACGTCCTGAAGATGATGAAGGACAAGGATGTAAAGTTCGTCGATCTGCGATTTACCGATACCAAGGGTAAAATGCAGCACGTCACCGCCGACGTGAGCTGCATCGACGAAGGTGTTTTCACCGACGGATATGCTTTCGACGGTTCGTCGATCGCCGGCTGGAAAGGCATCGAAGCATCCGACATGACTTTGATGCTCGATGCCGACACCGCCCACCTCGATCCCTTCTTTGCGCAGACCACGCTCGCGATTTTCTGCGACGTCATCGAGCCATCGACCGGCGAGCTCTACGAGCGCGATCCGCGCGGCATCGCCAAGAAGGCGGAAGCCTACATGAAGTCCACTGGCGTGGGCGACACCGTCTACTTCGGTCCCGAAGCTGAGTTCTTTATTTTCGACGACGTGCGCTTCACCACCGAGCCGCATCACGTTTCCTACAAGCTTGATTCGAACGAATTGCCGTCGAACACAGGCACCGAGTACGAGATGGGCAACCTCGGCCATCGCCCGCGCACCAAGGGCGGTTACTTCCCGGTGCCGCCGATCGATAGCTGCCAGGATATGCGTTCGGAAATGCTTTCGGTGATGTCCGAGATGGGCGTTAGCGTCGAAAAGCATCACCACGAAGTTGCAGCCGCACAGCATGAGCTCGGCGTCAAGTTCGGCCCGATGCTGAAGATGGCTGACGGCATGCAGATCTACAAGTACGTCGCTCATAACGTCGCACAAGCCTACGGCAAGTCGGTCACCTTCATGCCGAAGCCGATGTTCGGCGATAACGGTTCGGGCATGCACGTGCACATGTCGATCTGGAAGGGCGGCCAGCCGATGTTCGCCGGCAACAAGTATGCCGACCTCTCGGAAAGCTGCCTGTTCTACATTGGCGGCATCCTGAAGCACGCCAAGGCGCTCAATGCCTTCACCAACCCGCTGACCAACTCCTACAAGCGTCTCGTGCCTGGCTACGAAGCCCCCGTGCTGCTCGCCTACTCGGCGCGTAACCGGTCGGCATCGTGCCGTATTCCGCACGTCACCAGCCCGAAGGCGAAGCGCATCGAGATCCGCTTCCCAGATCCCGGCGCGAACCCCTACCTCGCGTTTGCCGCGATGTTGATGGCCGGCCTCGATGGCATCCAGAACAAGATCCATCCGGGCGAGCCGATGGACAAGAACCTGTACGATCTGCCGCCGGCCGAACTGGCAAAGATCCCGACAGTTTGCGCATCGTTGCGTGAAGCGCTGCACAGCCTCGACAAGGACCGCGCGTTCTTGAAGGCCGGCGGCGTGTTCTCCGACGACATGATCGACGCCTTCATCGAACTCAAGATGCAGGAAGTGGCGCGCACCGACATGACGCCGCATCCGGTCGAGTTCGACATGTACTACTCAGTCTGATCGTCACGGTGTAGATTTGCTATTGCGAAGGGGTGGCCGAAAGGCTGCCCCTTTTGCTTGTGCAGGCGAACCTACACCGTCACATCGCCGGTCACACCGCGCGATCGAAGCGTTGCGTCGACAGCGCCAGGAGATGCTCGATATGGGCTCCGAATGCGGTCCAGTTGAGCGGCTTGATCAAGAACGATGTCGCCCCGCCCGTCAGCGCGCGCTCCAACGAGCGGCGATCATCACTGCTGGTCAAAACGACAACCGGCAGATGCTTGAGCTGCGGCACACCCCGGATGCATCCGAGCAGATCGTAGCCACCCATCTTCGGCATTTCGAGATCGATGATCGCGAGATCAAAGGTCTGCAGACGCAGCAATGAAAACGCCTCGCTACCATCTTCCGCCTCGGCGACCTCGGCGTCCAATTTGACAAGCTTCATCACCAACGCCCGGCGGCAAAGCGCATCGTCATCTACCACCAAAACTCGGGCTTTTTTTTGCGCAATCGTCACGTCAAAGTCTCCTTCATTATCGTGCAATGGCGGTGCGTGCGGTGGTCACGCCGTCCACATCCGTGCTGGTATCCAAGTAAGTGGCAACCGCGAGGCTGCTTGAAAGCGCCTGCAAGCTTTCCATGGTTGTCTGCACGGCGTCGTGCAATCTCCCCAGATCGGCCAGTGCGGCATCCGGTTCAGTCTTGGCCTGGTGCATCGTTGCCCGAGCCACGTGAGCCAAACTGCTGGCACAAATGGTCGACGCTCCGCCGGCCAATTTGTGTGCTAGCCGCTGCAGCGAAACGGCGTCGCGAGCCTGCGAAATCTTTTGCAGTTTGACGAGACTAACCGCGCAATCCTTAACAAAAATATCGACGAGATCCGGCACCATGTCGCTGTCGAATTGCCCGGCGAACTCGGTGAATTTCACTCTGTCGAGCACCGCATTGAGCTTTTCGACTTGGGCTGGCGTGACCGCCTCCCAATCGGTCCGGAGAGTGGCGGTACCGACCTGCCCCGGCTCTCCGGCATCGGCCGCGGCGTAAGATACTTCCGTGTGGCTAAAGTTATCCGGCTTGACCCATTTGCCGAGCACATCGATCAGTTCGCATTCTGAATATGGCTTGGTCAGATAATCGACCATGCCCGCTTCGAAACACTGCCGCCGATCTTCATCATAGGCGTGGGCGGTAACCGCGATGATCGGAATGCCCGACAGACCATGTTCGAGCTCATACGCGCGGATCAACTTTGTTGCTGCGGGGCCGTCCATCACGGGCATCTGACAATCCATCAGGATGATGTCGAATTGGCCCGCCTTGAACTGCGCCAACGCTTGCGCTCCATCCTTGGCGATACTCACCTCGCAGCCAAAACTGGTTAGCAGCTCAGATGCGACTTCGACGTTCACCGGATTGTCTTCGGCGACCAAAATTCTGGCCTTTATCGCGATTGATGGTGTGCGACGCCGCAACTCGTTCGCCTCGCGCTTATCCTTAGCGGGGGACTTACCGGCAACCGCCGCAGTGACCGTTGAGATAAGTTCTGCCTGTCGCAGCGGCTTGGTCAGCAGCGCGTATCCTCCAGCCTCCCGTACCTCCGCTGCGTCGCCTGCCCAATTCATTGAGGTGAGGAGGATCGTTTTCAGACCAGCGAACTGGGGCTCAGCCGACACCGCATTGAGCAATTCCATCCCGTTCATTTCGGGCATCACAAAATCAACGATCGCGACGGCAAATGGCGTGCCCGAATCGACAGCATCGTTGAGCACTTGCAACGCCGACTTGGCGCTTGCCACCGCAACTGCCTCAACGCCTGCCGACGTCAAGTAATGCAACAGGATCTCTCGATTGGTTTCGCGATCGTCGACGATCAGCATCCGCGTGTTCGGCGCAATGATACGGGGCTTCACCCAGGTCGATTGACTTGCATCACCAACATCGAGCGTGAGCTGGAAAGTGATTTCCGTACCGGCGCCCGGGGTTGATTGAACCCGCATTTGCCCACCCATCAACTCGACGAGATGACGCGAAATCGATAGCCCCAAGCCGGTACCGCCGAAGCGACGGCTGATCGATGAATCGGCCTGAACGAATGGCACAAAGAGTTTAGCCAGATCGGCCGGATCAATACCGATACCGGTATCCTTGACCGCGAAGTCGATTGTGACCCGGCCGATGCCGGTCTCGCGGGCAGCAACGTGAACAGAGACCTCGCCACGGTCGGTAAATTTAATCGCATTGCCGATGAGATTGACGAAGATCTGGCGCAGACGGCCCTTGTCGCCCCATATCATCGCAGGTGTGTCATCGGAAACGAAGAACGCGAAATCGAGCGCTTTGCGTTGGGCCGCCTCCGCGAAAAGATCGACGGCGCCTTCGACACAATGTCGCAAGTCGAATTCACTCCGGTCGACTTCCAATTTGCCGGCTTCGATGCGGGAAATATCGAGAATGTCATTGATGACAGTCAGCAGGTTTTTGGCCGATTGGCTGATCGATGACACCAAACGGAGTTGCCGGTCCGACAGCTCGGTGCGCATGAGAAGATCGGTCATGCCGAACACACCGTTCATTGGCGACCTGATTTCGTGACTCATATTCGCGAGGAAAATCGATTTGGCGCGATTGGCTTCGGTCGCGGCCGCCTCCGCCATCGTCGCATCTTCGGTTCTGCGCGCGACTTTGGTTTCAAGTTCGGCATTGAAAGTCGCTAGAATTGCGTTCCGTTCCTCCAACGCCACTTCGGCCTTTTTGCGAGCCGAAATGTCGGTCCCGACTCCACGAAATCCAGACCGCTTGCCATCCACGCCGATTACCGGGCCGGCGCTCAACGACCACCAACTTTGGCCGCTAGCCTGACTGGCCGGAACGACAAAGTCGCGGATCGCTTCGCCCGCGTCCAATTTGTTGACGAATTGCGACCAGGCGTGCGCATCGCGTGCTCGCCCGCCCGTGACCGCGATCGACTGCCCTAATAGTTGCTCCCGGTTCAAACCCGCTACCTGCGCAAAGCGATCTGAGACATAAGACAATCGACCTTCGCAATCGGTCTCCCATAACCAATCGCTAGCAGAAGTTTCAAAATCCTTAAGCAGAACCGAAATTGTGAGACGCTGCTGCTCCAACCGATGATTATCCCGGACGCGCAGTGAAAACTCGCGATAGCGTGCGAATATGGTGGCGCACAGCGTCAGTAGATAGATTACCCCGAGTGCAAGCAGCGCAGAGGAGGCAGGAATGTATCCCGCACCTATCGCAATCAGTGCCGGCACCAGCATCAATGCCAGATAGGCGAAGGCGGCTGCCGGGATCGATGCGAGTGCAAATGCACCGCCCGCCGACATCCCGGCAATAAGATTGGTGGCCAAAACCTGCTCGACGACGCCGCCATTCGGTAAAACGATGATTGGCAGCAGCCCCCAAAGCGCGCCCAAAAACGCTGCGTGCTGAATAGCCCGAAATACCGCCCGCCCCGACGCTGATTTCCTCTGTGGCCGATTGCGTGCCTGATACCAGCCGTGCAAGGCCTTGAGACTGAGGCTGCAGACCGTTGCGCCCCATATCAGCACCAGGCCCGGGGTATCACCGCGGCCGGCGAGCATGACAATGCAGGCGTTCGCCAGATTGGCCGTCATCATCCATGGTGATAATAAAAAGATCTCGCGAAGTTGCTGGGCGCGCACACGGCCGGTATCGACGCCGTGCTCGAAGTCCATCAAAATGGCCCGGCGCAGCGACAGCAGCATAGCTTTCACTTGCTGAACGGCGCGCATACCGGAATCAACACCTAGGATGCGCATCAGCCACTTTGAATTGCCAGCGGTCATTGTCAGCCTTCTGCGTGAAACGCGCCTTGTTGGGAGCGCGAATGCAGAGCAGGCTCACCAGTATTATCTAAGTAATTGTAATCAATTTAGAAGCTGTTACTTCAGACATTATTTACTATGCTGATTTTGCGGTACACTTTGGCCAAAACGAATGGGTATCCATCCGGACGCAGACGAAGATCAGCAACGGCCGGTGCCACGCTTGTGATGTATGCCCAATCCAGCAAGCCTCGCCAGCGGCCGACGGAACCGTGATTGAGTGCAATCGCCCGCGGTGCTAGGCGTGGCGGCAACTTGCTTGCCCGGAGACCTTCATGCCGATTACGAACCCACTGCTTGCCACTTGGACCGCACCCTTCAAGACGCCCCCATTCGGCGACATCAAGCCTGAGCATTTCGCGCCAGCGTTCGAGGCGGCCCTCAGCGCTCACAACGTCGAGATCGATGCCATTGCGACCGACCCGCAGGCGCCGGCGTTCGCAAATACCATAGAGGCAATGGAGCGAGCCGGTGACACCCTCGACCGGGTTGCCGGCGTGTTCTGGAACCTGACCGGGAGCCACACCAACGACGCATTGCAAGCGTTGGAGCGCGAATGGTCGCCCAAGTTCGCGGCCCATTCGACCGCCATCACGACCAACGCAGCACTGTTCCGGCGTATCGACACACTATTTTCCGCGCGCGAAAAACTCGACCTCGATGCGGAACAATTGCGGTTGCTCGAGAAGACGCACAAGTCGTTTGTCCGCTCGGGCGCAAAGCTCGAGGGCGCGGCACGGGATCGCTACAAGTTGCTTTCGGAACAGCGCGCAAAACTCACCACGAAATTCGGACAGAACGTGCTGGCCGACGAAAAGGCCTACGCACTCGAACTGAATGGCGAAACCGACCTCGCCGGATTGCCGGAGTTCGTTCGAGCAACGGCAGCGTCAGCGGCGGCCGAGCGCGGAAAACAGGGCGGACACGCCGTTACACTATCGCGTTCGCTTATCGAACCGTTTCTGACATTCTCAACCCGGCGCGATCTGCGCGAGCAGGCATGGACCGCGTGGACTGCCCGCGGCGAGACAACGGGCGCTAGCGACAATCGTCAGACGATTACCGATCTCGTCCGCCTACGCATCGAATTCGCGAACTTGCTGGGCCATAAAACGTACGCGGACTTCTCGCTTGAAGAGAGTATGGCCAAGACACCTGCTCGGGTCCGTGAACTACTCGATCGGGTATGGGCGCCGGGCGTTGCACGCGCACACGCTGAGCGCGACAAGTTGCAAGCGATGGCCGCGCAACTTGGCGATAACATCAAAATAGAGCCGTGGGATTGGCGCTATTATGCCGAGAAAGTACGCGCTGCCGAATTCGATCTCGACGAAGCCGAAATCAAGCCATACCTCGCGCTTGACCGCATGATCGAAGCCGCCTTCTACACGGCAACCCAACTATTCGGCGTTACATTCAAAGAGCGCACTGACGTTCCGGTTTATCATTCAGACGTCCGCGCGTTCGAAGTATCGGATGCCAAGGGTGAGCACGTCGGGCTATTCCTTGGCGACTATTTCGCGCGCTCCTCGAAGCGCTCCGGCGCTTGGATGAGTGCTTTCCGCCGCCAAGATAAGCTTGACGGAGGCACGCATCCGATCATCGTCAACGTGATGAATTTCGCCAAGGGCGCTGCGGGCCAACCGACGCTATTGTCGTTCGACGATGCGCGCACACTGTTCCACGAATTCGGCCATGGCCTGCACGGACTGCTGTCCAACGTCACCTATCCCTCACTTGCCGGTACCGCCGTCGTGCGCGACTTTGTCGAGTTGCCATCACAGCTGTTCGAACATTGGCTTGGGACGCCCGAGATCATGAGCCGCTTCGCCCGTCACGCACAAACCGGCGCTCCGATGCCCGAAGCGCTGATGGCAAAGTTGAAGGCCGCCCGCACATTCAACCAAGGTTTCGAAACGGTCGCATTCCTCGGCAGCGCCATTGTGGACATGGATTTCCACACGTTGGAAAACGCCAAAAATCTCGATCCGGCAGCGCTCCAGGCTGCAACCCTCAAGCGCATAGGCATGCCGCACGAAGTGGGCATGCGACACCGCTCGACGCACTTCCAGCACATATTTTCGGGTGGATATTCGGCCGGGTACTACAGCTACCTGTGGTCCGAAGTGCTCGATGCCGACGCGTTTGCAGCGTTCGAGGAAACCGGCAACGTGTTCGATGCCGGCACCGCCGGCAAACTGAAGCAGTACATTTACTCGGCCGGCGGGCTGCGCAAGGAAGATGAGGCCTACACGCTGTTCCGTGGCAAATTGCCCAGTGTTGACGGCCTCTTGAAAAAGCGCGGATTGGCCGCCTGATTGCGACGCAACTTCCAGGACACGTTTTAATGACACAATCAGTTATCGGCATCGTTGGCGGTAGCGGGTTCTACGACCTGCCAGGCTTTGAGAAACCGGAATGGAAAACGGTCAAAAGCCCGTGGGGCGAGCCGTCAGACCAGATCCTACACGCCGAGGTCGAAGGGTTGCCGGTGCGTTTCCTGCCTCGTCACGGCCGGGGCCATAAGATTCCGCCATCGGCCATCAACTACCGCGCCAACATCGACGCGTTGAAACGTTGCGGTGTCACCGACCTCGTGTCGATTTCCGCCTGCGGATCGTTCCGCGAGGAATTCCCACCCGGCCACTTCGTGTTGCCCGACCAATTCATCGATCGCACATTTGCGCGCGAAAAGAGCTTCTTCGGCACCGGCTTGGTGGCCCACGTTTCAGTGGCCGACCCGGTCAGCCCCAACCTCGTCGATGAAGTCGAAAAAGCGATGCGGGCGGAGAAAATTCCGGCCACGCGCGGCGGCACGTACCTCGTGATGGAAGGGCCGCAATTCTCGACGCGCGCTGAAAGCAATCTATATCGTAGCTGGGGTTGCGCGGTGATCGGCATGACCAATATGCCGGAAGCGAAACTCGCCCGCGAGGCCGAGATTTGCTACGCAACTGTTGCCATGGTCACGGATTTCGACTGCTGGCACGAAGAGCACGCCCACGTCGACGTTGCCTCCGTCATCAAAGTCATGACCGGCAATACGGCGATGGCACAGCGGCTGGTGGTGCGCCTCGCCAAGTCATTTCCAAGACTTCATCCCGCTTGCCCGATCGGCTCCGACAAGGCGCTTGAGTTCGCGCTCATTACGGCGTCGGCAGCGCGGGATCCTGCACTTGTCGCCAAGCTCGATGCAGTGGCTGGACGAATGCTCAAAGAGGGTCGTTGACCGGCGCCTTCGGCAAGCCGCGAGCAAGGATGTCGGCGGCAAGGCTAACCGCCAAGATGTGCACAATGTCGTCGGAATTCTCCTCGCAGTACTCATGAATTGCGAGTGCCTTGAATCGAAGATCCTCGACAGTGCGTGCGGGGCTCGACGCTAGTGCATGAGCGAGGCCATAGAGGCGATGCGCGATGGGGTTCAATTCCGCGTCGGCGCGTAATTCAAGTTCGCTTGTCCAGCCTAGCGGAGCATTGGCACCATTCAGCAAAAGACGCAAAGCATCGCGGCGTTGGCGAAGCACTTCAAATTGAGCGCCAAGACCCGAGTCGCCATTCGTGCCGGCCACTGTCATTTCCGTCAGATGTGACGAGTTCAGTTCCGCAATCGATCGCCAGTGCGAGTCCGCTGTGCGCTCCCATATCCGAAATGCAGCCAACAGCTCGTCGAGTTTGTACCCCAATCCTACAATGCGGAGTTCTACGGTCGAGCCAAGCGCAGCGTGATCAAGAGTTGGATTGACAGACTGGGCCGCGTGCAATGACATCTCAATGGGCCCTAATCTGTATGATTCACATTTACGATTGGCAATCCAATCAGCGGCTTAGATATTCCGACGACACCTAACCCGTCAAGGTTGCGTTGCTAGAATTCATACACGCTATCATTGTATGGTACGTTTGCGTACCCCTCGCGTCCGCAAAAGACGATAAAAAAATTGAATAACACTTTCTAGCCGACGACTACTCTGCCGCCTCCGGATAGAGCACTCGCAGACCCTGTGCTGACGCTGGTGCAATGCCACGCTCGGTAATGAACCCGGTCACCAGGCGAGCCGGCGTAATATCGAACGCTGGATTGGCAGCGGGCGAACCTGGCGCTGCGATCTCCACGGTCACCACTGAGCCATCGGGCAACCGGCCCGGCATCTTCAAAACCTCATCTGCCGAACGCTCCTCGATCGGAATTTGAAAGCCGTCGTCCAGCGTCCAATCGATCGTCGAGTGGGGCAGCGCCACATAAAACGGCACATCGTTATCTCGCGCGGCAAGCGCCTTCAAATACGTGCCGATCTTGTTGGCGACATCGCCCTTGGCCGTCACCCGGTCCGTGCCGACGATGCACATATCAACTTGCCCGGCTTGCATGTAATGGCCGCCGGCGCTGTCGACGATGATCGTATGCGGAACACCGTGGGCCCCCAATTCAAACGCGGTGAGCGAAGCGCCTTGATTGCGCGGGCGGGTCTCGTCCACCCACACGTGAACTTTGATGCCTTCATCATGTGCTTGATAGATGGGTGACGTCGCTGTTCCCCAGTCAACGCAGGCAATCCAGCCGGCATTGCAGTGGGTCAGTATGTTGACGGCCTCACCCGGTTTTTTGCGCGCGGCGATATCGCGGATAATCGTTAGCCCGTGCACACCGATCATCCGGCAGGTTTCTACATCCTCGTCGCACAATTGGGCGGCGCGCGCGTACGCGGTGGCGACGCGTTTTTCGGCCGGCATCGGCGCCAGTGTCCGGCGCATTTCTTCGAGCGCCCAGCGCAGATTGATCGCGGTCGGCCGTTGCTCTCCCAGGAATGCTATATTGCGCGCCAGAGAGGCATCCGTTGCATCCTCGCGCAGGGCGAGGCAGAGCCCATAAGCAGCAGTTGCTCCAATCAGTGGCGCGCCCCGCACCTGCATCGACTTGATTGCATGAGCCGCCTGCGCGCACGAGGTCAGCGGCATCGTCACAAACCGGTGCGGTAGTTGCGTCTGGTCGATAATTTCGACCGACCAACCGTCTGGCCTGAGCCAGATCGTGCGATAGTGCTGCCCGTTGATTTTCAATTGCTCAACTCCAACTATTACCCGTCCCACCCATGGGATAGGAGATCGTATCTTCAAGTCCGCAATTGCTACACGACAGCGCGAACCATGCCGTGTAGGGCCTCGCGGACCGATCTTCGATTGCCAGCGCAGCCGTGTGACATAGGGGACATGCGGCAGGCAGCGACGGCATTTTCTGCGACTTCGAGATCGACACCAACGCTGCCTTGAGCGCATCCGGTGGCAACTTGCATGGCCCAGCCGTCATTTCAATGACCGTCGAACGTTACGAGCGCGTGACTTTCGATTGCATGTGAGCGCAGCAGCTTCATGCCACCAAGTTCCGGCAGATCGATGACGAATGCCGCACCGACGATGACGCCGTTTACTCTCGATATCAGCTTCACCGCCGCTTCAGCCGTCCCGCCGGTGGCGATCAGATCATCTACAATTAAGATGCGGTCGCCGGGTTTCACAGCGTCAAGATGCACTTCAATTGTATCGACACCGTATTCGAGGGTGTATTGCTGGCCGATGGTGGTCCACGGCAATTTTCCCTTCTTGCGGATCGGGATGAATCCGCAGCCCAACTTATCGGCCACCGCCCCGCCGAAAATAAATCCGCGTGCTTCAATACCGGCAACGGCATCGATTTTCTTATCGGCATACGGTGCCGCCATTGCCGTCACCGCCGCCTTGAATCCATTGGCATCTCGCATCAGCGTGGTCACATCGCGAAACATGATTCCGGGCTTCGGATAATCCGGAATCGTCCGGATCAGTCGTTTAACGTCGTCCAAAATCATCACAATCCACCTCGCATCTGCCAAATTCACGGCACAAAATAGCAATATCATCAAATCAGCGATAGAACGCGTGCATGTCAGATACGCGAATCACCGATCCTCGATTATCGAGTGCTATTGCCCGTCAACGCGGGGACGAGCCGCCGCGAGAGACCGAGACCACTTCTGGAGCCGCCCCGATGACGGATGCAAGCATGGCAATGGCCGACGGCGGGCCCGACGATTTACCGCGAACGTTCCGCCGCGAACGCGATGCCCAGCGAGAAGCGCGCGAGCGGGAAGCACGCGAAAGGGCCGCTGCCGAGTTGGCTTATGCGCCGCTCCCCGAGCCTGCGTTTTCACACGAACCTTCGATGCAGTCATTCGATGCACCGTATCCGGTTTCATCAGGGTCTGGCCCCGCATCAGGAGTTGTGTCGGCAATTGAAATACCGTTCGCGCGGCTCGTCGCCTTTTTCTTGAAGGCGATCTTCGCGGCAATTCCGGCGATCTTGGTATTAGGCATCATCCTGTGGGCGTTCGGCCAACTGCTGTCCGCCTACTTCCCCTGGCTCCTCAAGATGAAAATCCTCATTACGTTTCCGAACTGAGGACGGCTCTCACGCGGAGCAGGGCTTTGCCGCTGGCTCGCCACTCTCGATCGCGCCCCCTGCCTTCTTCCAGGCGCCGAAGCCGCCGAGGATGTGCGCCACCGGTTTGAGCCCCATATCTTGGGCGACTTTGGTGGCGAGGGCTGAGCGCAATCCGCCAGCGCAGAAGAAAATGAACTCTTTGTCTTCGGCAAACACCGGCTTGAAGTAGGGGCTCGCAGGGTCGATCCAGAATTCGACCATTCCACGTGTACAAGCGAATGCGCCGGGCACTCGTCCCTCACGCTGCAGCTCGCGCGGATCGCGAATATCGACGAGCACGACATCACCGCTGCGGGCACGTTCAATTGCTTGCTCGGCGGTATATTCCTTGATCTCGGCTTTCGCCTCATCGACCATCGACTTGACGCTGCGAGTGATGATTTGCGGCATGACACATCCTGTGGACAAGCGTGAAAGTGGTTGGCGCGATTGTGCTACGCTTGACGAAATATTACCAGTCTCAACCAGAGCCGCCCTACATTCGCCCGCATGTGACCGCCAATCTCCAGCTCAATGACGAATCGAATTCCCCGTACCCTCCTCCTCGTAGTCGCTTGTGGCGTGGCCTCTGGGTGCGCGCAAGACGGCGGCAATAGCTTGTTGCCTCAAATCGGCCAGAAGGCCCCCGACCGTTACAAACAAGGGCAGCCCTACGAACTGAGTGCCGAAGAGAAATCGCTGGACTGCAAGCGATTGACCGGACGCATGCAGCTGCGCATTCTGCAAACACGCGACACCATACAACGAAACGATAGCAGCGCACTCGGACGTGGGATGCAATCTGCGGTGACGCCGATTTTTGGTGGGACCACGCACGGTGTCGATCCTGCAGCCGATGCCGCACGTGATCGCGCCATGCTCGAGGCACTGAATGCCCAGCTCGCAGCGAAGAAGTGCCCGACCTACGATCTCGACGCTGAGTTGCAGCCCCGCTCACCGCGCGACACACCAACGCCGGTTCCGAATGCTGTCGCGGCAGCCAAACCGAAGTAGCCGCGTCAGACGGCTGGTGCGCGATGACAGACCGCCTCGATGCGGTTGCCATCGGGATCGCGCAGAAATGCCGCGTAGTAGTGTTTGTGATAAGCCGGGCGAACACCGGGTGCTCCGTCGGAAATTCCGCCATTCGCCAGCCCAATGGCATGAAATTCATCGACCGCTGCGCGCGACGGAGCGCGCAAGCACCAATGCCGGCCTGGCGCATCAACGAGGCCTGTTTGCCCATTTGCCGATCTGATCGTCAAATACGTATGGCTGTCGTCGCCGGCCGAATTCCGCAATCCATAGCCGGCCGCCGATTGCTCCCGCCACACACACGGAACGTCGAGCGCGGCGAGGATGGCGGAATAAAAGCGATCGGCTGGCTGGAAATCGCCGACGACAATCGAGACATGATCGAGCATTTGGGTTGATCTCGGCTGATGACGTACCCAACTATTGTCACTAGACCAGTTGAACGGTCAACTTCGCCGCGCACCCATTGCCAGATTGTTATCGAGGAAAATTTCCGTGCTGCAACTTTCGGTTCTCGATCAATCGATCGCCTTGGCGGGCCGGCCACAGGGTGAGGCGATCCGCAATACGATGGCGCTTGCCAAAGCCACAGAAGCAATGGGCTATGGCCGCTTTTGGGTGTCTGAGCATCATAGCAACGAAACGATTGTCGGCACGGCGCCGGAAGTTCTGATCGCCGCGATTGCCGCCACCACGACGCGGATCCGGGTCGGCAGCGCCGGCGTCATGCTCCCCCACTACGCCCCCTTGAAGGTGGCGGAGCAATTTCGGATTTTGGAGGCAATCGCTCCTGGGCGTATCGATCTGGGCCTTGGTCGCGCGCCTGGCTCCGACGGCCGGACCGCCTATGCGCTCAATCCGCAGGCCAATGAAAGGCCGGCCCAGTTTCCCAACGACATCCGGGACCTGCAGGCTTGGCTCACCAACACACCGCTGCGCGAAGGACATCCATTCGCCAGCGTGCGGGCATACCCGGCTGGTGATACGTCACCCGAAATCTGGATCCTAGGTAGCTCCGACTACGGCGCGCAGATCGCGGCCTATTTCGGCTTGCCGTACGCGTTCGCGTGGTTCTTCACCGATGGTGCCGGCGGGGCCGACGCGTTGCGCATCTATCGCGAAACGTATCAACCCAGCCCCCGCCACCCCGAACCCAAGCCCGCGTTGTGCGTTTGGGCGCTCGCCGCCGACAGCGACGAAGAGGCGGAGCACCACTTCATGTCACGCGCTCGTTTCCGGTTGTTCCGCGATCGCGGCGTGTTCCTGCCTCTCGAATCGCCCGATGCGGCAGCTGCTCACGATTATTCAGAGGCCGACCGCGCGCGCATGGATGGTTATCGCCGCAACGCGTTTATCGGCACTGGCCCCGTGGTCGCCGATCGTATCCGCGATTTGGCGAAACAAACCGGCGCAGTGGAAATGGCGATTGTCACCTGGGCCTACGATGAGGCCGCCCGCGTCAAGAGCTACCAGCTCATCGCCGGCGCCTTCGGTCTTGGCGCGGCCGGTCCAGCCGTCGATTGATTGGAGGGAGTAATTGCACGCTGCCATAATTGGGTGATGTTCCGGAAGCAACGTCGATGCCCCGCCTTTTGCATTCAGTAGACGTACCGTCATGCACCACCCCAAAAATCCTAAGCGCAATGATCCGCAGATCGTGAACGTCAAAGCCGTATTACACCGGCTGCAGCGGATCTCTGCCGAAGTCGAGGCAGAACAGCCGGGGCCCGATTTACACAGATCATTAACTCGACGCGACGCTAAGCCTACTGTGCGGCCCTCATCGACGGCGCGGCCTGCCAAATCAGCTCCCGGCGCTGAAAATCATCGATTGCGAGTACTCACTCCCACCCACTTTGAGCCAGCACACCAGCCAGCAACGAAACCTACAATTGGGCAGGTCGAAGTACTGGATCGCAGCCAAGACAAAACACGAGGCTGGGCGTTCGCTGCCATGGCGCTAGCAGCGTTGGGTGCTTTGATCGCAGTTGCGTGGTGGCTGACGCAAGAACGCGGCGCCATCTAAATTTCACGCCTCGTCGCATCGAGCTCGCTGCGGTCGTTTCTCAACTACGAGCAATTGGACTTCGCGATGGCGGCATAATCGGGATGCCATCGTGATAATGGCGGACGGTTCTCTGTAATGTCGCCAGCCGCCCACAAGATGCGTTTCCTATCCATGTCGAGTGTGACTTCGTCGTCAGGGCAGACGATATAGAAATCGCCTCTCCCGATTGCGGAGAGCATGGTCTCGACCACTTGTTCGGGCAACCAGGCGCCGGACTTGTGCTCGGATTTGCCGGTGGTCGTCCAGCCCGGCACCAATAGATGAGCCGATACGCGACCTTCGCCCTGGTTGGCCGGGTTCGACCGCAACTCGTGTTCGAGCGCCTCGGTGTAGCTTTTCAGCGCCGCTTTGGTAATGTTGTATATTGGATGGCCTGGTGGATTGGTGATGCCCTGCTTCGAGCCGACATTGACGATCATGCCGGGGTGCGGGGACGAGAGCATGTCCGGCAGGAACACTCGCACGGTTTGGATCGGCCCCCAGACATTGACCTCCATCGCCCGTCGCCAGTCGGCCAGATCGGCGTCCATACCGCGCCCAACCCGCGACACGGCATTGTTCACAAGAAAGTTGACCTTGCCGAAACTCGTCATGGCGGTATCGTGCAATCTTCGAACCTGCTGCGGGCAGGTCACATCGGTTGGCACGGCGAGCACGGTATGGTTGCCAGCCGGAGACAACAAGCGAACCGCTTCAACCGCCGCGTCGAGATCTGAGCCCGGGAGATCGGCCATGACGACGGACATTCCCGACTGCGCAAATCGCTTGCACATCGCGAGGCCAATGCCGAGTGCCGCACCAGTGACGACACCGACGTTGCCGGATTTGATAATTTCTGTGCGCCTCAAGGCACTACTCCTGCTCATTGTAGAGAGCGGTACGTTAGCCGGTTCTCCCAAGTCCGACTTTAGTAAAATGCCGCGCCCGGTGATACGCACATTTTTCCGCAGTGGCGGAGCGGGTCAGCGTCTTCGAGCTCCAGAAAAGGCTGCCATCAATGCAGGACCGTAAAGCACTCGCAAGCATTCCGCTGGTGCCGGCCAACACCGCGCCGCCGGCACCAGCGTATCCGTGGCCCGAGCCCTATACCTCGGCGATGTTCCTGTCGTTCGATGTGGATGCCGAAAGCGCTTGGACATCGAAGGATGCCCAGCACGCGCAACGTTTGATCACCATGAGCTATGGCGGCTATGAGGCTCGCGTCGGCACGCCGAAACTTCTTGAACTGCTGGATCAGCTCGATCTGAAGGCAACGTTTTTCATCACCGGTTGGTCGGTCGATGCGCACCCGGCCATGGCAGAGTCGATCCTCAAAGCCGGTCACGAAATCGGCCACCACGGCTATCACCATCTGCTACCAGATCCAGGTGATCCATGGATCGAGGAAGAACTCGAGCGCGGTTTCGAAGCGCTGCAACGACGATTGGGGATAAAACCAACGGGATATCGAGCGCCCTATGGTGAGTTCACTGAGCAACTGCGCGCATCACTCGTCCGCCACGGCATCGTCTACTCGTCGTCATTTCGCGATGACGTGCGCCCCTATCGTCATCGACTGGCCGATGGCCAGCCAGGCACGATCGAATTGCCGGTAACCGCCAGCTACGACGATTGGATGCACGGCCTCTCCACCCGCTTCAGCCCGCGCTCGATCTTCCCGAAGGAGCATGTGCTTTCGATCTGGAAAGACGAACTCGATGAAACGCGTGACTGGGGAGCGATGGTCACGACCGTGCTGCATCCCCAATGCAGTGGCCGCCCGATGCGACTTCGTTTGCTGCGGGAATTCTTGACCTACGCGAAATCTTGCCCGGACGTTTGGATCACGACAGGCGAAGCCATCGCTGCAAATTACCTGAGCCACGAATCCAAAACGACGTGAGGCCCCAATGAGCAGAATTGCAATCTTCGGCGCTTATGTCCTTGCCCGCCGCGATGGGGCGCAGGATGTGCTGCGCGACCGGTGGGTACTGCTCGAAGGCAATCGCATCGCGGCCATATCGCGCGATCGGCCGGCGGCCGATGTGGTGTTCGACAGACCGGGGCGGTTTATCCTTCCCGGTCTCATGAACCTGCACAATCATTGCTTCAGTGAAGCCGTCGCCCGCACTCATACTGAAGATGGCAATGGCCGCAAGAACAACCAGAGCATCGTCTATACGGTACTTCTGCCGCTGACCAAACGCGGTGCAGAAATCCTATCACCGGCGGAGCGCATGGCGATTGCCCGGCTCGGCGTGCTGCAACTTCTGAAGGGCGGCGTTGCGACCGTAATGGAGGCGTTTCGCAATACAATTCCAGAGATGTTCGATGCCGCTGAAGAAATGGGCATCCGGTTTTACGGCGCGCCCTATTTGTTTTCGACATCGAACGCTCAGGCCGGCTCCGATGGTATCGTGCATTATGCCGGCGACGACGGACAAGTTGACCTGAGCACCTGGAATGCACTCCACGCACGCTGGCACGGCCGCGCTGAAGGCCGCATCCGGCTGGCTATGAGCCCTCACGCTACAGATACATGCAGCGCTGATTTGATGCGCGCCTGTGCGAGCCGCGCTCGTGAACTCGATGTGCCGATCACCACGCATCTGGCCCAAAGCCAAGCCGAAGTGGCAACGATCGCTCAGCGTCACGGCGGTCGCACACCCGCCCAATATCTCGACTGGCTTGGGCTGCTCGCACCGGACCTGCTGGCAGCTCATTGCATATCGAGTACGGATGAAGACTTAACGCTGATGGCGACCCGCGGCGCGACGGTATTGAATTGCCCGCGCGTGTTCGCACGGTCCGGTGTCACCGCCGCGTTCGGACGCTTCGCAAGTCACGGCGTCCGCACCGTCGTTGGCACCGACGGCTACAACATGGATATTCTCGGTGAACTCAACGCCGCATCAATGATCTCGAAATTGACGGCTGGCCGTGCCGATATCGCCAGTGCACCGGAGCTGCTTGAATCGGTTACGAAGACGGCCGCTGCCGTGATCAAACGGCCAGATCTTGGTATCATCGCACCGGGCGCGACTGCGGACATCACGGTGGTCGATCTGTCCCATCCGCATCTGCAGCCGCTGTTCGATCCCAGGCGCGGACTGATCGCACTCGCCAATCGCGCCAACATTGATCAGGTCATCGTCGATGGCCACATCCTGATTGACGAGGGGCGATACCTGGCGGCTGACGAAGTTGCAATCACGACTGCCGGCGCAAAAGCCATTGGCCGAATCTGGGACCTGCCGGAAGCGCAAGCCGCGTTCAATGGCTGACAAATCGCACGCGCGGGAAGGTAACCGTGCGTTCCCGGCGTCCGGTCGAGGTAGTAGCGGTACGCTCACAAACCACTCTTGTTGTGCGACCCGTCTCCGATGGCTGAGCGGCACGACGACGGCCGGAATTATTGCCACTCCTCCACATCAACCCCAACGCCCGCAGCACGCAGGATTTTGACCACTTCCTGTGCTCGTCGGCGGAACTCGTCGCTGCCGATTTCGACGCTGTCACAAACGCCCTCAGCAAACATGTCGACGGTCAGGCGGAACCGGTCAGGCCGCCTCTGCGACGGACGTTCAATGGATGCGACTACGACGCCACCCGCCAATGTGGCGCCGGTCAGAGCATCGACAAGTACAAAGCTGCCGGTTTCGCGCTGATCGAGGAAGCAGTCGAGCGATGTTGCCCGGCCGAGCTCAATGTCGGCAACGACAATGTCGTTGGTCGCGCAAACGGTGCCGGCAATCTCGGTCATAGTCTCAAGATTGAGTCGCCCACGAACTGCAACGGCACTGACCGGCACGAGATCGGTCACGGTCCGCAGCAACAGGCCATGGTCGGTATCGAGCGGCGTATCGGCGAGCCACACCAGTCGAACATCGATCTGATGGGCGAGTGGTGCATGGCTGTCAGTACTCGCCAGCACCGCGCCACGCGCGACATCAAGGTCGGTGTCAAGCTGCAACACGACCGCCTGCCCAGTGCCGGCGCGTTCGAGATCGCCGTCGAAGGTGGCGATGCGGCGCACCCGGGCAGCGCGACCACTGACGCCGTCAACGATCTCGTCGCCGACGCGAACCTCGCCTGAACTGATCGATCCCGCAAGTCCGCGGAAATCATGCTCGCCGCGCAGCACCATCTGCACCGGCATACGGAAGGCGCCGCCGGTCGCCTGGCCACGGCTTGGCGCCCGGTCGAGTTCTTCGAGTAGTGTCGGGCCCGCGTACCAAGGCATGTTGGCGGAATGGCGCGCGACGTTGTCGCCGAGCTTGGCCGCCATCGGCACCGCCACCGCCGTCTCGAAGTTGAAGCGCTGCGTCACTGCGCGGAAGTCGGCCTCGATGGCGGCGAACTGCGCCTCAGACCAGTGCACCAGGTCCATCTTGTTGACGGCGAGGATGACGCGACGGACGCCAAGCAGGTCGAGGATCGCGGCGTGGCGACGGGTCTGCTTTTTCACACCGTCGCGAGCATCGACCAGCATGATCGCGACGTCGGCGTGCGAGGCGCCGGACGCCATGTTGCGCGTATATTGCTCGTGACCGGGGCTGTCGATGATCACATAACGCCGGCTCGCGGTGTCGAAGTAGCGCCAGGCGATGTCGATGGTGATGCCCTGCTCGCGCTCGGCGGCGAGGCCGTCGACAAGCAAGCTCAGATCGGGTTCGCCGCCAGCGCCAGCCGAGCGCTGCAGCGTCGCGCGCGTGTCCTCGGGCAGATCAGCTGAATCCCACAGCAGGCGGCCGATCAGCGTCGACTTGCCGTCATCGACGGAGCCGCAGGTGAGGATATGGACCACGCCTTCGAGTTCGCGCGGCAGGTTCGCCGGTTTGGCGTTCGTGTTGGCGGCTTGGCTCACGGTTGCCGGCGCCTTGGACCCGGCGCTTCTGATCTTAATGGCAGCGGTCATCAGAAATAGCCTTCCTGCTTCTTGCGTTCCATCGCACCCGACTGGTCATGATCGATCAGGCGGCCTTCCCGCTCGGAGGTGCGCGCCGAGAGTGTCTCGGCGACCACGCTCTCAATATCGGCGGCGTCGGATTCGATCGCGGCAGTCAGCGGCCAGCATCCGAGCGTGCGGAATCGAACGCGGCGGTTGGTAATCACCTCACCGGACTTCAGCGGCAATCGGTCGTCATCGAGCACGATCAGCTGATCATTACGTGTGATCGTCGGCCGCAAGGCCGCCATGTACAACGGCACGACTGCGAGCTTCTCGCGCAGCAGATAACGCCACACGTCGCGCTCGGTCCAATTCGACAACGGGAACACGCGCGCAGTCTCGCCGGTGCCGAGCCGGCCGTTGAGCAGTCGTCCCATCTCGGGCCGCTGCTTGCGTGGATCCCAGCGATGGCCGGCCGAGCGGAACGAGAACACCCGCTCCTTGGAGCGGCTCGCCTCCTCGTCGCGGCGCGCGCCACCGAATGCTGCGTCGAAGCCGTGCGCATCGAGCGCCTGTTTCAAGGCTTGTGTCTTCATCACGCCGGTGTAAAGCGACGGCGCATAGTCGATGGGATTGATATTACGCGCGAGCCCGTCCGCGTTGGTATGTACGATCAGTTCGGCACCCACATTGGCCACCACGCGATCGCGAAATGTGATCATGTCGCGGAACTTCCAGGTGGTGTCGACGTGCAGCAGCGGAAACGGAATCATCTGCGGGAAGAACGCCTTGCGCGCAAGATGCAGGAGCACGGTCGAATCCTTGCCGATCGAGTACATCAGCACCGGCTTACGGAACTGGGCCGCTGCCTCGCGAAAGATGTGGATACTCTCGGCTTCGAGCACGTCGAGGTGTGACATCGGCTTGTTCATGTCGTGGCTCCTGCAAACTTCGGCCGGTTGTGCAGGCCGCACTCTTTGCCGTCGGCGTTTTCCCACCACCAGCGGCCGGCCCGGATATCCTCGCCCGGCGCGACGGCGCGAGTGCACGGTTGACAGCCGATCGAGGGGAACCCACGCGCGTGCAACGGGTTGATCGGAATATTATTGGCGGCGATGTAGGTTTCGAGCTGGTCTAGCGACCAGTCGGCGAGCGGGTTCAGTTTCAGCAGATCGAAGTCGCGATCATGGCTGGCAAAGGCCACGTCCTGGCGTCCCGTCGATTGCCCCCGGCGCAGTCCGGTGATCCAGCCCGACGCCCCGGCGAGCACGCGATGCAGCGGTCGAACCTTGCGCACGTCGCAGCAGGACTTACGTGCCTCGATCGACAGCCGGAAGCCGTTGATACCGTCGCGCGCAACCAGCGCTTCAAGGTCCGCCGCTTCAGGCGTGATCACGCGGATCTTGAGCCCGTAGCGCTGCTCGCTGGCCTCAATGGTGTCGAGCGTCTCGGGAAAGTGGCGGCCGGTATCAAGCGTGAAGACGTCGATCGCTGAGCCACTCGCGGCAATCGCATGCAGCACCGCCTGATCTTCGAGTCCGAGGCTGGTCGAGAATGCGATACGGCCGGGTAGTGCATGCGAAATCAGGCTAATGCGTTGGTCCAGTGCGCCCGACTTGGCCAATGCGTTCTCGAGATCCGATATGATCGGTGCGGTTTGTATTTTTTGCTGAGCGCGGGTCAATTCGATGTCCTCGGTGCACTCTGCACCGTACGCACCATAACAGAATATTTTTCTAAATCTCGCACTTTTATCCAATAAAAATAGAATATCATTTTTCGACAGCCCCGCGTGAAGGTTTGGTCGACCAAGAAGCTTCTGGGGTCATGACGGTGCGTGCATCGCCTTCGGCCTAGAAATTTGCCCCCTTGCCAGGATGCGCCCGCCCCAAAAGCTTCACTCCGCTACTGGAGCACGTTCGACCAGCCGGACGTGTTCGACTTCGATTCCAATTTACACGACGAAGTATCGCTTTGATCCGGCGATGTGATGCCTGGAGCCATTGCAAGCAGTTGTCACAAGTTGCGGTTCGGCACCGCAAGAAGTGGGAGCGTGACATTCTGCTCAGAGCCGTGCAGCGCGGCAAAGGTGACGAAGTGGCACTTTGATCAGCACCCGGCCTCATCGCCGCTGTTGAATCCAATGCGCACGGCCGGGTTGGCACGGCAATCCCGAGCGCAGCCTTCAAACCGAGACGTGCGCAGACAATGCCTCTGTATGTCGATCATGACCTCAGTCGCCGCAATTACTTACTGGAACAAGTAAATTGATGCATCATGAATTCCTTTGAGGTTCTAGGGACATGCTCTCGAACCCGGCCGGAAGTCATCAATGTCATCCATGCTTAGCAAGAACCCTGGCAGCTGGTGGTCGAGCATTGAGGCTCGGCTCATCATATTGATTGCCGCTGGATTGTTGCCGATCGTGGGCTTCTCTGCGTTTCTGGCCTATCGCTATGCCAATGCAGAACGCCACGTGATCGAAGCGCAGCGCGACGATGCGGCGAGCAATCTTTCGCATCTTTTGGATGGCGAGACAGGTGCCATCAGCACGCTGTTGTCAGGCCTTGCGCAATCGCCGGACCTTTTGAAGGGCGACATCGAAACGTTCCGCACATACGCCGATAGGCTCGTTGGCGAACGCATCGCGGTGATCGCACTGCTTGACGCTTCGGGCCAACAATTGATGTCCACGTTTGTCCCGCTTGATGATCCGCTCCCCAAGCGCACTGACATGTCGGTCTTCGAGTCAGTACTTCGCGGCAAAACTCTTGTGTCGAATGTTATTCAGGGGACGGCTGTCCAACGACCGATTATTTCGATTGCTGTTCCAGTGTTTCGAAACAAAACGCCTACGTACGTTTTATCCGCCGTGGTCTACCCGGAGCGCTTCGTCATGCTATTTTCGAAAGCGGGGGTCAATCCAGAGTGGGCCGCCGCGGTCGTTGATCGCGAAGGCCGTTTCGTATCCCGCAATCTCAACCCCGAACGACTTGTCGGCACGTTGGCAAGGCCCGAATTGGGCGAAGTGGCGCGCGGGCAGTCAGATGCGGGGAACTTCGAAAACACGACACTAGAAGGGGTTCGCACTGCCAATTCATTCCGTCGTTCGAAACTAACGGGATGGACGAGCGTCGTATCGGTACCTTCGACGGTCTTGCTGGAACCAGTACGCCGAGCAACCGAATGGATGTTCATTGCCGCGACGACAGTGGCCCTTCTGAGCATCGTATTTGCAAGCTTCTTAGCGCGACGGATTGCAAAAAGCATTAAGTCGTTCAGCGAAGCCGCCACGACGCTCGTGCAGGGTAAGCCTTTGTCCGAGACACCAGCATATATCAAAGAGCTGTCGGAAGTGCGGGCGGCGTTCGAACATGCTCAGGTCGTGATTGCTGCTCGCAATCTGGCGGATGAGCACGCGCGGTTTCTACTTCGTGAGCTGTCCCACCGATCGAAAAACTTGATTGCCATAATCCAATCGATTGCCAACCAAACGCTGCGTTCGGCAACATCTTTGGAGGATTTTCACATCAACTATGCCGCCCGGCTTCGCGGGCTTTCTACTTCGCACGACGCTCTGATCAACCAAGACTGGAAAGGTGCTTCGCTCTCGAGCCTTATCCATAATCACTTGGCACCGTTCGCCGATGCGGCTCGGATCGAAGTTTCATGTCCGTCGATAAACCTGACCCCGACTGCTACTCAGGCAATCGGCTTGGCGCTTCACGAGCTAGCGACGAACGCGAGTAAGTATGGCGCATTGTCCGTGCCGGCCGGGAAGGTAACGGTGACGTGTAGCGTCGTAAGCCATGAAACCGAACCGCTTCTACAAATCTGCTGGATCGAAAGTGGTGGCCCACTCGTGCGCCCTGCGAGCCGAAAGGGTTTTGGGCAAGTCGTTATCGGTCATATGGTTTCCACAGCCGTTGGTGGAAGTGCCACATTGGAATACGAACCTGCCGGCTTCAGATGGACACTTTTAATTTCGCGAGAACACTTTAACGGCGATTCAGTTGCACCAACGCCGGCAACTCGCGATACGCCTCGCCAAACGAGCAATAAGACGGGCCACGCCGCCTGAACTGAGGGTATCGGTGGGACCGGATGGCCGAAGCTATCCAATAATGGTTGGCGCCATTCGGCCGGACTCGAATTCCCAAATTGTGCGCACGACCTTGGCACAATAAAGCGTCATCGGCGCGCCATTCATTTTTTGCCCGCAAGAAGATTTTTGATCGCGATGTCGAGCGGTCGTTCCGCGTCACCGTAGTTGCCCCACGCTTTACTCTTGGCGATGAGAGCCGGTACCGATCGCACGGTGTAGCGTTGCGGGTCGAGGCCTTCGCGTACTTGGTTCCAATTCACCGGCATTGAAACCGGCGCCCCTGGCCGCCCGCGCGGCGACAACGGTGCAACCGCCGTCGCCATACTGTCGTTGCGCAGATAGTCGAGGAAGATGCGCCCGGCGCGCTGCTTCTTCGACATATTAATCAAATAGCGGTCAGGGCTGTCGTTCGACATCTGCGCGCAGACGGCTTGCGCAAACGCCTTTGCCTGTTTCCAATCGAGCGGATTTTTGGCGTTCGCCTTTAGTGGCGCCACGACATGCAGCCCCTTGCCGCCGGTCGTTTTGCAGAAGGAGACGAGGCCAACCTTCTCCAACCGGTCGCGCATTTCTTTCGCAGCCGTGATCACCGCCGGGAACGGCACGTCAGGCGCCGGATCGAGATCGAAGATGAGACGACCGGGCACCTGCGGCATGTTAGGCTCGCAATTCCAAGGATGAAATTCCACGGCCGAAATCTGCGCCATCGCGATCAAGGCTTCGACCCGATCGAACTGCAGGTAGGGGTTGCGATCGCCCTCAACAGTGATCAGCTCAACGAGGTTCGATACGCCCGCCATTGCATGACGCTGGAAGAACGTTTGCCCGGTGATGCCGTCCGGCGAACGAATGATTGAGCAGGGCCGGCCTCTGAGATGAGCGATCATCGAAGAGCCAACCTGCTCCAGATAGTTAGCAAGATCGCGTTTTGTGACGGGCTCAAGATCGTTCGTGGCGGGCCAGAGTTCTTTGTCTGGATGCGAGAGCGTGACGCCCATGACGACATTGCTGCCTGAACTTGATGCCGCTGATTTTCTTGCGAGGGGCTTTGGTTTGGCGAGATCGACATAGTCAGGCGATGCAGGCCGTTCTGCCCGCACCTCCCTGGCGGGCTTGTCGTCGCGCAATCCTTTGAAAGCGGACTGTCGGATCATGCCGGCGCCGGTCCAGCCGGCGAATTCTATTTCCGCGACAAGGGTTGGCTTCACCCAATTCCAGTCGGGCTGCTTGCGTGGAACTTCCCTGCCCGAGAATGGCGAGTGGCCGGTCGCGTTCGCTTTGAGTTTCCTTAAAAGCTCGGGGGTGTTGCGTGCATTGAAGCCGGTGCCGATCTGGCCGACGTGCACCAGGATATCGCCGCGATAGACGCCAGCGATAAGGGACCGCAGCTTGCTTGCATCGCCGCTCCATCCCGCAATGACAACCTCATGCCCAACCCTGCATTTCGATTTGGTCCAACTGTCAGTGCGGCCCGAGCGATATGGCGCGTTAAGCTGTTTTGAGATGATGCCTTCAAGGTGCATGCGGCAGGCCGAGTGGAGCACGGCATCGCCGGCACCGGTGAGGTGGTCCACGAAGCGAATGTTTGGCCGCGCCTTCTTGCCGAGCAACGTCTTCAAGCGGGCCTTGCGTTTGGCGAGCGGAAGATCGCGAAGATCGTTCTCGCCGTCGAACAGCAAGTCGAAGGCAAAATAAACCAAATTCTCCGAACGACCCTCCGAGAGCGCGGCTTGCAAGGCGGCAAAATCAGGTGCTCCATTGCTGTCGAGCGCAATGACCTCACCGTCGATGATCGCATTGGAAAGTGCGCTGGCAGCCTTGGCCAAGGCGCTGAACTTGTCGGTCCAATCAATACCTTTGCGCGTGCGCAACGTGGCATCGCCATCCTCGATGCGCAATTGCATGCGGTAACCATCAAACTTGATCTCGTGCACCCATGTGCCGCCTCGCGACGGCCGGGCGACCAATTTGCAAAGTTGTGGCGCGATGAACGGCGGCATATTACCGCCCCGCGCGCTTTTTGCACTGGACTTGGCGACTTTGCGAGGCGAGGGTTTGGCTCGCAACGCCACTGCAGTAGCGGGCTTGCGATCGCCTACTTTGTGGGAGTGCCATACAGCCTTGGCTGCTGCGGCTTTCTTTCCAGCGGCCATAAAGGGCATAGGTCCGCGCCCCTTGCCGCCAGCGATATCATCCAAGGATCTGCCGGATGCAGCCGAACGATCCTGCTTGGTGACGTCATCGTCGCTGCTGTAATGGTCGCGATGCTTGATCAACAGCCAGTTCTTACGCTGGCTGCCATCACGGTTGTGCTTGATGCGCACCAGCACCCAGCTACCCCGCAACTTTTCCCCGGCCAGGGTGAACTTCAACTCGCCCTTGCGAAGATCGGCGCCGGCGTCCGGCGAGCCATCCGGCGTCCAAAAGCCGCGATCCCAGACCATGACCGTGCCGCCGCCATACTCGCCCTTGGGAATTGTGCCTTCGAAATCGCCGTAGTCGAGGGGGTGGTCTTCGACTTCGACGGCAAGGCGCTTGTCCTGCGGATTGAGCGACGGTCCTTTGGTGACCGCCCAGGATTTGAATACACCATCAAATTCGAGGCGCAAGTCGTAGTGAAGGCGGGTCGCCGCATGCTTTTGCACGACGAAGCGCGGATAATCGGCCGGCTTGATGGCAGCCGTACCACTAGGCTCAGAGGACTTTTTGAAATCGCGCTTGGCTTGATAGGTCGCCAGTTTCTTCGCCATCGCAGCTCCGGAAGCTCCCAGCTCGAACCGAATTTTTTCCTATCGATGCAACGCTTAAGCCTATCTCCGCGTTCCCAATGTTGTTGTCTATCAGGAGACGCACAATGGCGATCGGCCGAGCCTACTGGAAAGGATATTTGAAATTGTCGCTGGTGACCTGTCCCGTCGCCCTATTTCCTGCGACGAGCCTTTCGGAAAAAACGCACTTCCATCAGATCAACCGCAAAACCGGAAACCGGCTGCGGCAACAGATGGTCGATGAGGAGACCGGCAAGGTCGTCGACAAGGAGGAGAAGGGGCGCGGCTACGAACTCTCTAAAGGCACTTACGTTGAGATCGCACCGGATGACCTCGACGCGGTCAAGGTTGAGAGCACACACACCATCGACTTCTCCTCGTTCGTGCCGGCCGGCGAAATCGACAAGCGCTACTATGACCGCGCCTACTACATCGTGCCCGATGCGAAGAACGGCGAAGAGGCGTATGCGGTTATCCGCGATGCGATGAAGGACAAGGGCCGAGTGGCCCTCGCGCGCATCGTTTTCGCCAACCGCGAACACATCATGGCAATCGAACCATGGGGCAAGGGAATGCTCGGCACCACCCTGCGTTATGACGACGAGGTCCGCGATGACGAGGACGCATTCAGAGGTGTCCCTTCACCCAAGGTCGATAAGGAGATGGTGCAGTTAGCCTCCCACATCCTGGACAAAATGGCAGGCCATTTCGATCCCTCGAAGTTCCAGGACGAATACGAACTCGCCTTACGCAAGCTGGTGCAGCGCAAGGCCGCCGGCAAGAAGATTGAGCGGCCGGAACATCCGCAGAACAGATCCAACGTGATCGATCTGATGGCCGCGCTTCGGCAGAGCGTGGGGCAGGGTGGCAGGAAATCAGCTACGTCAAAAACCAGACCGAAGACCAAAGCCGCCCCTAAACGGCGCAAGGCCGGTTAGTTGGCGTCGGCGTTTAATTGGCAATTACTCTTACAAAATCTAGATTTCTCAATGATATCAATGGCATGTGGTGCCCAGAAAAGGACTCGAACCTTCACGCCTTGCGGCGCTGCTACCTGAAAGCAGTGCGTCTACCAATTCCGCCATCTGGGCCACGGCGATGTGAGTAGTGCGCGTACAGGTTCGTGTCAATTGCCGTCGCAAAGTTTGACCTGAGAAACCGCTCGGGTCCCTCGACCTGCGCCGAGGGACCCGAGGATGACATTTCAGGGGAGGTGAGCACCCAGTAACGATACGCTCAATCTCAGCGTTGGCCGCCCCTGCCACAAGCTCACCCCATATAGCTGACGAATTTCGTCGCCATGTAGGCATTGAGACCTTCGATGCCACCTTCGTGGCCATAGCCCGAATCCTTGACGCCGCCGAACGGTGTTTCCGGCAATGCCAAGCCCTGGTGGTTGATCGTCACCATGCCGTGGTCGAGAACATCGGCGACCTTGGCCGCCGTCTTGCCGTTGTGCGTGAATGCATACGACGCGAGACCGAACGGCAAACTGTTGGCCTCGGCCAACATCTTATCGGTGTCCTTGAAGCGCATCATGATCGCAACCGGGCCGAATGGCTCCTGCGTCATGATGTTGGCGTTGGCTGGCACATCGGTCAGCACGGTCGGCTCGAAGAAGTTACCCTGGTTACCGATGCGCTTGCCGCCGGTTGCGACTTTTGCACCCTTTTCCTGGGCATCCATTATGATCGATTCCATAGCGTTGATGCGGCGCGGATTGGCGAGCGCACCCATCGTGCTCTTGGCGTCGAGGCCATCGCCGACCTTCAAAGCCTTGGCATTGGACGTGAACTGAGCGACGAACTTGTCATAGACCTTCTCGTGCACGAAGAAGCGAGTCGGCGAGATGCAGACTTGGCCAGCGTTGCGGAACTTCAAGCCGGTGGTGAGATTGGCGACGGCTTCCGGGTCGGCGTCGTCGAACACGAGGACCGGGGCATGGCCACCGAGTTCCATCGTCGCCCGCTTCATGTGCATACCAGCGAGTGCAGCCAGATGCTTGCCGACCGGTACCGAGCCGGTGAACGAAATCTTGCGGATGATCGGCGACGGGATCAAGTACTCGGAGATTTCGGCGGGAACGCCGTAGACGAGATTGATCACGCCAGCGGGAACGCCCGCATCGATGAAGCACTTGATCATCGCGATTGGCGAGCCAGGCGTCTCTTCAGGGCACTTGACGATAATCGAACAGCCGGCGGCCAAAGCAGCGGCGATCTTGCGCACGGCCTGCGTGACCGGGAAGTTCCAAGGGCTAAAACCGGCAACGGGACCGACCGGCTCAAGGATCACCATGTTGCGGATGCCGTCGGCGCGGGCCGGAATGATGCGGCCATAGGCGCGGCGGCCTTCCTCGGCGAACCACTCGCAGATGTCGGCTGAGCCTTGGACTTCCATCTTGGCTTCAGCCAGGATCTTGCCCTGCTCCTGCGTCAGAATGGTCGCGATGGCGTCGGCACGGGTGCGGATCAGCTCGCCGGCCTTGCGCAGGATTTTTGAACGCTCGAACGCGGACACCCGGCGCCATAGCTGGAACCCCTTCTCGGCTGACGCGAGTGCCGCATCGAGATCGGCTTTCGAGGCATGCGGCAACGAACCCAGCACGGCGTTGGTCGAGGGGTTTACGACATCCTGAGCCTTGGACGATGTGCCCTTGGTCCACTTGCCATCGATATAATGGTTCAGCGTTTCGTACATAGGGGGATCCTTCCCGTGCGGTTGAGGGGTTCTTGAGGTGTATAAAGGACGCCGCGCTGTTGGCTGCAAGTGGAATTGCATGCGCAGCTGGCATGCGAGCCGGCAGCGATTGGCGGGAAATGGCCAGAATTTAGGGTGCTCGATCACCGTCGGGCGAGCCAATCACATTTTGAAGCGTTACGCCAAAGTGGCACCGAACTTCTCTCGGAAGATGCTGTTTCCCTTAGGCGTGACCAGCACTGCGCGCGTTCCGTCCAACCGTCGCGTCCAGCCATTGTCGAAGCTATATGAACAAATCGCCGCGCCGACGGCACCGCCCAGATGCAATCGTCGCTCGCTCCAATCGAGGCACGCGCGGCATAGAACGCGACCCGAACGCACGGTGCGCCGCGCCAGCATCGGCGCGATATCGATCCCCACACCCCCTAAGAATTCGATACCGGTTTGCGTGAGAAGCCCCACTTCACTGGACAACTCGATGTGCCCACGCGCCACCAACGCATCAGCCAAGGCCACACCGAGCCGGCCAGCGAAGTGGTCGTAGCAGGTACGAGCGGTACGCAAGGCTGCGTCGCGCGGACCAACCGTGAATTTTTTCCGATCCGGCGCGAGTTCGGCTGCCACCTGCATGATGCTTTCGATCATGCGCGCCACCGTTGGTGACGCTAGGCGATGGTAACGGTGCCGGCCCTGCTTTTCGACACTCAGCAGACCGACCGTCGTCATCCGCAGCAGATGACCGCTCGCGGTTTGTGGCGTTATTCCGGCGGCCCTTGCCAACTCGCTTGCGGTGAGCGCCCGGCCATCCATCAGTGCATGCAGCATGCCGGCTCGCGCCGGATCGCCTGATAACGCGGCGACTTCCGCAAACAATCCGTTGCTGGCCATGCGAGGTTCCTCCAGTGGAGCAAACACTCTAATCGAATGCCACACAAAATGCTTCGGCCATCGCCGTAGCATTTGAGCCGTAGCATTGTAAGCATCCGGCGAGACTTTCAATTACCCACAAATTTTGCCCCGATGCCGGCGCCGATTTCAATGTCAGTCAGCCGAGACAAGCCTCGCCAGATCACCATAGTGCCTGGAGGCGGATCGTTGACGCGCGCAAGATATCC
>JANLPY010000150.1:0-7017 GCA_031367505.1 Hyphomicrobiaceae bacterium | reverse complement strand
CAAACCGCTTCTCGAATGCCACGGCGGTCTTCGGGAAATCCCGCCACAGATCGTCTTTGTGCTCGTCCGACATGCTCTATCTCCTTGATGGACAAAGCTGACGACATCATTGCGCCGTAACTAAGGAGACAGGTATGAATCCAATTGCTATCGCCGCAAGCCGCCTTATAGTCTCAGCGATATCGTTGGATGGCGCAATGGAGTATTGGGCATGCGGCACTGGGCTGCGATACTGGGCGTGTTGATCGGGTGCAGCTCTGGCGCTGCATCGGCACAGGACCGGATAGGGGTCACCGATACTGCCATCAAGATCGGAGTGCCTGGTCCGCTAACGGGTCCAAACGCAAGTTTTGGAGCAGCGGTCTACGGGATCCAGGCGTACTACAATTACGTTAATGAGAAAGGCGGCGTTCATGGTCGAAAGATTGAAGTCGTTCTCGGCGATGACGCCTGCAACGAAGCTAAGGGCATTGCAGCAGCAAAGAAGCTGATCAGCCAGGATCAGGTATTTCTCCTGAACGGCGGCGTCTGCAGCGGCGTTGCACTCGCGATGCGCCCAGTGATCGAAGAAGCAGGCGTTCCTTGGGTCGTTTCCACGGCTGTGAACCAGAAAATATCCAGCCCACTGGCGAAGAACATTTTCCATGCCAGCCAGACGAGCGAGGCCGCTGGGCATGCCTTTGTGAAGTTCATGCTAAGCAGGCCAGACACCAAGAAGATCGGCATCATTGCACACACAAATGAATGGTCGCGTGGCTATCGTGATCCCATGGTCGAGGCGCTGAAGGCAAAAGGGCTCGCACCGGCCGCCGAAGTGGTGCTTGAACGCGGACAGACCGACGCGACGTCGCAAGTTCTGAAATTGAAAGAGGCCGGTCTCGATTTCGTTGTTGCCATTCTCTACGAGCCGGAGATCGTAGTTTTCCTGAGGGATGCGCACAAGCTAGGCCTCGACGCAATCAAGTTCGGCGGATTAGGCGCAGACTTCCAGAGTACGGAAAAGCGGCTCGGCAGCCGCGACCCGATGAAGAATTTCTATCAGTTGTTCCAGTTCAAGGACCTGATGGATGGGCCTGGGATGAAGGATGCCCGCGCAATCATCGAACCGCGCTTGCCGGCGGGTGAAAAGCTGACCGACTTCTCTTTCTACGGCCCAGGAAGCGCAGCCGCCATTGTCCACGTCCTGCAGAAGATCGGGCGCGATCTCACACGCGAGAAGTTCATGGCCGAGATGGAGAAATTGCAGAGCTTCGACACAGGGATGTTGGCCGGCAAACTGAACTACTCGGCGACCAATCATCAGGGCGCTATGGACCTTTATACCGTCGGTTACGATCAATCCGGCAAGATCGCGGTATATGAGTCCTGGGGTAAGTTGGCGACGCCATAGCCGCGCCGTCGCAAAACTCGACCCGGTGAGGCGCCAATGTTTTCGCAACTGATCGTGAGCGGCGTCGCTCAAGGCGCTCTTTACGCGCTGATCGCGCTCGCCATGACGGTCATTTACCGAGCCACGACCGTTGTAAACTTCGGGCATGGTGATTTCGTCATGACCGGCGCCTTCGTCGTTTACTTGCTCGTCGTACTGCTCGGCCAGAACTTTGTCATGTCGGCGGCGATCGCGCTAACGATCATGTTTGTGCTCGGCATGGTGGTGCATGCCGGGCTTATTCGCCCTCTTGCCTCGGGTCCGCACCTCACAGTCGCAATGATGGCCGTCGCGATAGGCTATGCCCTTCGCGGTCTCGCCAGATTGATCTGGGGTCGCGAGGTACTGCCCTTCCCCAAGGTGCTGCCGGAGGGCGCGATCCGATTGGATACGGTGATCATTTCCTATAGCGATGTCCTCGTAACCTCAGCGGTGCTGATCACGATGTGCGCGCTGGCACTGGTGTTCTACCTGACACCGGTCGGGAAGACTGCACAGGCGATTTTCCAATCCGAGCGAGGGGCGGCTTTGATCGGTATCCATGTTGGCGCCTTCCAACGCGGCATGTGGGGTGTGGCGACAGCCATGGCGGCTTTGGCTGGAATACTGATCGCGCCGGTAACGCTCCTCTATCCCGATCTCGCCGCATCCACTCTCATCCGGGCTTTTGCAGCGATGACACTGGGCGGCTTCGGGTCCTTTCCTGGCGCCGTCATCGGCGGATTTCTCCTCGGCGTCGGGGAATTGTTGGTGGGCGCCTACATATCCTCGTCGCTTATCGATATTACGGCCTATCTGATAATAATCTGTGTGCTGCTCATGAAGCCATCCGGCTTATTTGGCCACCCAATTATACTACGAGTATAGGCGGATGTCAGAGACCAGATCGTGGACGAAAATCAGCACCCGGATGCCACGACAAACGTTATGGATCTCGACGGTAGCCGCACTGATCGTGCTGCCCTTGTTCCTCAACGATTACACGCAGTACGTTGTCAATTTGGCGCTAATCTACGTGCTCGTCGGCGTCGGATTCAACATCGTCATAGGTAATCTCGGGCAGCTGGCGTTTGCCAACGCGGCCTTCTTCGGCATCGGTGCTTATGCAACGGGCATTCTGCTCCATCACTACCAGAGTCCATTGCTGCTGGCGATTGCCGCGGGCAGCCTTGCCGGTGGCCTGGCAGGTGCCTTAGTCGCGCTCCCTGCCCTGCGTGGTATTCGGTCGTTCTATCTTGCCATCATCACGTTGGCATTCGGTGAGCTGATGCGGTGGACTTACATCAACGCCGAAGCTTGGACCCTGGGATCGATGGGCCTTCACGTACCTCGACCCGTGCTCTTCGGTTGGACGCTGGCGAGCGAAAAGCAGAAGTTCTACTTGTTTCTAGCGGTCGTCGTACCGCTTGTGCTGGCAACTTCCAGCCTGCTGCGATCTCGAATTGGCCGGGCATTGATGACCATCAAGGACAATGAACTCGCTGCCGCGGCGCTCGGTATCCCGACCGCAACGTTCATGATACTGGCCTTCGCATGGAGCGGCGGCGTAGTCGGCACAGGGGGCGCACTCTATGCGATCCTTGTTCGACATATCTCGCCTGAAGCCTTCAATCTGCTCGAGCTGATCCTGCACTTCGGCATCGTGGTCATCGGCGGCTTGGGAAGCCTCGCCGGATCCATCATTGGCGCGGTCGTAATGACAATGGCACCCGAATTACTCCGCGATCTCCCCGGTTACGAAGAGCTTCTCATCGCGTTGCTGATGATCGGAATTCTCCTGTTCCTGCCGGGCGGTCTCGTGACTTTGATCGGTCGTATCGTGCCCCTCCTACGCCAAAGGTTCCACGGTGGCTGACGTTCGCCCAAGTCCGCTCCTCCAACTCGAAGACGTTTCCGTGAGGTTCGGAGGTTTGCAGGCGCTGTCAGGTGTCAGCCTTTCAGTCGGTGCCGGAGAGGTCGTCGCTGTCATCGGACCCAACGGGGCCGGCAAGAGCTCGCTGTTTAATGCCATTTCGGGTTTCGTTCCAATCCAATCTGGCAAGATCGTCCTGGGGGGCAAACGGATCGACGGCCTCTCCGCTCACGAGATAGCCGGCCACGGCGTGCGCCGCACCTTCCAGAACGGTGGGCTGGCACCGACGCTAACGGTGCTCGAGAATATCCTGTGCGGTATGCATCGCCAGATCCGGAGCAGCCCATTGGCGATCGCGCTCAATTTGCCGGTAGCCCGCGTGGCCGAGCGCGCGGCACTTGAAGCGGCCAGAGATCTGCTTGACCGATTGGGCATTCGCCGCCTCGAGCACGAGTTAGCTGCCAACCTTTCGGGCGGACAGCAGAGGATGGTCGAGATCCTGCGCTCGATCGCTGCCGATGCGCCGTTGTTGTTACTCGACGAGCCGGCGGTAGGGCTAGCGCCTCCGGTGCGCGCCGAACTGGGCAAGATCGTCACCGAACTCGCCCGCTCGCGCGGGATAGGAATCCTGCTCATCGAGCACGCCATCGAACTCGTGATGCAAGTGTCTGATCGCATCGCCGTCCTGAACTATGGTGAAAAGATCGCCGAAGGTTCGCCGCAGCAAGTACGCACCAATCAGTCGGTCTTGGAGGCATATCTGGGCCATGCATGACGAAGAACTGCTCAAAGTTGAGGGCGTATTCGCCGGCTATCCTGGCAAGATGATCCTGCACGGCGTCGATATTGCCGTCTGCCGCGGCGAGGTCGTGGCACTGCTGGGGGCAAATGGCTGTGGGAAGTCGACCGCATTGAACACCATCAGTGGATTTGTAAGCATCACAGCTGGCGGGATCACGCTCGCGGGGCAAGACATCTCCAAGTCGCCTCCGCACAAGATCTTTCGCTTGGGTGTCGCACAGGTGAGCCAGGCCCGCGATCTTTTCCCGGACATGACGGTCGAAGAAAACCTGCGGCTTGGAGCTAGCCGGCGCGATGTGGATGCAGATGCCGGGTTGACTCGCATTCTCGATCAATTTCCCCGGCTAAGGGAGCGAACCGATCAACGCGTGCGGACCATGTCCGGCGGCGAGCAGCAGATGGTGGCGATCGGCAGAGCACTGATGTCCGATCCTCAACTTCTCCTGCTCGACGAGCCGTCGGGCGGATTGGCGCCGAAGTTCGTGGAAGAGATCGGCGATATTCTGCTCCAGACGAAGGCGGCCGGGATGACCATCCTGATTGTGGAGCAGAATATCAAATTGGCGCTGAAGGTCGCTGATCGCTTTCTGGTCCTCAAATCAGGACTCGTCGCCGAGCGCGGTGACCTGTCCAAGTCCGTTACTGCCGAGACAATCGCCAGAGACATTTATCTCTAACGTGTGACTGAGGCTGTTCAAAAACACAAAGGGCGCTGTCATGTCGAAAAACGACGGTTCGATCGTTCTGTCCAACGTGCAGATCTTGAATACCGAGACCGGTGATATGGACGATGCGCGTCATGTTCTCGTAGCCGACGGCGTGATCAAAGAAATTTCGGCCAAGCTGATCGCCTCGCCGGGCGCGCAACGGATCGATCTGGAAGGCAAGACACTGATGCCTGGTCTCATCGATTGCCATGTCCACGTGGTGGCCGGCATCGCGAGCCTTGGTGGCAGTGCCGCCTTTCCGGATTCCCTCGTTGCTGCGCGTGCAGCACGGATCATGCACGGAATGCTCATGCGTGGTTTCACCACTGTTCGCGACGTGGGAGGCGCCGATCACGGCCTCGTTGCCGCGATCGAGGAGGGCTCGATGCTCGGGCCACGGCTCGTGATCTGCGGCAAAGCTCTGTCACAAACAGGTGGGCACGGTGACTTCCGCGGCCGCTTCGACGATCGCACAGTCGGTAGCCACGAAAAGCGATTGGGATCGGTCGGCCGGATCGTCGACGGCGTGCGTCAGATCCGTGTGGCAGCGCGGGAGCAGATCAAGGGTGGCGCCCAATTCATCAAAATCATGGCGAATGGCGGGATCGCCTCGCCAACCGATCCTATCCATTTCCTGGGGTTCTCGACCGCAGAGCTGAAAGCGGTGGTCGAAGAAGCCAGAATGGCGGGGACCTATGTTGCCGGCCATCTCTATACCGACGAAGCGATCCGTCGATTTATCGAGTGCGGCGGCCACTCCGTCGAGCATGGCAATCTGGTGACGCTCGAAACCGCAAAGCTGATGCAAGAGCGAGGCGCCTTTGTGGTGCCGACGCTGGTGACGTTCGACGCGGTTTCGGAGGAAGGGCCGCAATTTGGTTTCCCGGCCGAGTCACTGGCAAAGATAGAGACCGTGCGCGGCGCAGGGCTGCAGTCGCTTGAGATCTACAGGAAAGCCGGAGTAAAGATGGCCTACGGTACCGATCTGCTAGGGCCAATGCATCGTCACCAGTCGCGCGAGTTCCTGATCCGGTCACGTGTTCTGCCCGCCAACGAAATCATCAAGAGCGCCACGATCAACGGTGCCGAGCTCGTGGGGCTTCAGGGCAAAATCGGATCAATCAAAGTCGGCGCGTTCGCGGACGTTATTGCCGTCAACGGAAATCCTCTGACCGATATCGCTTTGCTTACGGGCCAAGGCGAAAACATTCCATTCGTCATGAAAGGCGGAACGGTGATCAAAAGCGATGGTCGGCCAGTCGCAAACGCGTAGCGGGTGTACTAACGAGTACCTGCTTACGCAGCGGACCCGACACGCTTTTTGGGCGGAACGTATTCGTCTCACATAGGTATACCCTTGTGTCACAGACCGAACCCCATCGAATTCGCGTCACAACACAGTAGCTTTCGAAAAAATGTTACACATAGTGTAACAAGCACACTCACTTGTGACTGTATTTGAGGGCTAAATGGGACGCCGCATCTGCTGAGCGAATAATGCAGCCAAGTGCTGCGGGCCCTCTCCAAGCGTGTCACCATGACGGCATCATAGCACACAACAAATTTGTTGTGTCCAGCTCCTCGCGCCGAAAATTAAGAGCAATCCGTGGCGATGTCCATTTGGTGAGCATGGCCGCGCCTCCCTTGTGAGCCCCCTAATTGGCGTGACCGGCAAACCTGTTCAAAAGGATGCGAAGCTCCCAACGAAAATACGGCATTTGCCCGACGTTTGTCACCGACGGTGGCGCTGTTTCGCAACGGACCCATACGGACAACTGCGACGCTCCAGCAGCTGGTCATCTGCCGCCGTAGACGACGCTGGACTGAATGTTTTCCCGCCAACAGCCTCGGATAGATGTGGACACCATTCGATAGCCAAATCGGTCCGAAGTCGTCTGAACGGTTTCGTTGTGCACGACGTCAATTAGGATGAACGCCCGTCCTAATTGACGTCGTACAGTCGGGCTTGCGGGTATTCGGTATCGACGGTCTGTCGGCGCTGCTGTCCAGGGCCACGGTTCTCTACGCGGTCGACTTATGTCGCCGCGATATCCCGTTCGAAGCACAAGGCTGCGATGTCCACAACATGTAAAAGCCGGAGCAATAATCCCTCACAGAAGCGGCTGATTTGTTCGGTCGCGCCGCCGGAGTGAAAGTGCGGCAGATAGAGCTCTTGTGCCTGCGTCGGCCGAGGGTGGGGGATGAAGACAGTGGAACTATACGCACGT
>JANLPY010000207.1:0-7410 GCA_031367505.1 Hyphomicrobiaceae bacterium | reverse complement strand
ACGTCGTCGCCAACGATCCCTTCCACAATCCTAATCTATCCCTCCAGCGTGGGCACGAATGGTTGCCCGGATTTCCCCCGCGGTTCGATTACCTGAGGACCAACGCCCCTTGGCTCAGGCAAAATGAGGGGCCTGCGTAGGAAGCAGCAAGCCAGAGTGCGCTCCGTGTCTACGCGTTCTATCACTAACGCCAGAGATACAAATCCGTGTGCGCATAGTCGTCACCCTGAAGATATTCAAGAATATCGCTTGACGTGCACCGGTTATCGATGCCAAGCGTTTTGTTTGGAAACGCCTCTAATCTGAGGCAGAATTCGGCCCTGTCAAAATCGGGTTTATTAACCGACGCTTGCTTATGAAGCACGCTAAGGGCAAAAGAACCAAATGTCCACTCGGACGCCCCCGTCGGGGCCTCTATAATCTGCAAGCAATGGTCTCCAAGTGACTGTAATCACATCAATGACGCGCTGGTTCCGCCGTCGCCCTCCATCCCCTCTGCCTTCCGACCTGATTCCATACAGGCCCGCGGATCCCGACATGATGCCGATGCTGGCCCCAATCGAAGAACGAATCCAAATGGCGACCGTCTGCCGCGATGCGGACAACGTGCCTAAGGTGCCGGACGCCGGGTCGGTCGTGACCACGCAAGATGGGACCCGGGTTCAGATGATGCATAATGGCTTGCTTGTTATCGCCGATGGCTATTGCGGGTCGTGGATGACGGACCTGATCGCCCGTTGCCGAGGCCATCATGAGCCGCAGGAGGAGCGGGTATTTCACGAAATACTCTCCCGGTTGCCGGACACCGCCACAATGATAGAACTGGGCGGGTACTGGGCTTTCTATACGTTGTGGTTTCTCCAGGCGAAGCCGCACCGTCGTTCGGTGGTGATCGAACCTGATCCTCGGCATATGGCTGTTGGGGTCGCGAACGCCGGTTTGAATGGTGCGACGGTGTCATTCTGCTCCGGGTTCGTGGGGGCGACATCCGCGCCAATGCTGCCATTTCACACCGAATCGGGTGAACAAGTTTCCATCCCCCGCTTCACAGTGCCGCAATTGATGGCCGCCCGGGGGTTTGCGCGACTCGATTTGCTGCATTGCGATACACAGGGTGCGGAGCTGGACGTTATAGAGAGTTGCGCCGATCTACTCCGCGGCGGCCTAATTGGCGTGATCGTTGTGTCAACACATCATTGGACGATCAGTGGCGATGCCCTGACCCATCAGCGTTGTCTCGCCCGCGTACTGGAATACGGCGGCAAGGTCATTGCCGAGCACGATATACATGAGAGTTTTTCCGGTGATGGTCTGATCGTGGCGGCATTCGGACCTGGCGCTGCCGATTTTCCCACAATATCGCTGAGTCACAATCGGTATTCCGCAAGTCTCTTTCGCAATCCGCTCTATGACCTTTCCGAACGACAGGGCGTGAATATTTAGGCGTTTGCGACGGGTCAGGTCGGCGAGATGAAAATTGCTGCTCCGTCGGGCGTGATCCTAAACGACGTCGGTGCGGCCATGCAGCAGAATTCGGAACGTCCGCCTTGGCCGCCGAAGGGCCCGGATGAGGCGGATAAATAGCTGCCGGCCGGGAGAAGTCGCGCGAACTAGCACAACCTGGCCGTCCCCTGATGGCGATCCGAGCGAGCTCTTGTAATTCCGTACAGACATTGATTCCAGCTGTTCAGCTAGAGCGGTGTTGCGGCCGCGAGTGGATATTATTTCGTTCCGAGCACGGGCGATTTCACTTTGCAGCGACGCGATATATACGAGCGCCGCATCACGTTCCTGAACTAGGTTTTGCTCAGCGTAACCCACGATACGATCGAACACATTCGGGGGGCGGTCAAAAATGGCATCGGGAAGAGCAAAGCCTTTTTCAATAAAATAATCGTTCAAACCGTCGAAATAGACGCGCCCATATCCTTGTTCCGCAAGGAATGGTGTAAGCAGGTCTGGGCGACGTATCGGCGACTCCGGATAGGTTACTTCGGCGACGATCAATGTAGGGCGAAAGCGGGACCAGTCGTTGGATCGAAGCACCTGCAACTCGTAGCCCTCTACGTCGATCTTAAGCAGATCTATTGCCGGTGGATTGGCCTCTTCGAGGATATGCCGCAAGCTATCCGCTTTAACCTCATGCTGTACGATTTGAAATCCCTTGCCGGCGGCCCGGCGCGATTCATCCGGGTCGCAGGTGGACAAGCCTGTCCCGACGACTTCGTGGAAGGTTAGGAACCCAGGTTCGTCGGACACGGCGAGATTTAAATTACGGTCGCGTGGGCGTGCGGCGGCCAATTCGAAAAAGAAACTCTGATTGGGCTCGATATTGACGCCGTGCCAACCGCGGTCGTACAGCGCCTTCGTGTCGTTCTCCCAGACGGGATGGGCCGCGCCAACATCGACATAGAAGCCCTCCGGCTTTGCGCCGAACAGCCGGTTGATCAAAACGTCTTCCCGGTTGGCGCTATACGACACGAATCGGGAGGGTAGGGTATCTTGATTAATAGCATTCTTCATAGGCATACGCGACTCCGACGATTACCGCGTCAGTAAACTACGCAAACGGCGCGCCTGCAAGGCGGCGACACTGGCACGGCTATAATTTCTACGCAGATGTGCCATAGCCTGAGATATCTTGGCCTCGGCGTGGTCAGGGTTGCCCACCAATCGACGCATATGCCAAGCAGCATGGGCAATGTCGGGATCGGCCCATTCTTGGTCGGTTGCAAATGGGTAATCGCCTTCGGCGACCGGTATAAGGTTGCAATCGACCGGGTAGCCCGTGGATTCATTCAGGAATTCCTGGGAACCCGAATAATCGGTGGCGATGACGGGTTTACCCAGCAGCATGGCCTCGGCAATCAGCAATCCGAGACCTTCGCTGCGGTGCAGCGAGACGACGGCGTCGGTCGCCGCGATCAAACCGAGGGTATCGCCGCGACTGAGGGTTTGATTGATTGTAAAGACATCCGGATTGTCCCCGATCTCGGACTCGAAAGCGGCTAACTGGTCGGGAACCATCGCACCATTCTGGCATTTCAGCACCAGCCCGGCTTCGCCGCGCCGAGGGAATGCCTGCCGGAAGGCCGCAATGGCCGCTCGAGGGTTCTTGCGTTCCTTAAAAGATAGAAAATCGAAGGCAAAAAAGAACAGAAAGCGATCCTCGGGAAGGCCGAAGCGTGCGCGGGGCAGCGGCGGTGGTGCGGTCAGCTCTATGGCAATAGGCATCCAGATCACAGGCTGGATGAGCCGCGGCGCGAGCGCTGTCAGGATGAAGCGGCTTGGCGCCCAAATTTCGTCCATTTCCGCGAACGCTGGCATCCAGGCGTTGGGGACGCGGCTAAGCTCCCAAAACGGGATGTGGATACGGACGGCATCTGGCCGCAAAACACGGTGCAAATGGGACAGCACCACGGGGATTTGATCAGCGTTGATGTTAAATATTTGCACCGGTGCGGTGCCAGCTTTAACCAGTGACCCGGCCACACTGACATCGTCGCTGATCGCGGCGACGCCAAGCGCCACATCCACGCCTTCCACCGCCAGTTGACTGCTGGCCAAGGTAAGCAATGTCTGGCGTCCAACTTCGCCGACCCCACTGGCAGCGCGGAGATAGCCGACCACCGTAACGTCCTTCCGCGTCGCACCGCGCCCGCGCATGCGGGGCGGAGATCTGCGGCGCACACGATGGCAACCGATATTTGCTGCGGTTGGCTCGATTAGTCGTAGATCAAGCCTCCATTCCTTGGCAGCGTCAACGGCGTACCAATCGACAAGTTCACGTACATGGGCAGGATTGCCGAGATCGAGACGAGCATGCAAGTGCGGCAGACGATCATACAAGAATTTTTGAAAGTTCGTAACCATGTGACTAGGCAGTTCGCGGGATGCGCCGGGCCACGGTTCATGCAGGAAAGCCTCATACGTTATGAACGGGTCATCGGGCCAGGTCTCATGCCATTCTCGGAACATAACGCGCACAAGTGGATGGATTGCCGTACCGGAGGCAAAGCGTCCGTAGGCATAAATGCCATTTGGAATCGTACCATACCCCGACAGAACCAATTTCCTCGCATAATCGGCAAGAAAGCGGCCAAGAGGCTCTGTGATAGATTTATCGTTATCATTATGGTGTTTTGTTAAGCGCGAAGGAAAGCGTGAATCGAATCCACTGAAGTGGAAAAACGTAAGCGGCGTTGTTCCGATACGCCATCCGGAATCGGAACCAGAAAGACTGCGTTGAGATAAATTCCAGTACGCGACGTTGAGAGTTGGATCGTGAGAAACCTCTGCGCTGGGCGCGAACCCTGGCACGAGGTCGAGAAATTTCTGATCGACAAATATACCTAATTCCGGCGCATTCACACAGTGATAGCGCACGCGCCGCGCCCACCAGGCTAACACGCGATTCGACTCTTCGCCCCGACCGACGGCGAGGAAACCAAGATTGTAAGCGCCTGCCCTCATTATGGTAAAATCGTTTGGTTCGTCGATCGATTCCGACGGGACCAGTAGATGCGGTGTCAGGACGAACGAAGCGCCGGAGGACAATGCAGTTAGCACACCATGGAGAGGCTGAAAAATCTCTATGTCTGGATCGAAATATAACACCGCATCGTATCTTCGTTCATTTAGTAAATGCTGAAACATGAATGGCTTAACCGCCGTACTGAATTCCATAATATCATAACGGAAAGAGAATTCAGAAAAATTCACAATCGCTAGCTGATCTGCCGCGATGACCGTCCAGTCCGGGTCATAAAAATCCGGCATATCCAGCAACCGATCCGAAAGGCAGAGGTACAGGTCCGCCTCCGGATGATGGGTACGAGCCGAGGCGAGCAGGACACGCGCGGCTGGCATGTAGTTGTTCGCGCAAATCGTGAAAATAGCAAGCCTATTCATGTTGCCCGTTCCAGCCGCTTCGATGACATCGTAGTATTACTCCTGACCGATCACGCCATAGCCGAGTTTCATCTTTTCTCGGCGCAAATCATCACCTCGCACCGCCTTGGCTTCTACGAAGAGACGCTGCCCCCAGGCGTCATCTCGAACAACATCAAAGCCGGTATCGTACAGCATATCCAGAACACACAACCGATTCGGTGCCCAGAAATTTGTATGATCCTTGGCCAGCGTGTTGCCTTTGTAATACCGTGCGGCCGCGATATCCTTACAAAATTCATTCTCCGAATCAGTCTCGACGAAAAGAGTGCCGCGGCAAACCGCGCGTATCATCTGCAGTGCGCGAATCATGTCCGGCAGGTGATATAGTACACCCAGAAAAAGAACAATATTGAATTCGCCAAGCTGCTTTTCTGACAACTCGTATATGTTCATTCGGTGGTAATCGATTTGCACGGGATTGAGTTTCTCCATGACATGGTAGCCATGGTCCTCCTTCCGGCGATAGTCGATCGCAACAACTTGAGCGCCACGTTTCGCGAGATGGAGTGAGAAGAAGCCGTCGGATGTGCCTATGTCTAGTACGCGCAAGCCGCTAAGATCGTCCGGCAGTCCGGTCTTGTCGAGCAGAAAGCCGGGCTCGTACGCCCCTGGCGTGACCACGCCTGGATATATTTCGAATTTATGGTGCCAATGCGGTACACTGGCAACCAGCGCTGTAGCTTCATTTAGGTTCATGCGAGATATCTCCAGTGAGGAAGCCCAAGGGGTTTGCCAAATATTGCGTTACCGTCTTATTAGGCGTTTGAACGTGCGCAGCGGCCGCGTGATCTTCCAGGACGAAGAAGCGTAAATCGCCTCCACGTGCCGGGTCAGTTCCTCAGCGCTCATTGGCGGGGGGAGCTTGGAGTCGCGTGGTGGCACTCTTGCCTCGAAGGCGAGAAAGGGATCTTCCGAATAATCGCGGTAATCCGTACGAAACAACCAGCGTGCCTGGTCGGGAATCGTCGCGCCGGACGCAAAGCGCCCATAGGCGTATGGAATTCTTCGCGCCTCCCGGAAGCCGTTCGCAAAAACCTGATCGGCGTAGTGCCGCATCAATTCTCTTACAGGCGGAGAAATCGCGGCACCGCGAAAGCCGGAGGTGTGTTTGGACAACTGGGAAAGGTTGTCTAGGTCGATCCCACTGAAATGAAAGAAGATTAGCGGACTCCCGTCCACACGCCAGTTCGCACCATCTTGCGTTAGTTGACGTTGTTCGAGGTTCCAATAAGCGACATTTAGAGAGGGGTCGCGCAGGATGCATGCGCCATCGGCAAATCCAGGAACGAGATCTATGAATTTCTGATCGACGAACAAACCGCGTCCCTGCTCGTTCACACACTGATAACGTAACCGGCGGGCCCACCACTCGAGGATTGCCCGTGCCTCGGCGTTAGCGCCGTTGGCTCCAACGCCGAGGAACCCAAGATTATAGATTCCGGCTTTCATAATGTCGATATCATCGGGTTCGCTGTCACCTTCGGCGGGATGCAACAGATGTGGCGTAAGTACGAACGACGCACCACCGTTAATTTTTTCCAAGACTGAGTCAACCGGCGCATATATCTCAATATCTGGATCAAAATACATTATTGTTCCGTGCCCGCGATCTAGAAGATCCAGAAACATAAAAGGCTTAAGCGCCGTATTAAATTCCATTATGTCGTAACGAAATGAAAATTGGCAAAAATCCAAAATGCCGAGATTTTCAGCAGGAATAATTTGGCAATCCCGTGGATAGAGATCAAAATCCGGGAGCATTTTGTCTGCTAGACAAATGTAGAGCGACGCGTCGGGGTGACACCGACGCGCACTTTCGATCAATACCTTGGCCATTGGCATATAGTTATTTGAACATATGGTAAAAATTGCGAGATTATGAACGGTCATTTAGGCAACTCCTGGCGCTGTGTTCGAAGCAGGCATCATGCAATTTTCTATCCACGACACCTGTATGGCATGCCGAAAAGGGCTACGTCAACCAAGGCCGAACATGCGCAACCGCTGGTCAACTGAACTAACGACTGGAAGCTACTTTGACCGACCCACGCCTCGTTGAAATGCGACACGGACCCGCGCTTATGCGAAGAGCAGCCCTGGCTCAGATACAGCCCTGGCGTTAGCCTGAAAGGCTGAACTCCCCTCCAGCAACCCGTGAGGGCGCCCGACACCGATTATCCAGACCCGGGTGTTGACACATCACCTCATCACCACCATCCGCTTTCCCAAATGACCGCTTTATCGCACGCCCTCTGGCGCCTTCTTCCCCGGAATGCCCGCCGATCCGCCCTGGCGCACGCGACAGCCTGGATCGCGCCTCGTCCGGTTCGCGTGCCGCCACCGGCCGCCCACGGCCTCGCCGTCGCCGGCGAGTTCGCCCGCGCGTCCGGCATCGGCGAAGCTGCTCGCCTGATTGCTACCGCCGCCGAACGTCTCGGTGTGGAAGTTTGGCGTACC
>JANLPY010000206.1:0-7871 GCA_031367505.1 Hyphomicrobiaceae bacterium | reverse complement strand
CGCGGCGTCGCCACGAAATATTTGCCGAGCTATCTCGGATGGCGCAGGTTGATCGAACGCGAAGGCGAAAACTTTTCAGCCGAACGATGCCTCATGCAAGCCCTGCTTCACGCCGCAACTTGAAAGTCGAACAGAGCCGTTATTACGCGCTACGCGGGGGCCTAACTCAGCCGACCGCCAACCGAACAAGAGGCACGATCATGCCGTCCGAACGCAAATGGTTCATTCGTAACATCGCAGAAGTCGAGTGGCGCGAGTTCCCGGATCACTTTGGTGGTGCGCTATCAAAGCCGCTGGTAATGCCGGAGACGGCCGGCTCCAAGCACCTCGACTATCGCATCTCGCTCTATCAGCCGATGGCGCGGGTGAAACTGCATCATCACAAAGTGCAGGAGCAGATTTATCATGTGCTCGATGGCGAAGGCCTGATGGAAATCGCCGGAGAAAAGCACGTCGTGCGCAAACACGATGTCATCTTCCTGCCACCCGGCATCGAGCATTCGATCGCAAACACCGGCTTGGTCGACCTGGTATTTCTCGTCATCACCTCACCGGTGACGGATCAGGTGGTCGGATAATCGCGCAGCAAAACTACCGAATTAAAAACTCATCCTTGCTCGTCATCCCGGACGGTGTAAGCCCGGCGCCTCAGCCGGGCGTCGCCGATCCGGGATCCAGCGCAAACTGTGCCGAAGGCTCGTTTGGCTTTTGAGACTTCGCCACATCGTATGCTGGAGAGGGAGCCGTAATTGGCCCGCGAGTCCTTAGCCGCGGCGTAGGGTCCGGAAGACAACATCGGCGGTGACCGATAGTTGGCTCAAACGTGCCAGCGCTTCACGCCCCTGCAACGGCGCCCGGTGGCCGTGCGGGGTCATCCCCAGGAGGTCGGCGATCTGGGCGGCACTGGTCAGCTCAACGCCAAACCGCAGCCGCTGCTCGTCGACCAACGTGTAGCCGGCGGCATGGGCAGCATCGAGCAATTGCGACTTCGTGGCGTTAACCTGTGGGTAGATAATCGAACGCATCTCGATCAGGTGATCCGGTCCGGGATCGACCAACAGTACGTATCCTCCAACGGGCTGCATGGCCGCGAACGCATCCCACAATGGGAAGCCGAACATCGACAGGATGAGATCGACACTCGCCGGAGCGAACGGCAATTGACGGTTACTGGCCACCGCCCAGAACACCCGCGAGTTGCGCTTGGCGGCCGCGCGGATCGCCCACTTGGAAATATCTATGCCGGCAAGTCCGACATCGCTGGATAACGCATGGGCAATCGCATCGAGATAGTAGCCCTCACCGCAGCCCGCATCGAGAACGCTTGTGCCCCCCGGCCGATCCGTCGCTTCGATCAGTCGCCGCGCAATCTCACAGGTACGCACCGCGATCGGTGCATATAGCCCTGCATCGAGTATACGGCGGCGGGAAGCGACCATCTCGCGGCTATCGCCCGGATCGCGAGAGGCTTTGTGCTGCACGGCAAGTAGGTTGTAGTAACCTTCACGCGCTCGATCAAAACTGTGGTTTTGCTCACATCGCAGCGTATTGCCAGTAGCGTGAAGCGTCGATCGGCAAAGCGGGCATGCGAGCAGACCTATGCCAATGAGAGCACTGCGATCGAATTTCATCGTGCTCCCACTGGACGGCACCGAATGCGAAGTTAAGTTATCACGGTCGCACTTACCGTACATTCAGCGGTCAACGCTAGTCGTCGCCCCTTGTGACCAGTAGAGCGGAGATAACCATGCCTCGTTTCAAAAACTTCCGGCCGGCTGGCGTAATCCCGGCGACGCTGCTGGTGTTCAACGAGGATATGAGCATCGACGAACGGCAAACTCGAAAGCACTTGCGTGATTGCGCGTTGGTGGATGGCGTCACAGCAGTAACAGTCAACGGCCATGCATCGGAGGTTCACGCCTGCACCTTCGATGAGCAGCGGCAGCTTCTCGCCGCCTCGCTAGCCGAGGTCGGCGACAAGGTACCGTTGATCAACGGCATCTATGCCGATGGCAGCATCGAAGCCGCCAAGTTGGCTGCCATGTCGGCGAAAGAGGGCGCGTCTGCCCTTCTCGTGTTCCCGCCGAACAGCATGTCGATGGGCGGACAACTGCGACCCGAGATGGCAATAACGCATTATCGCCGCATCGCCGCATCGCCGATGCCACCGATTTGCCGATCATTGCCTTCCAGTATCCGATGACGACGGGGCTGGGTTACGCTTTCGAAACGCTACTTCGATTGTTCGAAGCGGTGCCGGCGATCCAGGCGATCAAGGATTGGTCGAACGATCCGATGCTGCACGAAAAGCACATCCGAACGTTTCAAAATCTGTCCCGTCCGGTCAACGTTTTGACGACGCATTCGTCTTGGTTGATGGCCTCCTTGTCGATGGGCGCCAATGGCTTGCTCTCCGGTTCGGGTAGCGTGATCGCTGACCTGCAGGTAGCGCTGTTCCAGGCCGTACAGTCGGGAGATCTAAAAGCTGCGCAAGCAATCAACGACCGCATCGTGCCAACCGCTCAGGCGTTCTACGCGCCGCCCTTCCTCGATATGCACAATCGCATGAAGGAGGCACTCGTCCTGCTCGGCCGGATCGACAAAGCCGTGGTGCGACCGCCGCTGATGAAACTGAGTGACGCCGAACTTGCGCGCATCCAACTCGCGCTCGACCAAGCGGGTATCCGTCGAGATGGCGCTCTGAAGCGCGCGGCATAATCTGCGCTCTCAATCTTCCGCTGTTGCCGATTGCGCGATCATGCGAAGTGCCGCTACCGCCGCGGCGTTTACGTGATCGACACAGCAACGCTCGGCTGTGTCGGCGTTTCCACTCTTGATCGCCCGCCAGATCGCCGTCACTTCGCGCAGGCTCTTATTGATGCGTTTGGGCTGCGACATCGACGTGATGCGCAATAGCTGGATGCGGTCGTGCAACGGCTGCAACATACGTTCGATAAAGGTATTTTCGCAGCCCGCCACCAGCGCCGCATAAAATTCCGTCTTCGCATCGAGACATCCGAGCATATCGTTTGCTCCGGCTGAAACCTTGAGCCGGGCGAGTGCGTCGCCGATGCGCTGCACGATTGCCGGATTGCAAATACGCGCGCACTCACGTCCGGCAAAGCCTTCGAGAACCGCCCGGGCGGCATAGAGTTGTTCGGCCTCCCGGTAGCTGATCGTGCTGACGACCGGGCCACGATGCGGCACCGTGTTGACCAATCCGTCGGCCTCGAGCCGGCGCAGCGCTTCGCGGATCGATGGCCGGCTGACCCCCGTCATTTCACACAATTCGCGCTCAATGAGACGCTGGCCCGGCTTGAACCGGCCCATCATGATCGCTTGCCGGAGCTTCTGCTCGACCATCGATCGCACAGTTGGAACGTTTTCGATCCAAAGCTCGGATGGCCGGTCGGTCTGCGCGCTCATCGTCAATTTTCCAGTACCCTTGAATTGCAACTCCCTCGAAACCTAGTCCATATCAGTATTGCAGCGCTGCGACCAAGCGCTTCAAATGGCCGACCAACCACCATCGATCGGAAGCACGGCTCCCGTTATGCTGCGCGCCGCCGGGCTGCACAAAAACACCGCCATCTCGCCAACACTCTGCGCCGGGATGAATTCACCACTCGGCTGCCGCTTGGCGAGATAAGCGCTCGTTGTATCGGCGACGGATGCATTCTCCGTTGCAGCAATTGCCTCGATCTTGGCCAGGATCGACGGCGTGGGCACCGTGCCGGGGGAAAGTGCATTACACGTGACCCCGGTTCGCGCGGTTTCGAGCGCTACGGCCCGCGTCATGCCGACGATCGCCGTTTTCGTGGTTACATAGTCAATCCGATTTGGAGTGGCACGGGTCGAATAGATCGACGTTAGATTCAAAATCCGCCCCCAGTTGCGTTGCATCATCCCAGGCAACGCCAACCGGATGATATGAAAGGGGGCTGACAAATTGACGGCCAGCGCCTCCTCCCAACGATCGGGAGGAAACTGCGAGATCGGCGCGAAGTGTCTGACCACTGCATTGTTCACGACGATTTCGATCGCACCGGATCGGCTGATGAGATCGGCCATCATCGCCTCGATTGCCGATCTTTGTCGCAAATCAGCGGTCACGCTTACAGCCTCGACGCCGAACCGCGAGCGGATGCTGTCACAAGCCACCCCCGGTTCGACTAGATCGTGCAGTGCGATGTTGGCGCCAGCCGCTGCAAGGCTTTCGGCAATAGCCAATCCCAGGCCACCACCTGCTCCCGTGACGAGCGCCCATTTTCCTTTCAACATTCAGTCGACGATCCCTGGTGTCTTCACGGCGTGTAGACGGCGAGTTCCGCGCGCGTATCGGCAATCGAGAACCAGCGATGCTGTTCGGTGCGGAACTGGCGCCAATTATCGAGGATCTTTTTGAATTGCGGGTCTTTCGCGCCTTCTTCTTCCAGCACGCTTTCGAGTGCTGCGCGCAGTGCTTTCAGAATTTCTGGCGGCAAATATGATAGTTGCGCGCCCAGGCCGACCAAGCGCACGATCGCTTGCGCGTTCTTGGCGTCGTAGGACGCCAACATCTCGGTCAGCGCAAACCAGCAGCCGTAACGCAAGATCGCTTGATAGCGCGGTGGTAACGCGGCCCATGCGGCCTTGTGAATGAACAGCTGATTGACTGCTTCAAGCTCCATGACGCCGGGCGTGTAATAGTATTTTGCAACCTTATGGAAACCGAGCTTCTCATCGTCGTAGGGCCCGACCCATTCGCACGCATCGATCGTGCCCTTCTCGAGCGCTGGATAGATGTCGCCACCCGCGATCTGTTGCGGCACTGCGCCCAGTTTCGACATGACCTTGCCGCCAAATCCGGCGGTGCGAATCTTCAAACCTTGAAAATCCGCCGCTGTTTTTAGTTCCTTGCGGAACCAGCCAAGCATTTGCCCTCCGGTCTGGCCGCACGGCAGGGCTACGACGTTAAAGGTGTCGTACACTTCGTCCATGAGCTTGCGGCCATCGCCAAACATCAACCACGCGTTGTGCTGGCGCGGCGTCAGACCGAACGGCACCGAGCCGTCGAAGATCAAGGATGGGTTCTTGCCGATATAATAGCCGGTATACGTCTGCCCGCATTCCACTGTCCCGTTGGAAACGGCATCCAGCACTTGAAGGCCGGGCACGATTTCTCCCGCGGCAAATGTTTGCAGGGTGAACTTGCCGTCGGTCATCTCGCCGACAACCCTGGCAACGGTCGTTGCCGCGCCAAACAACGTGTCCAGGTTTTTCGGGAAGCTCGAAGTTAACCGCCACTTGACCACTTCATTGGTTTGCTGTCCGAAAGCCGGGGTCGCGGCAATTGCGGCCCCCGCTGCCGCCATGCCTCCCAAATGCCTACGCGAAATGGGCCGTGCCGAACCTGGGGGAGTAGTGATCATGCCGTTATCCTCCTGTTATTTTTGTTCTCAATGCACTCGTGTTCCGAACTCCAATTAGCCTCGTATCTCTACGCCCGCCCATTCCTCCAACACCTTCGCGATCGATGTGAAATCCGAGGACGGCCCGAACTTCGCGTTGGTAATGGCCAACATCTGGCGAACAGCGGCACCACAAACCATTGGCACGCCCATCGCTTCTGCCTCATCGACGCACAACCGCACATCCTTGTAGGAAAGTGCCGTCGTGAAGCCGAAATCGAACGTCCCCGGCAGCACTGCTCGCGGGAACTTATCCATCGTCGCGGTGTTGCGGCCGCTACTGGCATTGAAGATGTCGATGAGAACGCGCGCATCGAGCCCACCCTTCACGCCCATCGCCATCGCCTCGGAGGTGATGACGATCGCGGTCGCAGCCATCAGGTTGTTGGCTAGTTTGGCCGTCTGCGCGAGGCCCGGCTTTTCCCCGGTGTAGAAAATTTTACCGAACACCTTCAGGATCGGTTCGACAATTGCGAGCGTATCCTTTGGGCAGGACACCAGTACCGCCAGCGTGCCAGCCGCAGCGCCGTTGACGCCGCCACTCACGGGCGAGTCGACCAGCGTGATGTTGCGTTCGGCCAAGGCGCTAGCGATTATTTTTGCGGCGCCTGGCCCGGTTGTCGAAAGGTCGATCATCGTGCGGACACGGCTGCCCGCGATCACGCCATCGGGCCCGAGGGCAACCGCCTTGACGATATCCGGTGTCGGCAGACTTACGATGACAATCTCAGCTTTCGACGCGACATCCGCCGGTGACGTGGCTAATTGCGCGCCGCGAGCGACCAACGCTTTCGTTGCTTCGCTCTGCGTGTCGAAGACGACCAATTTGTAGCCTGCATCGAGGAGACGCCCGCCCATGGGATTTCCCATGCGGCCGATGCCCACAAAACCAATCACCTGATCAGACATACTTCCCGTCCCCGGTTTAAGACCAAACGAGCGAGCGCTGATATTTGCGGCTGAAAATCTCTAATCGGCAAGCCGAATAATAACGCCCGCAGCGACAGTCTCAGGATTGTCAGTCAATCTGTCAAGCATCACATTTGGGTCGACAGCCTTGACGTCGTCTGGTCTATTCAAGCTCGAATTTCAGGAAACCGCCTCATGCCGCAGCAGTTGAAGCAGAGTGTCAGCGGTGCGCTGGCGGGGTTGATCGCCCAGACCACATGGCGCGACATAGCCGGGCAGAGCCATCAGGCAAAGCGATCGATCCTCAACTTCTTTGCAACCGCACTCGGCTCCGCCAATGATCCAGCGGTGACGCGAGCGCTGGCGGCCATGCAGCCGTTCAGCGGACCCGCGACCTCCAGCATCATCGGACGAGCAGAGCGCGTCGACGCACAATGCGCGTCATTCTTGAATGCGGTTTCGGCGAACCTCCTCGACTACGACGACACCCACCCCGGCACCATCATTCATCCGACGGCACCTGTGATGGCAGCGGTCCTGGCTCTGGGCGAAGCACGCGGGGCGTCAGGCCGGGATGCCTTGATCGCGTTCATTCTGGGCGCGGAGATCGAATGCCGGATCGGTAATTCGGTGTCGCCGCAGCACTACGCGCGCGGCTGGCACATCACCTCGACGTGCGGCGTGTTTGGTGCTGCTGCCGCTGCTGCGCGATTACTCGGATTGCCTTCGGAAAAGATTGCCCATGCACTTGGCATCGCCGCCAGTCAGTCTGCGGGCATCGTTGAAAATTTGCCAAGTGCTGCAAAAAACGTGAGCGTTGGAAATGCCGCGCGCAACGGCTTGTTCTCGGCTCTACTCGCGCAACACGGTTATGAAGCCGCGCCCCATGCTATCGAGGGACCGCTCGGCTGGGCCCGAGCGATGGGCGACGAGCCGGACCTTGCCGCATTGGCCGGCGGGCTTGGCTTGAGCTGGCAAATCGATCGCAATACCTTCAAGCCGTATCCGGCGGGCATCGTCTTCCATGCCGTTATCGACGCCTGCTTCAAGCTACGCACGCAACTGAATGGCGAAATCGGCGATATAGCGGCGATCACCGTTTACGGCTCGAAGCTTTTATTGGCGCGTGGCGACCGGCCCGTTCACAACGAGCGCGACGCACGCGTCAGCATCCACCACAGTGTGGCGTGCGTCCTGCTACGCAATGCAGCCGGCGTGCGCGAGTTCGAACCGCCAATCGTCTTCGATCGCTGGATCGTCGCGTTGCGCGCAAAAGTGCACGCCGAACTCGATGGGTCACTCCCAGATGGTGCTGCGCGCGTGACGATCCGCACCCACTCCGGAAAGGTTTTGACCGAAACCGTCATGGCCGCGCGCGGCAGCTTGCAAGATCCGCTATCGGATGCCGATATCGAGAACAAACTGCGCACCTGTGCCCGAGACGCCAATTCGCCCGGCAACGTCGATGCGCTGATCGAGGCTGTCTGGCGGTTCGATGAACTAACCGATGTG
>JANLPY010000114.1:0-3121 GCA_031367505.1 Hyphomicrobiaceae bacterium | reverse complement strand
ATGTCGGGACCTTTCTATTTGAGAACCCGCCGTCGAAGTTCGTTTCAAACTGGGGCGCGTCCTATTTAGCACAGCGACGTTTCGCCACGAAACGCCAAATGTGCAAGTTGCAGCGCCGCAACCTTGCAACGCTGTCTTCGCGCATAGTGTATGCCAGGCGCAGATTTGGAAGAAGGTCTACCTCGGACCAATTTTGGTACAATTCGGACATTAGGTGTTCAGCGCGTCAGATCGCGGCTGTTCATCAAAGCAGCGCGGGCGTCAGCCGAGACCAAAGGTGCCCTTAACGTCGGAATGTCCGAAAAGTGTCATAATGTGTCTGAGCTTTGCCTTTCATTGGCATGGGCAAAGGCCGATAAGGCTCATTTAAATTGGTCGCGATTTTGCGTTTGCGCATGAGAACGTCACGGTCGAAATAGCAATCGCTTCGGTTCATGCCGCTGCCAAAGCGCTGTATGGAGCGCGGTCGCATGCTTCGCGGTCGTAGAAGCCAGAGCGGTTCAAAAGAGATGGAGCGTACTATGAACAAGACCATGCGAGCTGTCGTGCTCTCGGAACCAGGTGGCGTCGATAAGCTTGTCGTCACGAACGTTTCGGTGCCTCCGACACGGCCTGGTCACCTACGCATCCGGGTGAAGGCATTTGGGGTCAACGAGTCCGAGGTCACCAGCCGCAAGGGGCTGTCCAGTCCGGATTTCACGATGCCTCGTGTGCTCGGCATTGAATGCGTCGGTGTCGTGGACCAGGCGCCCGAGGACAGCGATTTGAAGCCCGGCCAGATGGTGGCCACCATGATGGGTGGCATGGGCCGGTCATTTGACGGGGCTTACGCCGAATACACCGTCGTTCCTGTCTCCCAGGTCATTCCGTTCGAAACGGGCCTGCCCTGGGAGGTCCTCGGGGCACTGCCCGAAATGTTCCAGACAGCCTATGGCTCTCTGAGCAAGGGGCTGGACCTGCGCAGCGGCCAGACACTGCTGATCCGCGGCGGCACATCGACGGTCGGCCTTTCGGCGGCGACGATGGCTAAGGAAATGGGGGCGATTGTGGTTTCCACCACGCGTCGTCCTGACCGTATGGAGATGCTGCGCGGCCTTGGCGTGGATCATCCGATTATCGATGACGGAAAGATTGCCGATAGCGTACGGGCGCTCTTCCCCGAAGGCGTCGATGCGGCGCTTGAACTGGTGGGCGGGAAGACCTTGCAAGACACAATGCGGGCGACGCGCGTTCGCGGCACGGTTTGCTTCACCGGCGCCTTGTCGGACGACTGGACCATCGCCAATTTCAGCCCGCTCGGCTACATTCCGTTCGGTGTGTGCCTGACCTCGTACGGCGGTGCGGCGACCGATCTGCCCGCCGATGTTTTCAACCGACAACTCGCAGCCATCGCGGATGGCCGGCTCAAGGTCTCGGTGGCCAAAGTCTATCACGGCTTGGAAAAGGTCCGCGAGGCGCAGGCCGACCTGGAGGCGCGGACCGCTCCAGGCAAATATGTAGTCGTACTCGAATAGCTCAGCCCAGAAAGGCACAAGTAAATGACGAAACAATCTGAACAGGCCAAGCACATCGCCGAACACTATGTTGATCAATTGTCGGACTGGGCGAAAATCACCACAAGGCCGATGTTTGGCGCGGTTGCGCTCTACCGCAACGACCATGTCTTCGCCATGGCGTGGCACGGCGCGCTTTACTTCAAGGTCGATGCCGATTCACGCGCCCAATACGAGGCCGCAGGCTCCCAGACGCTTGGCTATACCAGTGAGGGTGAGGACCACGCTCTCAAGTCCTACTTGGCTGTTCCCGCCGATGTGCTTGAAGATGACGACAAACTCCATGTCTGGGCCGAGCGCGCCTATCAAGCTGCACTGAAAAGCCAGCGGACCTGACCAGCAGCGCCTGATCATTGATGGAAACCACAATCGCCGACCCGCTTGCCGGTTTCGCGCCTGCGACCCGAACATGGTTTATGTCCGCATTCGATGCGCTAACGGCCGTGCAGGCAGCGGTGCGCTACGCAATGGTTCACCCTTCAAGAACTAGGATTTACCACCCTGTCTGGCTCAGGTCCGCGCCCTACTCGCCCAGCATGTCGATGGCGACCGCCAGTTCGTCAAGGTGCTGGGAGCGGTACTTTATCATGGGTTGGCCGCTGTCGAGAGTGCCTGTGCCGAGGCGCTGGAAGCGGGTCTCGCCGCCGATGATGTCATCCTCACCATCCTCGCAAGACAGCGTCAGCCGCCGCTACCGCCCAGCATCACCACGCCTGATTGGCGAAAAATTCATGGGTCAATAATGAAACCGGCCTCACGCACAAGATTCCTGACAGTCCCGGTCTACACAGACCGCGTCGTCCGTCCGTTTTTCTCCGGCCTTCTGCCGGACGAAAGTGCCCGCCAGCGCCTCGCTGGAGCTCTCGGAATCTCATCCGGCAACGCTTTCGGATTGCTTGAAGTCATCGGCGGAGAATGCGCAGGTGCACTCTCACTTCACCCAACAGGGCAAACACCACCTGCTAGCAATGATGATAGCGTCGAGATACTCAGTGCCAAGCGTCTTGAAGCGATCATCAGCAAGTTGCGCGAGCGCCCACTCCTAGGCGGCGAAGAAGGCGTGCGCCTGTCACTTGCCGGGGCGCAAGACAAGATCGCTGTATGCTTAGAGGGAAAGAACATCGGACTCGCCAAAGATGGCCGTCCGACCACCCACATCCTCAAACCTTTCATTCAAGCGCTGGAGGGCTCTGTCGAGAACGAACTATTTTGCCTGCGCCTTGCGGCGCGTCTTGGGCTTCAGGTGCCCGCCGTGGAAATGCGCACGGCAGCAGCTGTATCGTTCCTCCTCATCAATCGTTACGACCGCCAACTGCACGAGGATGGCTCCATCACCCGCCTGCATCAGGAAGATTTCTGTCAGGCACTGAGCGTGCCACCTGAACTTAAGTATGAGGAAGAAGGTGGCCCAGGAATCCAAAGCGCGATGGATTTGATTGACCGCGCTACCGCACGTCCAGCGGCAGACCGGCTGAACTTCATTCGCATGCTCATCTTTCACTACCTTGTCGGCAACGCAAATGCTCACGGGAAAAACTACGCGTTGCTCTATCGAGAGAGGGTCGCTG
>JANLPY010000112.1:0-4066 GCA_031367505.1 Hyphomicrobiaceae bacterium | reverse complement strand
CCAATGATCGCGTGGGAGCAAACCATGCGTGATATTCTGGAAGACTGGCGCGCCCGCACAGGGAGAGATGGCCGTGTTTGATGCCTCCACGATAAACTCGGACAATCGGAGGCTCAGCGAAGTGTCGAAGACCTTATGGATCGATGTTGAAGATCTATTCGAGTACATCAGGCATAATCGACGCCCAAGCGGCATACAGAGGCTGGCGTTCGAACTTTACCGAGTCCTACAGGAAAGGCTGGGCGCTGAAGGGCGTGTCCGCTTCGTCCGTATGGATCCGATGCAGTTGAGTTTTACGACCGTTCCCTGGCAAGCGATCTCCGATCTATTTTCCGAACTCGCGGACGATAACGTATCAACACGTCACAGTGTATCCAAAAGTAAAACAACCGCTGTCCGTGCGGAATCTCCGTTTCGCCGTCAGGCTCGTCAGCTTGCGCATCGGCTGCCGTTTGAGATTCGACACAAACTGCTGGGTGCCGCGCGCTTGCAGATTGGTGCGCTTTGCGCCATGGCTGACCTGTTGGTTTTCCTGATAAGGGCAGTGCTAGGAAGACTAGCCAGAATCGGTCGATCGAACGCTGGACACATCGACCCGCAGTCCGATTGCTCCACAGCGGGCGAACCTTTCGATGGACGTGTTAGGACAGGGGACGTCTTACTCGCGCTGGGGGCGCCCTGGTCCTATCCCGACCATGCCGGGTTGATTGAAAAGACACGGACGCGGTTCGGCATTCAATTCGGCTTTTTGGTCTACGACATCATTGCATTACGCAGACCTGAATGGTTTGATAGCGGCTTGGTTGGGCGGTTTCGGGCTTGGTTTACGTCGGTTTTGCCATTGGCTGACCATGTATTCACGATATCGGACTTTACCGCTGCCGACGTAACGCTTTTCGCCAAACAGTCGGGAATTCCGCTGCGTGACTCGGTAAAGGTCGTGCCAGTCGGCGCCGGTTTCGAACCCGGTCAACCGGTCCATCCCTTGCCGCGCAGCGATCTCCCCACACCCGGCAGCTATGTGCTGTTCGTGTCGACAATCGAGGCCCGCAAGAACCACCAGCTGCTGTTTCGCGTCTGGCGCCGCATGCTCGAAGAAATGCCAGAATCATCGGTACCGACGCTGGTTTTCGCCGGACGGGTCGGCTGGCTGGTCGCGGACCTCATGCAGCAATTGGAAAATACGGGCTATCTTGCGGGCAAGGTCGTCGTACTGTCGGACCTGCCGGATGCCGACCTACGCGCTTTGTACCTTGGCTGCCTGTTTACCGTGTTTCCATCCCACTATGAGGGCTGGGGCCTTCCGGTGACCGAAAGTCTGGCTTTTGGCAAACCCTGCCTGGCGTCGAACAAAACCTCCATACCGGAGGCTGGGGAGCGTTTTGCCCGGTACTTCGACCCGGACAACCTAAGCGACGCCTATCGGGCGATTTGCGAGACCATCGCCGATCGAGAGGGGCTGCTTGCCTGGGAGACCGACATCAAGCAGAACTTTCTGCCGACCCCATGGTACTCATGTGCTGAGGCCATCCTCCGCAGCCTCGGAATGGAGTCACCGAAACAGCAGCAATAATGGGTGCCACTTCTACAGAACGGCCGTTTGGAGATAAAGCCATATCGAATCTAGACTGGTTCGACCAAATCAGATAGCGTCTATTTTGATTTGATATCACGCTGGGTGCAATAGTAACGCATAAGGAGGCGCTTCGAGTCATGATCGAATGAGTTTCGTCCATACACGAAACTTATAGTATGTCAATATTTCTCGCCCTAATTGCACCAAGTCCATAAGAGTCACCGACGAGGGCTACCCATTTATCGGCCGGTCTTAGATTGCTTGTTAAGTGCAACTTAGCTGCGATGGAGAAAAAACCCACGCCGCAACAAGCGCGCTGCCATCCCAAACCCACGCACTGGTGCGGTCATTCGCCATGAACGAGAGTTCCGTATCGCCGCGAGTTCGGCTTCGAGCAACTGGATTTGCAGCTGGATTTCCGGGTTCTGTATCAGAATATCTGGCTCTGGCTCAGGGGGATCACGCAATAGTTGCAGCAAGTCATTACCGACAGCCGATGTCGTCGCAAGGTGTGTGGCTGCAGCTTCGCGAGCCGCGCGGACCGCTCTCCTCATGTCTTCGTTTGGGACGGCCCATGCGTTATCTGTCGCGGGATATATCGCTGGCTTACGCAACGTAACATGTACGGAGCAGAACACGTAACCTTCGTGAAAAAGGATCAAATTAGGATAGATCCCAATCTTCTCGGCGGGGCTAGAGACTGCGGATGCCCCCGCCAAGAAACCTACAAGGTCTCGCCGAGTGGAGAGCGTGGCCACTGACGTCTCGAATTCTGGTTGGTCAACCAATTCAAGACCGCTGGCTTCGACGATATATTTACGTAATGTATTGGCGGTAAATAGAATGACATTCGGGTCCCATCCGTCGCCGGGTGCACCCCCTAACTTGAACTCAGTTGCGATTGCAGCAATACCGCCCGGCTTCAGTACTCGCCCAATCTCATAGGCCGCATTCGAAACGGATTCTCGAGAGCCGAAATGTTCGATCGAGCCAGACGAAAAGACTCCGTCGAAGGAGTTGTCGGGGAAATCTAATACACGGCCATCCATATGCAATGGCACGAGGCGTCGCGTATCATACGGGATTACCGAGAACGCAGCTGGGTTCGCAAGGAACGCGGCGGGCGCGACGTCGGCCCATGCCTCCGAGTTCGCATAGATATCGGTTGCGACCACCTCATTCGCATATCTGGTGAGGAAGAACGAAGTGATCTCCGTCCCGGCACCAACGCCCAACAAGCGGGCCTGCGGTGTTAGGGCGCCATGATCCCTCAAACCGCGGATCGCCATGGCGATCTCCCACTGCTTCGAGTCGGCCACGCCGTCGGGATAATCAGGCGGAAACGCATCCATCTCGTGTTGAAAGACCTCGCGGATTATTGTCCGAAGCGACGGATCTGCGAAATCTTCTAGATTGCATAGGCGGTTGTAGCCGATCATGCCGAGAGTGCCTCCGATAAATCGTGGGACGCCTTTATCGCCGCCAGATAGTCCGCGGCCATGATCTGGATGGTGCCATTGGCAAGATACCAGCGACGAGCGGCCGCTGACATCATGGCACGACGGGCGGGATCACCAGCCAGCGCTTCAAGGTAACGGGTCAGCGTAGCCTGTTCGCCGGCATCGGGCGCTACCCGCAACATGGCGTCGCCGCCTATAGATCTCCATTCCGGCACGTCAGAAACAATAGTCGGCTTGCCCGCCGCCAGCGCCCGAAGCAGTACTGCCGAGACGCCCAGGCGAGTCGGCCATCGTAGATTCACGACCACATCGCTGAGATGCATCAAGGCCTTAAAGCCATCCTTAGGCACGTAACCACGCCGGACGATTCGGTGGCGAACGGGGCTTGCATCAATTTCGGCCTGAAGCTCCGCCGCGTAGGCCTGATCGTATGCACGTCCGACGATTAACAGAACAGAATCGGGCCGGGTTGCGCATAGGTCACCGAATGCACGAATGACCGTTTCTAACCGTTTTACCCGATCGACAATGCCAAAACTGCCGACCACCAAGCCGCCGCCACCCACGCCCAGGGCGGTCCGCCAAGCCGCGCTCGGTGCATGGCGCACTCGGGGTAATGGGTCAACCACCCCCATGCGGACCACCCGGACGTCAGTGTCGGGATAAGTCCGCCTCACTTCATCGCGCAACTCTTCGGTGTGGACGAGCACCCGGTTACCATTTCCAATCGCCCAGCGGAGCAGCCGATGGCGCTCGAAAAGTTCGCTCAGCCGTGCGAGTTCAGAACCATCTGACGTTGCATCTATCTTGCTGTATTCGGCGAATGCGTCAGCTCCTTCGGGAGTTAGAATGTTGTCCTCGAACCATTCCAGTCGTTGCTCCGCTCGTGCGATATAATAGAACCCAAGCGCCATTGACAGATCATGAAGCACGACGGTTCCACCGTTCTCGCGCAACGGGTCGAACATAAAGGATTGGTAGTCACGCCCACCGAGCTCGAAGATGGCAGAGGCGTTCGACGGGTCGGCCG
>JANLPY010000069.1:0-14284 GCA_031367505.1 Hyphomicrobiaceae bacterium | reverse complement strand
GATATTGGTGATGTGCGTCGTCTCTTCAGAGTGACCGATCGCTGCCAGCATCCGGTCGAGCAGTAGGCCTGCTGGCCCCATGAACGGACGCCCGGTCATGTCATCTTCGTTACCCGGAGCCTCGCCGATTACCATCAACCGTGCGCGCTCAGGTCCGCGATAGAAGCACAGGTTCTTCGCCGTTGCCTTCAGTGCGCAGCCATCGAAGTTTGCGAGCTGAACTCGCAACTCGTCGAGCGATTGGGCGGTCGCGGCCTGGGTGCGCGCTGCGAGTTCAGCAGCGTCTGGTGCAGCCGTCGGAAAAGCACGCGGAGCGACGGTAGGCGCCGGCCTCGGCGTTGCGCTAGGCGGAGGCGGTGATGCCTCGGGCTCACGACGAGCGGCTGGCTGGTCCTGCGGATCGACATCCCACGGCGGCGCCGATCGAGCCGGTACTGCTGAAGGAAGAGGCCGCGCCGCTACACGCTCGACCACGGTATCGGGCACCGGTCGCGGTTCCCACGCCGGATATTTGAAGCCTTTGCCGGGTGCATCGCTTGCCCGCGCGCGCCAATCCGTTGCCACGTCGTCGACGGCATGCGTAACACCCGCCTCCCGATACCATTCGAGCAGCGCCAGCAATTCTTCCGTGGTGTAGACGCGTTGCATCGTGGCCAACATAGCACAAAGGCTTTCATGAGCTATCGCATCAGGTCTGAGATCGGCCCAGTGAGGCGTTTCGGCTCACCGCGCTGGTAACCGCCGATCTTCGACGTTTTGAGACCCAGCGTGACCAGCATCTCAGCAAGCTTCACGGCCGTTCCAACGCCGTCGATCACGGGAATGCCATGCGCCGCCGACAAACTGGCGGCCAGCCGGGCCATCCCTGCGCAGCCGAGTACGATCGCCTCGGCCCGATCGTCCGCAATGGCGCGACGGATCTCGTCGTCGATGCGTTGACGGGCATCCGAGCCATCCTTTTCCAGATCGAGCACGGGAACATCGGCGGCCCGGACCCGCGAGCGCCGATCAAACCCGTATTTCAGCAGATTGGCCTCCAGCGCCGGGATCGACCGCGACAAGGTCGTAACAACCGTGAAACGATGGGCGATCAGCGTTGCCGCGTGGGCCGCTGCCTCGCCGATGCCAATCACGGGTGAATTGGCCAATTGGCGGGCCGCATCGAGGCCGGTATCGTCAAAACAGGCTATGATATGGGCATTGGTGCCCGCCGCCTCGCCCGCCGCGATCTCTTTTAATAAACCCGGTAGACACAGGGCTTCGTCATAGTATCCCTCGATCGATACTGGCCCTGATGCCGAGGTCACAGCCTCGATCACGGTGCCGGCAGCGGCTACATTTCGCGCCGCCTCGGCAATGCCAGCTGTCATGCTCGCCGTGGTGTTCGGATTAATGACGCGGATTTTCATAAACAACCTCGATGAAATGCGGCCTACCGGCCTCTGCGGCGTTAAGTACAGCTACCTACGCGCCTCTGGGCCTGCAACGAGGCCTTTTGTGTTCGCAGCGTCAATGCTACACCCCGCCCCATGACCGACATATCCCTCATCCGCAATTTTTCCATCATCGCCCATATCGATCACGGCAAGTCGACCTTGTCGGACCGGTTGATCCAACTGTGCGGCAACGTCGCGCTGCGTGACATGCAGGAGCAGATCCTCGACTCGATGGACATCGAGAAGGAGCGCGGCATCACCATCAAGGCACAGACCGTGCGCCTCGACTACAAGTACAAGGACGGCAAGACCTATCAGCTCAATCTGATGGACACGCCGGGCCACGTCGATTTCGCCTACGAAGTTTCCCGATCGCTCGCTGCCTGCGAAGGCGCAATATTGGTGGTCGATGCCTCCCAGGGCGTCGAAGCGCAGACGCTCGCCAACGTCTATCAAGCACTCGACAATAACCTGGAAATCCTGCCCGTCCTCAATAAGGTCGATCTGCCGGCAGCCGACGTCGACCGCGTCAAGCAGCAGATCGAGGATGTGATCGGCATTGATGCCTCGGAAGCCGTCGGCGTATCGGCCAAGACCGGCCTCAATGTGGCGGCCGTCCTCGAAGCCATCGTCGAGAAACTACCGCCACCCGTCGGCGATCGAAACAAGCCGCTGACTGCGCTGCTCATCGACAGTTGGTACGATACCTACCTTGGGGTCGTGGTGCTGGTGCGCGTTAAGGAAGGCGTGCTGAAGAAGGGCCAGAAGATCAAACTGATGGCGGCCGACGCCAACTACCAGATCGAGCGCGTCGGCATCTTCCGCCCGAAACAAGAGATGCTGACTGAACTCGGACCCGGCGAAGTCGGCTTCTTCACCGCCTCGATCAAGCAAGTGGCCGACACCCGCGTCGGCGACACCATCATCGACGAGAAGAACCTCACGGCCGTGCAGCTGCCGGGCTTCAAGCCGGCACAACCGGTCGTGTTCTGCGGCTTGTTCCCGGTGGACGCCGCCGACTTCGAGGATCTGCGCGAGGCGATGGGCAAACTGCGGCTCAACGATGCCAGCTTCTCCTATGAGGCGGAAAGCTCGGCCGCCTTGGGCTTCGGCTTCCGTTGCGGCTTCCTCGGGCTGCTACATCTTGAGATCATCACCGAACGGCTGGAGCGCGAGTTTAACCTCGACCTGATCACCACCGCGCCGAGCGTCATCTATCACGTGCACCTGAACGACGGCACAATGGTCGAGATGCACAACCCGGCCGACATGCCCGATGTGGTCAAGATCGACCGCATGGAGGAGCCGTGGATCAAGGCGACGATCCTGGTGCCGGACGATTATCTGGGCTCGGTGTTGAAGCTCTGCCAAGACCGTCGCGGCCGTCAGAAGGAACTGACCTATGTCGGCGCTCGCGCCATGGTGATTTACGAATTGCCACTCAACGAAGTGGTGTTCGATTTCTACGATCGCTTGAAGTCGGTGAGCAAGGGCTACGCCTCGTTCGACTACGCGATTGTCGGTTACGAGCCAGAAGAGTTGGTGAAGCTCTCGATCCTGGTCAACTCCGAGCCGGTCGATGCGTTATCGATGATCGTGCATCGCACCCGCGCCGAGAGCCGTGGCCGCACCATGTGCGAGAAGTTGAAAGAGCTGATCCCGCCGCACCTGTTCCAGATTCCGATCCAAGCGGCGATCGGCGGCAAGGTGATCGCCCGCGAGACCATCAAGGCCCTGCGCAAGGACGTGCTCGCCAAATGCTACGGCGGCGATATTTCCCGCAAGCGCAAGCTGCTCGACAAGCAGAAGAAGGGCAAGAAAAAGATGCGCCAGTTCGGGTCGGTAGAGATCCCGCAAGAGGCGTTTATTGCGGCGCTGAAGATGGATGAGAATTGAGTGTTTGCAGGAAAAATTGGCCGCCTTGGCGAAATTGAATGTATCGTGGCGGCGGGACGCGCTGTCTCACGTGAGGTTGAGACCACTCTAGATGAGATCCGGAACGAGCTGGAAACCTCTGCGAGGACGAGCCTGCTTTCCCGCATAGATGTCTGCAACGCTACGCTTGCCGCGATTGCAATTGGGATTTTCTCGCTATATGAGGCGCGGCTTCAAAAAGAATTTGGATGGGTCAACTTGGACAATGGTTATTAGGGACAAATGACAACCCCTTCAATGCTCTCTCTCTTTCCCCGCGTTCCCGGCCGAAGCGGAGCTGAGAGCCGGGATCTTTACCTCGACGAATGGGCTCGCATTGAGCCTCACCTCTAAAGGTAAAGTTCCCGGATAAGCCCGCTATCGCGGCGTTTCTGGGAACGCATCACGGGAGGGAGTTGGGTCGGCAAATGGAGCTGACGGTGGCGGCATTATAAGAAAGCGCGTAGTGTGTTGTGTGAAGACAATGCGGGAATAATCGTCATGGAACGTATCGCCAAGATCCATATCGAGCGACTGCCGGAGGGTGTGTATCTGGCGACGTCTGACGACGTGCCGGGGTTAGTCGCCCAAGGCCGAACGATTGCTGAAACGCTCGAAATCGCGCGCGATGTTGCCAAAAAGCTCATCGAGCTACAATCAGGAACGAGCAATGCTATTGGGTTGCAACCAATAGAGGACGCCTTCGACTATCCCTTGATCGTCGCGACCTGATGGGGCGTCTGGCTGGTTTTCGCTATCGCGACATCATCCGCTAATTGCGAAGCCTTGGATTTTCATTTCTTCGGCAAGCAGCGGGTTCGCACGAAATCTGGCACAATCCATCAACCGGCAAATATACGACCATCCCAAATCACCCAGGCGATATGCCCGAGGGCACGCTACGCGCGATTCTCAAGCAGGCGGCGATTGAGGTCGACGCGTTCCTCACAGCATAACTGTTGGATCGCTCCGCGACGCCCCCTCCCTCACGGATAGTATCCAACCCCGCAACCGATCTTCCCGATCCGTCTCACGACACTTACTTTTTTGACGGGCGTTGCATCGGCGGGTGGTGGTTTGCGGGCCAAATATGCGACTTCGGTGATGATATCTTCGGGCTTTTGGCCGGCTGCAAATATCTCCGGTCCGATGCCACCCGGAAACGTCCTGACATCTTTGCCAGCTGTCTGTCCGGTGATGACGACCCCATCGTCAAGCCGGAAACAGAACGGATATATATTCCCATCCTTAAAACCGTCCGAGCCCGCGTTGAACTTTTCCATCGCCGCGGCCTGGCCGGCTTGAACGCTGACGACAACGCGCGCGAGCATCGCCTTTGCCTTTTCGCCGTCTCCGGCATCGGCAAGCGCAAATGTGCCTGTCGAGATTGCAAACAGAGCCACGAGACGAATGCGCATGATGATGGTCTTCCTCGTTATCCGAAGTATCGAACCCACTGTTGCACGCTGATTGCCGTGAGGTCATGCGCAATATCATCGCGCCGGTATTGCGCTTTACCCCGACAGGTAATTGGGTTTGTTACAAATACTCGCTTTGCCAAAGCCGAGGTAATTTCTGCTTCCAGCTCAATCCATGATATGGCCGCCGTCGTAGGTGCAGGCGATGCGGCCTAAGGCGGCACGGAAGCGATCGGTCAATAGTAGCGCCTCAATGCCGCTGGGCAGTTTTGCATCGACTTCGGCTGAACCCGGATACTCCATCGACCCGATCACCAGCGCGCGTAATGCGTCCCCGTCGCATGCCTGCTTGGTCTCAGTAGCGCCACGCTCAATCAGACAGCGTAGTAACGCCGGATCAAGTGCCGGCAGCGACGCGAGAAACCCCGCGACAAGCGTCCGAGCGAGTGCGTGATCCGGGTGCGCCACGGCCGTCGCCGCCAGCCCACAATCCCACAAATGCGCGACGTGATCCCAGGCGGCAGGCTTCTCAGGGAAGCGGCTCTTCAGGTTCGCAGCCTCGTCGGCCACGTAAAACCGGTTAAGGTTATCGAAGAAAGCGAACGTGTAGCCCTGACTGATAATCAACCCATCCCACTTGGCCGATGCATCGGCCATCGAACCAGGCTCGACCGCCTCGACGACGATCACGCGTGGCCGATGGCGCGACCAATCGATGCCAGCCAACACGTCGGCCTCGGCGCCTTCGACGTCGATCTTGAGGAAATCGATCCTCGAGATCTTTGCCTCATCGAGCAGCGTTGATAGCCGTCGCACCGGCAGTCGCGCGGTCGTATAGCCGACACCGAACGCGCTCGCGGCAGAGGCGTTCGCCTGCACCGAAGTTGAAAATCCGTGCAGCTTGTCGACCGTGTGGAAATCGATCTCGCCGTCCGTCGCACCGGCCAGCATCGATACCGTGTGATCGCGCGGGCGCACATGCGCGTAGATACTGGCGAGCTTGGCCTGCGGCTCGACGATAAGCCCGCGCCACCCCATCAGATAGAAGTAGAACGATACGTTGTCTGCTACCGGATGACCGCCACCGACGTCGACGTAAGTGCCCACCGGCTCGCCGGCAAACAGCAGGCTCAAATGATAATCCTCGAGGTTCTGCGCGTAGGAGAGTTGCATTCAGTCGACCTCGGATTTGAATGGAGACGGATAAACCTGATCGCTAGCGCGAGACGCTGATCTCGTCTAGGTGAGACGCCCATGAAACATGACATCGCGATGTCCGCCCTCATTCCCATCATCACCAGTGCGGGCGACCTGCTCGCTCGCTACCCCGTCATATTCTGCGATGTATGGGGTGTAATGCACGATGGCGTGCGCGAGTACGCTGCCGCCGGTAGCGCGCTGGAACGCTATCGGGCGCACGGCGGCCGCGTAATCCTGTTATCAAACGCGCCAACACCATCCGCCAGCGTTGCCCGCGTGCTCGATGAAAAATACGTCAGGCGCTCCGCATGGGACGCGATCGTCAGCTCGGGAGATGTCACCAGGTCACACCTGGAAACCAAGGCCTATGCGCAGCTGTACCATATCGGCCCGGACCGCTCGTTGCCGTTATTCGAAAGCTTGCAGGCTACATTGACCAAGCTAGATGCGGCAGCGGCGATTGTCTGCACGGGTCTCGTCAACGATGACATCGAGACCGGCGAAAGCTACCGCCCCCTGCTCGAACGCGCACTTCGACGCCAACTACCGTTCGTGTGCGCCAATCCCGACCTCGTGGTCGACGTTGGCGGCCGTAGACTGCCCTGCGCTGGTGCGGTCGGTATCGTTTATCAAGCCATGGGCGGCGACGTCTATTGGGCCGGCAAGCCACACAAACCCGCCTACGATTTGGCTTTTGAAACCGCCGCACGAGTGCTCGGGCGCGCGGTCTCGCCCCATGAGGTGCTGGCCATCGGCGATGCCGTCGCCACCGACCTTGCCGGTGCCGCAGCCGCGAACATTGACGCCCTCTTCATAGCCGGCGGCATCCACCACGACGCAACAATGCGCGGCACCAATGTCGACGCCGAGCAATTGGCTAACCTGTTCCGCACTACTGGTGCACAGGCAGTCGCGGCGATGCCACATCTGGCCTAGACTGATCCCACAAATCCGAACGCATCGCCTGCCCGCACGATTTTGCCGACGCTTGGTGACGCGAAGTGCGCGGCGCAAAACAACGTCGACGTCTCGCAACAACGTGACAGCAATTTACGACGGCTTTCGCTGCCGAGCTTGGCGTTCCAGTCGGAAAACATACCGACGTCCGGGTAGTGCGTTTGAATCGGCGAATGGATCGCATCACCCGTGATGATCGCGTCGGCGCCCGCACGGCCGACCTCAACCGAAAAGTGATCGATCGAATGGCCAGGCGTCGGGATCAAACGAACGAGGTCCCCCATCTGATGATCGCTTTTGATAATCTCGACACGGCCGGCAGCAATGATGGGCAGCACTGAATCGGTAATCCAAGGCAAGTTTGCCGGATCGGCGTCGTGCTTGGCCGTCCAATGTTCTAGCTCGCGATCGGCGAAGAGGTACTTCGCGCGCGGGAACGTCGGCACCCATCGACCGTTCTCCAGTTTCGTATTCCAGCCAACGTGGTCGCCGTGCAAATGGGTGCACATGACGCAATCGATGTCGCTCAGCGCGAAACCGGCCGCCGCTAGATTGCGCTCGTAGCGATCGCTTGTCATGCGATGCCAGAACGGCCGCTGAGGACGCTCCTTGTGGTTGCCAACGCAGGTGTCCACCAGGATCGTCGCATCACGTGTTTTGACGAGGTAGCTCTGGATGCACAGCACAACTTTTCCGTCGGCATCGATATGGCGTGGCGTCAACCAACTGCGATGGGGCGCTATCATTTCCACTGTGAGTGCCGGGAAGAACTGCGATGCGTCGAAGAATGGCCCCTGCTGCTCGACAATGCGATGGATTTCGATCTCACCGAGAATGATTGGCGACAACATTGATGATTCCTCCCTTGCCTCGACAAAAGCTAACTGACCGGGAACGTCTGAACGAGCCGAAAATCGCGTCTAAGCGAACTATTCAGCAATCATCACTTGCGGAACGAGCCAAGAACAGTTAGGGTCTGTTCTGGTTTTGTTTGTTCGTGGCTGCGTGCGTGCCATCGGTTTCACAACGCGAGCCTGCGGAGGTTATTCGTGCTTACTCAAAAACAAAAAGAACTCCTGCTTTTCATTCATCAGCGGATGCAGGAGGAGGGCGTACCGCCGTCGTTCGACAAGATGAAGGATGCGCTTGAGCTGAAGTCAAAGTCGGGCATTCATCGATTGATCACGGCACTCGAGGAGCGCGGTTTTATTCGGCGCTTGGCGCATCGAGCGAGGGCGCTTGAGGTTATCAAACTGCCCGAAAACGCGCCCGAGACCGCTCAGATCCCGAAGCGGCCGGCATTCACTCCGAGCGTCATCGAGGGTAGCCGTGGCAAGCAACCGTTCGTGCCACCATCCTCGACGGTGATCGATAGCCGTACGGTATCCGTACCGGTAATGGGACGCATAGCTGCTGGTGTTCCAATCAGCGCAATCCAGTCGCACACGCACGATATCGCCTGTCCGCCTGATCTTTTGACGAATGGTGAACATTTCGCGCTGGAGGTTCGCGGTGATTCAATGATCGACGCCGGCATTCATGACGGGGACACCGTAATCATCCGCCGATGCGATTCCGCCGAAAACGGCGACATAATCGTTGCCCTGATCGAAAAGGAAGAAGCGACATTGAAGCGGCTGCGCAAGCGCGGCGCGGCAATTGCTCTTGAAGCCGCAAATCCTGCCTACGAAACGCGGATTTTTGGACCGGACCAAGTTGATATTCAGGGCCGTCTCGTGGGCTTGATACGGCGTTACTGATGAGAACAAACAGAAAAGTGACTGTCCGACCATCTCACTGCTGAGGAGGCATGGGGGATGGTTGGCGACGACAATAACCAACAACTGCTCGCGACCGAAGCTTGGCGCTTAGTTGGACTGCTGCGAGCTCGCGAGCGATCGGCGATGGCTCGCGTTGCAACCGAGTTCGAGCGGCAGTCGGCGCTTGGCGTCGAAGTATTGCGCTTGATCGAAGGAGATCTGGGGCGCGCGGCTGTAATTGGTATTACTGGTCCACCAGGTGCGGGCAAGTCGACGCTGGTGAACGCGATGATCGTCGAGTTGCGCGCGCGAGGCGATAGGGTTGGCGTGATCGCTGTCGATCCGTCAAGCCCGATTTCCGGTGGCGCTATTCTTGGTGACCGAATTCGGATGACCGCCGCCGCTTCCGACGACGGAGTATTCGTGCGATCGCTCGCATCAAAAGGGAACCTCGGCGGTTTGACGTCTGCCGCGGTTCGCATCATCGACGCCTTCGACGGTGCCAACTTCGACATAGTGCTGCTTGAGACGGTCGGCACCGGTCAAAGCGAAATTGATGTCGCAGAAATCGCTGACGTGCGCGTTGTTGTTGCGGCACCTGGGCTCGGCGATGACATTCAAGCTATGAAATCCGGTTTGCTGGAGATCGCCGACATCCTAGTCGTCAACAAGGGCGACCGGCCCGGCGCTGAAGCCACACTGCAGCAACTGGCAGGAGCCCTGTCGGTCAGTTCATCGGCATCCAACGACCGTCGTGTGGTCGACGTTGCCGTACTAAAAACAACGGCGACCACTGGAGCTGGCGTTGCGAGCCTCGTTGAAGCAGCCATCGCCGTCGGGCAACTTCGCCTTAGCGAGGGCACGATCCAGCGACGCCGCCGGCGTGCCCGCTACCTTATCGCCCGGGCATGCGCAGATCTGATCGCCAACCGCATTAGGCAAGGCACGACTTCCGAACTCGAAGCGGCCGCAGACGACGTCCTATCGGGACATCGCAGCGCTGAAGATGTGGCGCGGCAATTGGTTTCGATTGGGCTGCACTCGTAAATAAATGGGCGGCGCTCAAGTGGACGCCATTTCTTTTATTTGGGGTCGAAGCATTGTTTCACCCCATTGACCAAGCCGCGCATCAGGTCTTCGTAGAGATTCGGTCCAGGAGAGAGCCGCGTTGCCTCTGGGTCCTGCAGCACTGACTTCGCACTAGAACCTTCGATAACCGCGGCAACAACTTTGGGCTGCATGCCAGGCTCAGCGAAAACACAAGCAACGCCTGCATCAGCAATCTTTTTGCGCAACGCAGAAAGCCGTTTGCCGCTGGGCGCCGTTTCGGGATTGACCGCAATCGATCCGACTGCCGTCAAGCCGAACCGCCGTTCGAAGTACTGATAGGCGTCGTGCAGAACAATAAAGGCTTTGCCCGCGTAAGGCTTGAGTTCGCGCTCCATTTCCTGGTCCAGCGCTTGCAGTTTGGATTTGGCTGTCGCGGCGTTGCTTTTGTATGTCGATGCGTTTGCAGGATCGGCCTCGCCGAGAACTGTCGCAATGTAGTCGATCATCAAAATGGCATTGCGCGGATCGAGCCAGACATGCGGATCGGTCTCGTCCTCCGCCTCCGCCGCTCTCTTACCAGCCTTCGTGCCACCACCTTGAGCGTCTGCCTTATGATCGTCGTGGCCATGCGCCTCAAAGGCGCCGCCTTCGCGCCGGTCGACAACGTTTAGCCCCGGCGTTTCCTGGAGAGAAACCAGTCGTACTGACTTTGGCAGTGACTTCGCGAGTTTTTTGGTGAACGGCTCAAGGCCCTCGGAAATTCTAAAGAACACCGTTGCACGATTTACTGCCTGTCCATCGGATGGTTTCATCGCGTAGGTGTGGGGCGAAGCAGCGCCGCTCACCAAAACCCCGGGGATGCCCGTTTCGCCCATGACCGATGCAACGAGCGACTGTGCGGGCTTGCTTGTAACGACGACCTTGATCTGCGCGTGCGCGTTACTGGTGCTGATTACGCTCACACAAAATGCGGCCAACAATACGTATCGCATCGCGTTTCGTCCCCTTAGAAAAATCGAACTTCGTGCTCGACGTTTAAATCTTTATTATATGTTATAACATAACGTCAATGGTGAATTACACTGTTAGCCGCATTGCTGCTGCAATCGCGGTCTTGGAAGAGACATGCTGAGCGGTTAGAATATCTTTGATGTCTTCGACGAAGTCGGCCAGCAGTCGATGCTTCCTGACGCTGAGCAAAAAATCGAGCCAACGTCCATGAACGCAACCTCACTAAGAGTGCTCGTCGCCGCAGGCGCGTTGATCACCAATACGTTCTATTTCGGTGGCCCCGCCTTCGCTCACCCCCATGTTTACGTCACGGTTGAGACGACAGTTTTATTCGACAAAGGCACCATTACCGGTCTGCGCCAGCGTTGGCTGTTCGACGAGTTTTACACGACGATGGCGATCGAAGGCCTGGATATCAATAACGATGGGGTCTACGATCGCAAAGAGTTGGCCGAACTGGCGAAAGTCAACGTCGATGGCCTGGCGCAAATGGACTATTTCACATTTGCCAAACTCGGTAGCCTGCGTTTGGCATTCGACGCCCCCAAAGACTATTGGCTCGAACACGTTGCCATCGCCGAGCCGCCCGGCCCAGCACGTATGATCACTCCAGGAAGTACCGCTCCGACATCGCCCGCCGCCAGCCCTGCCGCCCCATCTGCCCCAGCAAATGAAGCAGGTTTCTGGTCCAAGTTGGTCAAGGGAATGACGGGGAACGGTGCTGCCAGTGCGGACGCAGTCAAAGTACTTGCTTTGGAATTTACGCTACCATTGAAACAGCCGGTGCTGGCTGAAGCGGAAGGGTTCGAATACTCGATCAACGATCCCGGATTCTGGATCTGGTTCGATCTGGCAGGCAACAAAGCAGCGAGCCTTGGCACGGGAGCGCCGGCCGGTTGTAAAATCGATGTTGGGCTGCCTAAACAAGACGCAGCGGACCTTCAGAAATTGGGCGAATCGTTCATTGTTCAAATGGGCGCAACGGCTGGCGTCGGTACCGCTAAAACAGTGAGCATTGCGTGTCCGAAGCCATGAACGAACATCACGCACACGCAGCAACAACGCCAACAATAACCCAAGTGCCGAAAGTCACGTCCCACCCGTTCAGCCGGCTGCTTATTGTTGGCATCGCAATCGCTGCAATCGCCGGCGCGGGCTTATTGGCTCTTCGCTCCGCACCGGGACTGTTCGAGCCTATCTGGAATTTCGTGCTGGAAGGTCAGCGCGAGATGACCGGTGGCATGACATCGGCATTGCGCGAGCTCAAGGCTTTGGGTTCGCTGCAAGCAGCACTCGTTTTAGGATTGCTGAGTTTCCTCTACGGCATCCTGCACGCGGTCGGGCCTGGGCATGGCAAGTTCGTCATCTCCTCCTATGCACTTGCCAACGAGAAGACGGTCCGCCGAGGCATCCTATTGTCTTTCATGGCGGCACTCATTCAGGCTTTGTCGGCAATCGTCATCGTCGGCGTTTTGGCATTGGTGCTGAAGGCCACGAGCATTCAAGTCAAGGCAACGGAAGCCTGGCTCGAAACCGCCAGCTGGGCATTGATTGCGCTGCTCGGCGCTTGGTTACTTTGGGGGCAACTGCGCAAAGGAGTCGGCGAGCCAGCTACAGAAACTGCCAGCACGCCGACGCATGATCATGCCCATAGCCATGCCGCCCATAGCCACGATCATGCTGGCCACGTGCACGGTCCGTCGTGCACCCACGGTCACGAAGCGGCTCATGTCCACGATGAGCACTGCGGCCATACCCACATGGTGACACCAGAGCAATTGCAGGGCGCGTGGAACTGGGGCCATGCGTGGTCACTTGCATTCTCCATCGGCATACGCCCCTGCACAGGCGCGATCGGAGTTCTGCTGTTGAGCATGAGCCTCGGCATTCTGTGGGCCGGAATTTTCGCCACCTTCACGATGGCGATCGGTACCGCGATCACGGTATCGGCCTTGGCGGCCATGGCCGTTTGGTCTCGCGAGCTCGCCGCACGAGTTGCAGGTGGCGCCGACAGCCCCTGGGCCGCTAGCGTTCAGCGATTGGCGGCGATCGGCGGTTCGGCCTGCGTAATGATCATCGGCATCTTATTCTTCATCGCAAGCCTGCGAGGCGGCACACCTATCTGACCGGCTGGCGCCCCATACTTAACCAGACGTAAACAACTGTGTTGCCGGCAACTACAGGTCACGTAAGCTCACGAATAGAACTGTTGTGGAGCTTCGCGTTGTGTCTTACCGCCTGTTGAATATCGCTTACCTGCTCGCCATTACGGCGCTTTCTCCTTTTCATTCAGGGCGAGCCGCCCACGATCCGGCGGCCGCGAAACCGTCGATCGAAATTCAAGAACTCATCGTATTGGAAGCGCCGAATTGCATCTACTGCAGTATATTCAAACGCGACGTACTGCCGAGCTATCAGCGGTCCAAACGTGGCAGCGAATTGCCGATTCGCTTTCTCGATCTGAATGATCCGGCCGCTGACAAACTGAAGCTGACTGCGTCCGTATCCATGGTCCCGACGATCGTGTTGATGCGATCCGGTGAAGAAGCAGGCCGGATCAGCGGCTACACAGGACCCGAAGCCTTCTTCCACAGCGTCGCGCGCTTGTTGGGCGTTCCAGAATAAGATCACCCTGCGTCAGTATTACTGACGCAGGGTATAACTCCCAAACCGCCGATCAGAACACGAACAGGTTGGCCGTAACGTCGGTTGCATGCAGTCCAACGAGCATGATCGATTCCGTACCGATTGTGATGTGCGCGCCGTTGTCGAATTCGGTCACCGCCAAGTGCGCCAAATCGAGACCTCGGCCGGCGAAGCTTATGTGATCCTCGCCAATGTGGAAGTCGGTGATGGTGTCCATCCCCTTTGAAGCGACTGAGAAGTCGAACGTATCGGCTCCCCTACCTCCTGTCATGATGTCGTCGCCACTGTCGCCGCGCAGCACGTCATTTCCGTGCCCGCCGTCGAGCTTGTCGTTACCGGCACCTCCGACCAACAAGTCATTGCCCGAATCGCCAATCAAAGTGTCATCGCCCGATCCGCCGTGCAGAACATCGTCGCCAGAGCCTGCAACGAGTAGATCGTCCCCTTTGCCACCATTGAGTTCGTCGTTCCCCGACCCGCCCGCTAGTTTATCGTTACCTGTTCCCCCGAACAAAACATCGTCGCCACGGCCACCGAACAGCACGTCATCGCCGGAATTGCCGAGCAATGTGTCGTTGTCGGTGCCGCCGTAGAGAATGTCATCGCCTTTGCCACCGGTCAAAATATCATCTGCCGAATTTGCGATCAGCAAATCGTTGCCTTCTCCCCCGGCCAAGTGATCAACGCCTTTGCCGCCAAAGAGCGTGTCGTCGCCGCGCCCACCGGCCAAGACGTCGTTACCTAGTTCGCCGTACGCCGTGTCGTTGCCCAAGAGGGCGTTGATAAGATCATCGCCCCCGTGACCATGAATGATGTGTAAAAGCCGGAGCAATAATCCCTCACAGAAGCGGCTGATTTGTTCGGTCGCGCCGCCGGAGTGAAAGTGCGGCAG
>JANLPY010000065.1:0-59699 GCA_031367505.1 Hyphomicrobiaceae bacterium | reverse complement strand
ATCGAAAATCGCGGTCTTGGCGGCGGCCGGCGTGACCGCGTTGACGGCAATATCGTAGCCGGCCAATTCCTTGCCGAGCGATTTCGTCAGCGCAATCACGCCGGCCTTGGATGCTGAATAGTGCGCCGCGTTCGGATTGCCCTCTTTGCCGGCGATCGACGCGACGTTCACGATCCGCCCATACTTCTGCTTGATCATCACTGGCACGACCGCCTTAGAACAGATAAACGGTCCGTCGAGGTTGATCTTCATCACCTTGCGCCATTCGTCGACCGTCGTTTCCCAGGTGCTCGCGTTAGCGCCAGCGATGCCCGCATTGTTGATCAAAATATCAATTTGGCCGAATGCCTTTAGCGTGGAGTCACGCGCGGCCTCCACCGATGCCAGTTCCGATACGTCGCAAGCAAAGCCAATCACCGATTCGCCGAGCTCTTTGGCGGTTTTGCCGGCCAGTGCGATGTCGCGATCCCAGATCGCGACCTTGGCACCAGATGCAATAAACCGTTCGGTACAGGCGCGGCCAAATCCTTGCGCGCCACCGGTGACAACGGCAACGCGGCCTTTCAGATCAATGTTATTCATCGGCGTCATCTCCTCGAGGTTTCTTCGTTATGTTGGAAAACGTTGCTTAAGTTCGGAAACTTGTTCGGGCGTCAGCGGCCGCAGGTGTTCGCGCCGCAGCATCAGGAAGAGCTTGGCGGTCTCTTCCAACTCCTCAATGGCGTCCGTCGCCGCAGCCAGCGTAGAGCCGGCAACGACGGGGCCATGATTGGCCAGCAAAACCGCGTGATGTTTGCCCGCGAGTTTTCCCACGGCATCGGCCAGTGCAGCGTCACCCGGCGGATAATAAGGCACGATCGGCAGGGTCCCGATCCGCATGGCGTAATAAGCGGTGATCGGTGGCAGGCAATCGACATGATCGACACCGTGAATGCAACTCACCGCCACCGAATGCGTCGAATGCAAGTGCACGACGGCGCCGGCGCGCGGGCGATGTGCGTACATCGTGGTGTGCAGGAACGCTTCTTTAGTGGCCGCATCGCCGGAGATGAGATTGCCGTGTTCGTCGAGCTTGGACAGCCGCTTCGGATCGAGCGCGCCGAGTGACGATCCGGTCGGCGTCATCAGCCATCCGCCATCATCAAGACGTACCGAGATGTTGCCGGTCGAGCCGTGGGTCAGCCCGCGATTGAACAGCGAGGCGCCGGTCGCCACGATCAAATCGCGATGGCGGGACTCGACCTTCATGCCAGATGCTTCCACGCCGAGAGGAAGAAATCGGGCCCGCCGAAATTGCCGGACTTGAGCGCGAGCGCCAACGGTTGCCCGTCGCGGCTCAGCGTCCACGGCACGCCGGGCGCAATCTCAGGACCAATTTCGATCGCACCGACGCCCAACGCACCGACAACCGCACCGGATGTCTCGCCACCGGCTACAATTACACGAGTAAAGCCGCCGGCACACAAAGACTTGGCGACGGCGGCCAATACGTACTCGACCATCGCACCGGCTTCATCGCGCCCGAACTCCTTCTGGATCTCGGCGACACGAACAGGGTCGGCACTGGAGTAAATCAGGATCGGTCCAGTTGCTGGCTGTTTCTTGGCCCAGGTTACGATCTCATCCGCCCCGAGCTTGCGCTGACCGATCGCCCGCGCATCGACTTCGAATGCCGGAATACCTGCGGCGATTGCAGCTTCCACTTGCCCTCGCGTCGCCTCCGAGCAGCTACCGGAAATGATGAGCTGCCGGCCTTTCGGTGCGGCCATCCGCTTGGTGCCGGTTGATGCCTTCATTAGACCTTGCGCGATGAAGTTCGCTGGCAGCCCCATGCCCACGCCTGAACCGCCGGTGATCAGTTTGTGATCCCCTGCGGCTGCACCGATCTCCATCAAGTGCTCATCGGTGATTGCGTCGGTAACACAAAGCCGCTTGCCCGCCGCTGCGAGGGATTTGAAGCAGTCGGCGATTGCGGTTCGTCCTTTGTCGACGACAGCATAGGGAACAAGTCCGACTGGCAAATTCGTCTGGCTTTGCAGCACGCGCACGAGATTTGAATCGCGCATTGGCGTTAACGGATGATCCTTCATTGGGCTTTCGGCCAGCAACACGTCGCCCACAAATAGATTTCCCATGTAGATCGACCGCTTGTTGGCCGGAAACGCCGGACAAGCCAACGCAATCTCGCCGCCGAGCTTTTCGAGCAGCGCCGCGGCCACCGGACCGATGTTGCCCTTGTCGGTTGAATCGAACGTCGAGCAGTACTTGAAAAAGATCTGCTTTGCGCCGCGCGCCAATAGAACGTCAGCCGATTGCAACGACCACGCGACAGCTTCACTCGCGGGATTGGTGCGCGATTTCAATGCCACAACAACCGCATCGAAACCCTCGAAATCGGCGTTATGGTCTGGCACCCCCATGACTTGCACGGTGCGCATACCGGTGCGGGTCAGCATCAGCGCCAGATCGGTCGCGCCGGTCAGATCATCTGCAATACAGCCAAGCAGCATTCAAGCCTCCGCTTTATTCGTTATCAGGCGGTAATCATCACGCATTGGGAGTCTCAGCACTAAGCCAATCGCGCAGTTCGGTTTTCAGGATCTTGCCGTAATTGTTCTTCGGCAGCCGCTCGACGAAACGATAACTCTTGGGACGTTTGAAGCGGGCGAAATTGTCGAGGCAAAGTTGATCCAGTTCGGGCGGCGTCACATCCATTCCGGGTCGCTTGACGATAAAGCCAATCACCTCCTCGCCCCACTCGGGGTGCGGACGGCTGGCAACGCTGCATTCGAGCACGCCTGGATGGGTCAACAGCACCTCCTCGACCTCGCGCGGATAGATGTTCGAGCCGCCCGAGATAATCAGGTCCTTCGAGCGATCCTTGATGGTGAGGAAACCCGATATATCGACCGAACCAAGGTCACCGGTCCACAACCAACCATCACGCAGCGCTAATTTGTTGGCCTCGGGGTTTTTCCAATACCCCTTCATCACACAATCACTCTTGGTGATGATTTCCCCGATCTCTCCGAACGGCATGTCCTTGCCGACATCATCAACGATTTTGAAGGCGGTGCCTGTTCGCGCGATGCCAGCCGACCCAAGCCGCACTTCGTAGTCGACATGAGTTGTGTCCGCATGAAACGCTTTGGTCAGTCCGGTGATCGTCATCGGTGACTCACCCTGGCCGTACACCTGAAAGAACTTCGGGCCAAACAGCGCGATACCGCGCTTAAGGTCGGCGACGTACATCGGCGCACCGCCATATGCTATGGTCTTGAGGCCGCTGGTATCTGTCGAGCCAGCGCCTGGATCGTTCAACAACCGCACCACCATTGTCGGTGCGGCAAACATCGACACGTTCTTGCGCGTGGCCATCGCCTCGAAGATTTGAGCAGGATCAAATGAGGGGAATACGATCTGGTGCGAGCCGCGCGCGATATGTGCCAACGCATATAGTCCCGCACCATGCGTCAGAGGCGCTGCGTGCAACATGCAATCACGATCGTCAATAAAATCGATGTCGGCGTAGTAGGCGTGCGCGGCAAAGAGCAGATTGCGATGGGTGAGAATGGCACCCTTGGGTCGACCGGTCGTGCCGCTCGTATAGAAGATCCAGGCTTCTTCGTTAGCTTCGGCTGGCGCGTGCACGATTGGGTCGGCAAACAGCATCGACATCCACGGACGGGTGCGCGCAACGATCGTTTCCGGCCAAGCGTGTTCGGACAGCTCCCCCATATTACCTGCGACCTCGGCGGAGGCGAGCACCAGTTTCGCGGCACAGTCCTCGACAATCCAAGCCAGTTCCTTTGCGTGCAACTTGGCATTGACCGGGACCGCACACAGTCCCGCCCGCCAAATCCCGTACAGCGCAGGCAAGAATTCCAAGCAATTTTCCATGATCAACGCTACGCGATCGCCAGCCTTCAACCCGTGACGATTGAGCAGCGCACCAGCAATCGTCGCCGCCTGGTGTTCGAACGCCGCGTAGGTCAGCTGCCGCCCCTCGAACGTGATTGCGGGTGCTTGACCCATATGGCGCGCAACGGTCTGTAATGTACGGGAAAGGTTCATCTATGATCAGACCGGTTAACGGGGATGCGCCGGGAACTTGCCATTTGCGCTGGCAACCGGCAACAACGCATACATTGAGTGCAGACCTGCGGGAAGCGAGAACCAAACATGAGAACCAATTTCGAGACGCTCACACTTACCGACCCGGCCCCGCACGTAACCGTCGTCACGATGAACCGCCCGGCGGCGATGAACTCGATGAATACGACAATGATGGAGGAACTGCGCGATTGTTTCGCCCTATACTACATCGAGCCTAACGCCGCGCGATGCCTGGTGCTGACGGGGGCGGGCGAAAAAGCGTTCTGCGCCGGCGCTGATCTGAAGGAGCGTAACGGCATGACCGATGCCACCTGGCGCCGTCAGCACGCCATCGTCGAGCAAACGATCCGCGCCATGCTGGATTGCCCGCTGCCGATTATCGCCGCCGTCAACGGTGCGGCGTATGCTGGCGGCTGTGAACTGGCGATGGCGTGCGATTTCATTTACGCTGCCGACCACGCGCGCTTTGCCCAAACTGAAGTTGCCCTCGGCATCATACCCGGCGCCATGGGTACGCAGAACATGCCACGCGCGGTAGGAGTGCGGCGCGCTAAAGAAGTTATCTTATCGGGACAACCGTTCAGTGCCGCCGACGCCCTGGCTTGGGGTTTGGCCAACCGCGTACTCCCCGGCCCCCAACTCATCCCCGAGGTGATCGCGATCGCTGCACGCATTGCGTCGAACGCGCCGATTGCGGTGCGACAAGCCAAACGCTCGATCGACAAAGCGACCGACCTCGACCGCTCGAACGGCTATTCCTTCGAGATCGAAGCCTACAATCGCACCGTTGGAACCGAGGACCGCATCGAAGGCATCAAATCCTTCAACGAGAAACGCAAGCCGGACTTCAAGGGGAAGTAGGCCGTCCAGCTTTAGCTCGAACTTTCGGCCCGTTGTACCGCCGGGCCATGCCGGACGGCCGTGGCTAACAGCTTCAGGCTTACACGATCGAACGGGCGACGCGCGGCGGAGGTGAAAGTTTTCCGTATCATTTCTGAACGTGAAGCAAACGGCGCTTGGCGCCACATGCGGGCGCGGATGCAATGATACATACGGTACATATCCACCGGGTATCGATCGCCGATCAGCGCCGCATACGCATCGAGCGCCTCTTGCCGATCCGGCATGGTCAGCGAGCGATCGAGAATCGGCTGATCGTCCAACCCGAGGTGCCGGCATAAGGCCGACATATCTGTCATCATGTAACTGATAAGTTGCGCGACGCGTTTCTGGCGCGTGATGCTGCCGGGGTGAACGCGATAACGCAGTAGCGGTTCGGGCAATTCGTGAAGGCGCCCAATTTCCCACAGCCTAGCCCATAGATCGCGATCTTCGGTGTTGAAAAAGTATGGCCGATAACCGCCAACCTGACGCAAGGTATCGGTGCGAATCATAGCCGTTGGATGTGCGATGCCGGGGATCACCGGTGGGAATGCTGCCGGCTGAAGCAATTGGCGGCGCGCGCCCTTCGGCAATTTTTCGTGGCCCGTCGCATCGAACTTGATGATCGACGTGCCAACTGCCACGCAGTCCGGGTTAGTGTCTAGATAACTCACCTGCGCCGCAAAGCGGGCGGGCAACGAGATATCGTCGGCGTCCATGCGGGCAATGTAGCGGCCCTTAGCTTGCGCGATACCGAAATTCAATGCACCGACCAAGCCGCTTCGCGCTTGCGCGTGAATAACGACCCGTGCGTCATCGCGTGCGAACGGTGCCAATAACTCGCGCGTTTTATCAGTGCTGCCGTCGTCGATGATCAACAACTCAAAATCAGCGTATGTTTGCGCAAGGATCGACGACACCGCTTCGACGATAAATTGCTCGCCGTTGTAGACGGGAAGCACAACGGAGATCGTTGGCAAACTTTCCATGTCGCGGCTCAAAAACTCGCCAAGTCACGCACTTGCGCGGCCGCAACCGTCAACCTCGATACTGTAATCTCGCCAGAGCCCGCGATGTCATCGAGGCTCGCCTTGGCTTGTCCGAGACGCTGGCTGTTGGCGAGCGCATACGCCGCAAAGTCCGCCCGCCCATCCACCGGCACTTTCATCACTTCACGCGTTATGCCGCGCGCCGCTGCGTCCAGTGTACTCAACGCGGCGCTGATCGCCAAGCGATCGTAATAGTCGTTGATCTTAAGCCGTTGCGCCCGGCTTTTTAGTTCGCCAATGCGCAAGTACTCCGCCGCAATGTATCCGACGCGAGCCACTTCCTCGACGTTACGCTGCGTCTCAATCGCGAGCCGCGTCAAAGCTGGAACCGATCCGATAATATCGAGCATCGACATCTTCTGCGCCAGATCGGCCGGAACGCCTCGAGCGGACAGACCGTTCGCCAACTCGCTCAACTGCGTCAATTGCCGGGTGGTAAAAATGTCGTCCCGCTTGGCGAGAAGCCCTTGCATCGTCGCTTGATTGCGCAACATCACGCCTTCGATATCGTCCACCGAGCCGGCCCGGAGCAGTTCGGCGGTCTGCTCTAGGAGCACGTCTTGCGTGCGCGCATAGAGATCAACTTGCAGTTGACCGCTAATCTTGTTGCCGAGCGCATGCAGCTCCGTCCAGATCGCCGGCAGATCGAGGAAAGATCGCGCCGCCATGAATGCATTAGCGATATCGCCGACGGGACGGCCGGTTTCGTCGGCCAGTCTGATCGCCATAGCAGGTCCGCCACGATTAATCATCGCGTTGACGATAAACGTCGCAATGATCTCACGGTGCAACCGGTGAGCCTGGATTTCACCAAGGAAGCGTTGTTGGAGTGCTTTGGGAAAATAGCCGACCAGGAATTGCTGGAAGGCGGGCACCTCGGGGACGTGGCTCGCCAGGATATCGTGGTCCAATGCAATCTTGGCGAAACTCAACAGTACCGAAATTTCCGGGCGCGTAAGGCCTTGGCCCGCAGTCTCGCGTACCCGCAGTTCGGCATTGCTCGGCAGGCCCTCCAATTTGCGGTTGAGTTCGCCGCGCGATTCCAACACGGTCATCAAGCGTACAAAATACCCAGCATCCCGCGCGGCATTTTTTTCGGCGACGCTGATCGCCAGCGCCTGATGTATATTATTGACCAGGCATGCGTTTGCCACGTCCTCCGTCATCGATGCCAAGAACGCGTTCCGCTCGGCGGCTGGTAGTCGGCCGGATGCCACTGCTGGCGCCAGCGCGATCTTTATATTTACCTCCTGATCAGAGGAATTGACGCCGGCCGAATTATCGATGAAGTCGGTATTGATGCGGCCGCCACGCAAGGCAAATTCGATGCGCCCGCGCTGCGTCAACCCAAGATTGGCGCCTTCTCCAACGGCCTTCGCACGTAACTCTGTCGCGGCGACCCTGATGATATCGTTCGATCGATCGCCGACCTGCTCGTCGCTCTCGGATGAGCCACGGACATAGGTCCCAATTCCACCAAACCAGAGCAGATCAGTTTCGCATTTCAAGATCGCGTTCATTAACTCCGCGGGCGTCATGTTCGATTGGTCGACACCGAGAAGCAATTGCATTTCGCGCGACAACAGAACAGCTTTGGCGGAGCGCGAAAATATGCCGCCGCCTTTCGAAATTTTTGTTTTGTCGTAATCTTGCCAGCTGGACCGAGGCAGATCGAACAGTCTCTGACGTTCAGCAAAACTCGATGCAATGTCAGGTTCTGGATCGATAAAGATGTCGCGATGATCGAAGGCTGCTACGAGCTTGATCATCGGCGAGAGCAGCATGCCGTTGCCGAAAACGTCGCCCGACATGTCGCCAACACCGGTTACGCGAAACGGCGTCGATTGAATGTCGATGTCCATTTCGCGGAAGTGCCGCTTCACGCTTTCCCAGGCGCCACGCGCGGTAATCGCCATTTTCTTGTGATCGTAGCCAACCGACCCGCCAGACGCGAAAGCATCGCCGAGCCAGTAGTCGTGTTCAATCGCAAGACCGTTGGCGAAGTCTGAGAATGTTGCGGTCCCCTTGTCGGCGGCGACCACGAGATAGGGATCGTCCGGTTCATGGCGCACCACGTTGAGAGGCGGCACTATTTTATCATTCTTGATGTTGTCGGTGATGTCGAGCAGCGCCGATATAAAAATCTTATAGGCGGCGATGCCCTCTTTCATCACTTCATCACGCGTGCCCGAGCGCGGCATCTGCTTGGGCAAAAACCCGCCCTTTGCCCCGGCTGGCACGATAACCGTGTTCTTGACTTGCTGCGCCTTGCAGAGCCCAAGAACCTCTGTTCGGAAATCCTGCGCGCGATCCGACCATCGAATACCGCCACGCGCGATTGCTGCGAACCGCAGGTGGATGCCTTCGACGCGCGGGCTATAGACCCAGATCTCGCGGAATGGTTTTGGCTCGGGCGAACCTTCGACCGCCTTTGAATCAAGCTTGAACGCTATCGTTTCGGGAGGTTCACCCTTCGCCCCGGTTTGATAGAAATTCGTTCGCACAGTCACGTTGATGAGGTTCATATAGGAACGCAGAATGCGATCCTCATCCAGGCTCTGCACTTGCGCCAGTGCGCCTTCGATCCGTAGCTTGATCTCGGCGGCGGCATCGGTTCGTTGCTCGAAGCTGATTGGACGCGCAGGATCGAAACGCACATGGAACAACTCGATCAGATCGCGCGCCATGCCGGCATGGCGATTGAGCGTTTCAGCTATATAACGAAGCCCGAAGGGTGAGCGAATCTGGCGCATATAGGCAGCGTATGCACGCAACACCGATACGTCCCGCCAATCAGCCCCGGCCACGACGACCAACCGGTTGAACGGATCATTGTCGGCGTCTCCCCGATAAACCGCGAGATAGGTATCCTCCATCCGCTGATCGATCTGAGCGAGATCAATCGGAGCTCCATCGGCCGTTTCGAGCATCATGTCGTGCAAAGCGACTTCGCGAGCGCCGGTCGAAAATTTCGGATGCACGCGATAACTGCGCTCGTCGATCACCGAGAAGCCTAGGTTTTCGAGAACCGGCACGCGATCCGAGAGCGGGATCGGCTGATCAAACCGATAGATAGCCGCCCGAACTCTAGGTGCCAGATCCATCGGCTCGCGATAGAAATCGATTGCAACGGGGCGATCGGGCGATAGTCGCTCGATTCGAGTGATATCCTGGACAGCGCGGCGCGCCGAAAACGTCTCAACGTATCCAGATGAAAATGCACGGCCATACTTGGGTGTTAGATGCGTCAATGAATGCCCGGCGGCGGAGATCGCAGACGCCAATTGATCGTCCCAGGTTCTGGTAACCTCGGTAATTCGAGCCTCGAGCTCTGCAATGTCGACAGCGGGCTCGGGACCTTCATTACGGGCGATAATAAAGTGAACGCGGACGAGCGGGCCCTCTGGAAAGAAGGGCGTGAACGCGGAAAGGCGTCCAAGATAGCTTTCGCAAAGCAGTTGCGCGATCTTTTCGCGCACCGCCGTCGAGAAGCGGTCGCGCTGAGCATAGACCAGCACCGACACGAAGCGATCGAAGCGATCCCGCCGGGCAAACACGCGCACCCGAGGCCGCAACTCCAAATCGACGATTCCGCGTGTCCATTCGAGCAACCGCCCTTCACCAATCTGGAAAAGTTCGTCCCGCGGAAATGTCTCGAGTACATTGGCCAACGCCTTGCCGGCGTGGCTGCCGGCGGCGAACCCTGATTGGGAAATTACGTGATCCACCTTGTGGCGCAGGAAAGGTATTTGCCGTGCCGATTGTGTGTAAGCTTGGCTAGTAAACAAGCCGACGATCCTCAGCTCCCCGTCGATCGCACCATCCTTGGTGTAAGTCTTCAACCCCACGTAATCCATGTACACCCGCCGATGAATACGGGACATGATGTTCGACTTGGTGATGATCAGCGGTTGCGACGAACTGAGGAACTTTGTGATCTCGGGCGTCATCGCGAGCGCGTCGCCGTTGCGCGTCAGAACTTCAACCGAAGCATCGCGCAACACGCCAAGACCTGTGCCCTCGACAGCTACGGATTCACGTCCGCCGGCACTATTGGTGAGGCGATATTCCCGGCAACCGAGAAACGTGAATTGGCCGTCGCGCAACCAGCGGCAAAATGCCAGTGTTTCGGAAAGAAGACCCGGTGCCACAGGCGGAGGGTTGGTCTCGATCGCCTGAATGGTACGATCAAAACGGGAAAGCATCGTCTGCCAATCGGCGACCGCCACGCGCACGCCCGCAAGAGTGGTCGCAATCGCCGACGTCAATTCATCAGCGGTGGCCGGGGCGATTTCATCGAGCAGTATGACAATCAGACTTTCCTGATGGCCGTCACCCCAATTGCTGTTACCCGCACCACCGATCTGCTCGAGATTGCCGTTGACGTCGCGCTGCACTTTGAGCGTCGGATGCAGCACGAGCCTGACGGATAAACCGCGCGCCTGCACTTCGCCGATCACGCTATCAACGAGAAACGGCATGTCGTCATTCAGGACTTCGAGCACCGCAAGTGTGTTGTCGCCGTCGATCAGCGGCCGAATACGGATCTTCGACCGGCCGGCAACTCTCGATGCCATCCAATCGAGTGCAGAGTGCACGAGATCCGCCCTCAGCGATGGACTGAGCGGCTCCGGCCCGTCCGATCCCAACCTCGAGAACAGCAAATCCGTAAGAGATTTGACCGAAGCACTCATGGCAGGCGTATCTTGGGCCATGTAAGCACACTCCAGTGTTTTGCTTGCGAAAGTGCCGATGATCTTCGCAGGGTAGGGGCGAGGATAGCGATTGACTACCCCTGCTGCCAACCATCATCGACAATCTAACGAGCCCCATGCCATTTTTCGAACATTAGAGGTATACTAGGACGTTGTTTTAACTTGCTTCTTGCTCGACAGTTACTTCACACCGTTCGGCGCGCACTCTAGGAGATCAACGAATGAAGAAACATGCCACGGATGCCGTGACCGCCCTTGAACTTGGACCGCAAGCCAAGTTGACGCCGGAACTCCAAGCGTACTTCGACAAGTGCCAGGAAAAGCTCGGCTTTGTCCCGAATGTCTTGCGAGCCTATGCTTTCGACAATTCAAAGCTGCAAGCGTTCATCGACATGGTCGACGACCTGATGTTAGCCGATAGCGGGATCACCAAGGTCGAGCGCGAAATGATCGCGGTGGCCGTAAGTGCGATCAACCACTGCCAATATTGTCTGACTGCACATGGGGCAGCCGTTCGCCAGCGCGCGAAAGATCCAATCATGGGCGAGTTGATCGCGCAAAATTGGCGAGCGGCCAATTTACCAGTCAAGCAACAAGCAATGCTCCGTTTCGCGGAAAAGTTGACCGAACACCCTGCCCAAATCGACGAAGCAGACCGCGCGGCGCTGCGCACAGCGGGCTTCAATGATCGCGACATCTGGGACATCGCATCGACCGCCGCATTCTACAACATGTCCAATCGATTGGCGGCCGCCACCGACATGCGGCCGAATGACGAATATCATTACATGGCCCGGGAACGCGCCGCACCTCGAAACAAGACCTGATCGATCGTTGTAAGATCATTACATGGAACGCGAGCTCGTCGGTCTTTTAGGAGCGGGATTAACTTCGGCCGCGAGCGGATTCGGCATGACCGTGCCCGTTGGCGCGATCGATGCCGGCTACACATTGATCGACGTGCTATCGCGCGAGTGTGGACCGCAAGTGAGCGCGGTGCTGAATACCATGGTGCAGAACTACTGGCTGTCCTGGCAGCAATCGGGCCTCAGTCGCGAGACAACTCAACTACACGCAGGAGCATTGCCAGCCATCGTCGAGCTGAATCGACCGCCACCCGAAACGTTCACATTCGCTTTGCAGGCGACAGATGGCGCGCAAGCGCTTGCAACGGATATTATACAACGAGCACGAGCTTCCGGCGACATCGCGCGTGCGCACTTGGACGAGCGAACGGTCTTCATTTTACTCGAACGGCTGTTCAACACGGTGATTGCCGATCCATCAGTGCTGCCGCAGATAATGGCAGCCGTTGATCTGTATCTGAGAACCGACCTTTGGCGCTCGCCTGCTCAAGCGCCAACGGATGCACCAAGCACGCCACCCGAGCAAGTGTTGGCGCCGCTCATGGAGTTCCCTCTGAATACCGTTCCGAGCACTGGATTTTCCCGCCTTGCTCCCAGCGCGGTGTCAGCCGTCAAGGCCGGCATCGAGGTTCGTCATCCGCACGCGACCGACCTTGCAACGCTGGAAGCGGAACTGCTCCAAGCGCTTTCCACGCTCATCGAACGGCTGGTGACATTGGCTCAACGCACGCCCGAGATCACCACACCCGTGCTCGACGCCGCGCATCACCTTGCCGGCGGCGCATTCGTTGCGGCCGACGTCACGTTGGCTGCAGCACAGGAGATACTGATCCATCTGGCGCATACCGATCTCGCGGCTTCCCGCAAACGCATGCAGCTCGCAGCGCAGGTACTAATGGGGCGGGCGACGATCGAAGAAATCCGGCTCGATTTTCGCAAAGCGGCGCGACACTACGGCTCAGCTGTGCGCGGCTTTACCAAGGCCGATACCGCTTTGCAGTGGCACTTTCTCATGCAGCAAGCGAACGCGCTATTTCGTCAGCATCAGCTATTCGGCGACGAGTTGGCGTTGGGCGATGCGATCCGTACCTACGATCAGGCCGGCCAGCTCGACACCAGCCTGGTCGGGGCAGTGCCTTGGGCGCAAGGCCAACAGCGTTTGGCAGAAATTCTGATGATGCTTGCCCAGCGCAGCCACGCGATCGAGAATTTTGCAAAGGCTGCGTACCACGCCGGAATTGCTTCCAATGCCTATGCGGTAGAAAATCGCCAATCGGAGGCGACCGACATGCGCCTGCTTCAGGCCGGCTGCCTGTGGCGAGCCGGCGATCCGTCCGGTGACCTGGCCATGCTTGATACTGCGGCACACGCCTATCGAACGGCCTTGAACTCCCTGCAAAAAGAAACATCGCCCGAGGAATGGGTCAACGCGACCGCGACGTTCGGCCAAATCCTGCTGCGCACGGCAACGCTTCGTGGCGACCCAAAGCAACTCGTGGAAACGATCGAACGCTTGCGGGCCGCGATCCAATTCGCCGACCTCTCCCAGGTCCACTTTGAACGAACGGTCGCTGAGACGACACTAGGCCGGGCTTTGCTGGCCGAATATGCGGGTGGGGGGCAGGTCATGCTGCTCGACCTCGCAGCAACGGCCTTCCGTCGTGCAATCAAGAACGCGATTGCCGAGAAAGACATGAAAACCAAGGCCGCGCTTCAGCATGAACTCGGCATGACGCTTTGGGCAATGGCTGAACGAGCGGGCGACAGCCAAAGCTTTGAGCATGCGATCGAGATGCTCCAAGCAAGCATCAAGTCGTTCGCCGACGAAGGAGATAAAGTCCGCGCCGACACGGTGCGGGCCGACTTGGCACGCTTGAATGACGGATCTGCAGTCAGCCAAATGACAGCCGTACAAGGGTTCACTGGTTAACCTTCGTAAAGTTTATACTAACCTGCGATCAGGCCGTTCACCAATTAATCTCAGCACACGCGCTCAATCGCCTAAAATGCTGTAGCATCAACAATATAACCAGCGATCTTGGCGTTGAAACAGGCGGGTGACGATACATGCTGAAATCAGTAATGCGTGCGATAGGATGGACCTCGATTGCGGCGTCTGGAGCGTTCGCTCTAAGTGCCACCAATGCGTTGGCAGGTGGATGCTTGAACGGCCGCGAATGCTACACCAAGGTTCATCAACCAGATGTGTACGCGACCGTTGCCCAACCAGTCGTCGTGCAACCAGCCTCACGCGCCATAGTGCATGAGCCGGCCGTAATTGGCGTTCGCAATGCCCGCGTTGAAGTTGAATCTGGCCGCTGGCATGTCGAGCACTCACCTGCTCAGTACATGACCGTTGCAAGACCCGTGCTCGTCGCACCGGCACAGGTGACCTATTCCCACGTTCCGGCCCAGTATCGCACCGTGCAGGAAACGGTCGTTGTGCGGCCTGCTGGCGTCGCCTGGCAGCGCGATCGCGATTGGCACGGCCGCGAGACACTTTGCAAAGTACAGTCGCCCCCGGTTACACGCACGATCGAGCGGACCGTGATGGTAGCTCCGGCGGGCAAAATCGCTCACCACACTCCAGCTGTGGTTCGAGAAGAAGCTCGCCAGGTGTTGGTGCGGCCAGCCGCAGCCCGCCATGTTTATCAGCCGCCGCTGCATCAGTGGGTCGAGCGTCCCTACATCGCACGCCCCGCCACGAATTACGTTGTCAATCGACCAGCGGTGGTGGCGCTTGAACACCGGCAAGTTCTGGTGAAGCAGGGCGGTTACGCTTGGCAGCGCACGAGCGGCCACTGGTAAACGCCTGCAGCATAGATTATTATGTGATCTGGAAAAGGGGGCCTTCCGAGCGCCCCCCTTTTCTTTTGGCGGCACGTCGTGCAAGACGCACAAGGGTAGCGACCGGGATAGCCCTTTTCTGGCGATTGAGCACACTACCGCGCCATATTCTTGAGTAAACGTTCGCTCGCACGAAGACTTGGTTTTCAGCCGTAGCGGCGGGGTTTTGAAGGTAAAATGCGCAACACGATCGCCATCATGAACACTAAGGGCGGCGTCGGCAAATCGACCGTTGTGCTTGCCATCGCCGAAACCATGGCAACGTTCCACGGCAAGAATGTTCTTGTGATCGATTCCGACTCGCAGGCAAGCGTCAGCTCGATGTTGATGACGCCTGGCAACCTTCACAAACTGCAGTCGGAAGGCCTGACTCTCGTCGATTTCCTTATCTCGTCGGTGCTGAACAACACGCCGGCCGAATGGCCTCGCTTCGTTGTTCGTGGCGTCTCCGACATCGATGATGCCCGATCGGTATTCCTGATCCCGAGCGACATGCAGCTGACATTGTTCGAGCGCGAAGTTTCGAAGGAGAGTTTGCACGGCCGGCTCCGGGCAGCCATTTCAGGCCTGCTCGGCAGTGTGCGCTCGGTGTTCGACGTGGTTCTTCTCGACTGCCCGCCGGGGCTATCGGTACTGACGGAAAGCTGGCTGCGCGAAGCCGATTTCCATATTTCACCGACTAAAGCCGATTACGTCTCAACCTGTGGTTTGGAAGTGTTCCGGCGCTTCAAAGCGCTGAACCCCGAAATGGGTTTCGCACAAAGCCTTGGTGTGCTGGTCAACATGAAGGATGCGCACTCGTCAACCGACGAAGAATATCATCGGTGGCTGGCGGCCAACCCGGACAATCTGTGCTTTGAGCAAACGATACCGCGGATGGCAGCACTGCAGGATGCGGCCCGATTCCAAGTTCAGGACCGGTCGTACCAGGCGAAGTACCCGGGTGACTCTGGCAAGGCACTCAAGGCCGTCACGATTGAGATTCTGGCCCGCATGGCGTCGGCCAATCTCGAGGCAAGCCCGCGACGCGCATAGGCTCGGCGAATATCGCTTTCAGTCCGGCTGGTCGATGCCGGCAGTCGAACCGGCGTCGGCGCCCTTTGCAGTCTTGCAGATAGCAAGCAACTGCTTGTGCAGGGCGCGACCGAAGATTTGGTCGACTGAATAACCTTCAGCCTTCAATTCAGCCTTGATGTCCGCGACGGAACTACAGCTGCCCGATCCTGCCAGTTGAAACGCACGCTCTACGGCTGTTACCCGATGATCCATGATGCTAAAACTAACCTTTTCATGGACGACGGCGCTATCGCTAAATTTCAGAAATCGCACGCACCCTTAATGTGATGGCTATTCCACTGTTTCAACCAGCTACAGCGCCTGGATGCGCAGGGGACATATCGACGCGCCAAGAGCGCTTGCGTTCTAGGGATCGGGCCAACTCTAGTTCCTGCGGAGCCGACCGCCTGCACGCGCAAAAACGCGCCGCGGTTCAAAACCAGCGCACTCGGCTAACACATTGTAAATTATAAAGAATTGGAGCGGGCGAACGGATTTGAACCGTCGACCCTCACGTTGGCAACGTGATGCTCTACCCCTGAGCTACGCCCGCATCCAGGTCTTGGGGTACGTCGCGCCAGTCAATCAGACTGCCACGGCACGGTGTATGGCCGAAAGCCGCGACCATTGCAAGAGGTGGGATTGCTGAAACGTGCTCACGTGCCCTGACAGACTTGCGTTTGCCGCTTGTTTGCGATCTTTGACAGCCAAATATGAACCCGACATCACCCGAGACGCCTTGACCGACATGACAGCACCTGCCCATGCGACCCGCGCCGAACTCTTCAATTTTCTCGGTGAATTGGGCATTTCCACGCGCACGACCGAACACGCCGCGGTATTTACCGTCGAAGAGAGCGAAAACCTTCATCGCGAACTTTCCGGAGCGCACACCAAGAATTTATTCCTCAAGGACGCGAAAGGCCGGCTCTTCCTGGTTGTCGCGGAAGCGCATGCGCGTATCGATATGAAGGCACTGCATAAAACACTGGGGTGCGCACGATTGAGCTTCGGAAAGCCGGAACTTTTAGCCGAGGCTCTTGGCGTCACCCCTGGATCGGTTACAGCGCTCGCAGTGATCAATGATAGACAGCACCTTGTCACCGTCGTCATCGATGCAGACCTGATGGAATTCGACACTATAAATTCCCACCCGCTGATCAATACCGCGACGACCAACATTGCCAGGGATGACCTGATGCGCTTCATGCACGCGACCGGCCATCCCCCTCACATCGTTCAATTGCCGGTCGCTGCGGCCGACCAATGAGCACCGTCGACGTAATGACGGTCGCTTCACGGCCATTTCTCGGATAATCTGAGGTACAACAGCAATTCAAACCACGGTTCCGAGCTGCAGTTGGGGTACCAGTCCCGTGCTGCGCGGGCATCTACGACAACGAATTTTTTCAGGAGCACGACATGATTATCGGCAGCAACCCTCCGGCCGCGAAAGCCGGTAGTGCCACGGTAGCGCCAGACGACATTATCCGTGACACCACGACGGCAACGTTCGTGAACGATGTCATCGAACCGTCGAAACAGGTGCCCGTCCTCGTCGATTTCTGGGCCGACTGGTGCGGTCCCTGCAAGCAGCTGACGCCGCTCATCGAAAAAGTTGTACGCAGCTACGCCGGCAAAGTGCGCTTGGTGAAGATGAACATTGACCAGCATCCGACAATTCCCGGCCAGCTCGGTGTCCAAAAACTCCCGACGGTTATGGTATTTCGTGATGGCCGGCCGATCGACGGCTTCATGGGTGTACAGCCCGAGAGTGCGATCAAATCGCTGATCGACCGGATGCTGGGTGAAGACGCGGCCGGTGATCTGGCGGCAGCGCTCGCAGCCGGTGACGAAGCATTCGAGGCCGGCGACTTGCAGGATGCAGCCGAGATCTACGCTTCAATACTCGAGGAAAATCGAGAGGAGCCTGGTGCGCTTGCGGGCTTGGCCCGTTGCTATATGAAAACCGGAGACGTTGCGCGCGCCGAGCAGACGATCGAGCTGGTGCCACCAAACAAACGCAATGCGCCAGCGGTCACCGCCGTGCATGCCGCACTGGATTTAGCACGCAAAGCCGCGGGCGCCGGCGATACTGCGGAGCTTGAGGCCAAGGTCGAGGCCAACCCAGCCGATCACCAGGCTCAAATCGACCTGGCGGCGGCGCTTGGTGCGCGCGGCGACAAAATTGCAGCGATCGACCATCTGCTTGCAAGCGTCAAGCGCGACCGGAATTGGAACGACCAAGCGGCACGCAAACAGCTGGTCCAATTCTTCGAAGCGTGGGGGCCGAAGGACGCAGCGACACTTGAGGGCCGACGCCGCCTCTCATCTCTGCTATTTTCATAGGACCAAATTCTGTCTTGGGAGGCTTCTTGGCCCCAATCGATCGTTATCGCCGCCCTACGGACCTGCCGCGTCAGATCGCGGTGTTTCCGTTGCGCGCCGTGATCCTTCTGCCGCGCGCGACGCTGCCGCTCAATCTATTCGAGCCGCGCTATCTGCAAATGATCGAGGATGTGATTGCAGGTAATCGCATCATCGGCATCATCCAACCTGAGCGCTCGGTCAGTGATGAGGATAGCCCGGCTGGTAATCACACGCGCTTGCGACGGGTCGGGTGCGCCGGGCGCGTCACCGCTTTTCAAGAACTTGACGACGGGCGCATCGTCATCACGTTGACCGGGATTTGCCGGTTCAACATCGCGCGCGAAGTCGAAACCTCGGATCCCTACCGCACTTTCGAAGTTGATTGTCACGCGTTCCAGGATGATTTTTCCAAAGGCGTTGGGGAAGACCAGGTCAATCGTGAACGGCTCTTGCATGTGTTGAAGCGGTATCTGGAATCGCACCACTTCAACGCCGATTGGAAGGCAATCGGCAACGCGCCGAGCGAGCATCTGGTCAATTCGTTATCGATCATCAGTCCGTACTCGGCAGAAGAGAAACAAGCTCTGTTGGAGGCGCCTGATCTCAAGTCACGCGCCGAGGTTCTGATAGCGCTTGCCGAGATGGAAATGGCCGGTGGCGAGGGCGGCGCCGGCACAACGATGCAATAACGATAGGCATTCACCGATGACTGAACAGCGAACGGCCGATATCACCCCCGCCATCCCCCAAGCGAACGACGGCGTCTGCGATCGGCGACTGTTGGAATTCCTGGTCTGCCCGGTCACCAAGAGCCCGCTCAGCTATGATCCGGTCGCCCAAGAGCTCATCAGTAAGCGGGCGAACTTGGCGTTCCCGATACGTAAGGGCGTTCCGCTGATGACGGTAGATTCCGCTCGGCGGCTCGACGAAACTTAAAGATGCCAAGATAGGGCGTGCAACTTCCGTTGTGTTGGCCGCTACGATCAAGCCTTGCCGACGTCAGCGGTGACGCGTTGCAACTTGTTACGGCCTTCGTTGCGCATTTGGCGTCGTGTGGCTTGCTGCAGTGAGGCGAATTCAGCCTTACGCTCCGCAACGTATGCGCGGAACCGGTCATCGAGCATACCGCGCCGATCGGCGATCTGCGGCAGCATGTGATCGGGCGTCTCGTTGGGTTCGACAATGACAGGTCCAGCATCGGTGACCGCGATATCCCAACCAATCATGCCCATCTTGGGGAATACTTTCATACCTTCAAGGGCGAGAGCTTTAGCTGCGTTCCACATCGGCAACTCGAAGCCGGCCATGTTGGTCCCAGTATCGGGATGGGCCGTCAGCGCTTCCTGATCAACACCCTTGCCACGAACGACGCGCTCGATTCGGCCAGTCTCGATGTCAATTTGACCGAGCAAGTTCCCGGTGCGCCAGAAGTTGTCGGCAGCATTGGCGCCAGCCGGGATTTTCCATGCTGCACGCAAAATTTCCGGCCCACTCTTTGGGTTGATCGTGACGATACGAACAGTTGCAAGCCGGTTGCCACAAATGTTGCGGATCGAAGCGTGCGGGAGCAATCGCTTCTGAAATAGATATCCCTTGCAATAATGCGTCGTGACGTCGGCGATGAACTGCTCAAGCTCAACGATAGAACCGTCGACGGCCGTCAACTCACCGGTACTTTCCTCGTATTTATCAAAGCTCATGGAACCAAGGCTCTGCAAGGCGTCTGTCGGTTTACCGAACATTGGATAATTGGCTGGCTCGCGCAGGAAGCAGCGCAAGTCGTCGGCCGATTTGAGAACGCGGCAAGGCGCGGTTGGCAAACTGAGCGATGGCGCAAAGATCGCGACGATCGGGATAACTGGAAATCCGTAGCCGCCGAGCAGTGTCGCCGAGGCGAGCTTGTCGTTCATGATGCCGTACCAGGTTTGATCGTAGTTCACCTGGTCCCACAGGTGACGCATCACATCGAGGCCGACGAACTGACGCTTGTCAGCGCCATTGAGGGCTGCGTCGTCGAACAATCTAAGATCGAAGTATTCTTCGATCGAGAGCTTGCCCGGACCGAAGCCCAACTTGGCGAAATCTGTGAATAGCTGATTGAATGACTTGCCGTATTCGGCGACGATCTTGCGCATGAGCAACGGTAACGACAAATCCGTTTGGGTACGCGCAACGGTGAGGCCAAGAACGTCCGGCGCCGCCACTTTGTTTCCCTCGTCTAGAGCACCGGCAATTGGTGCGGCTTCAGTAGCGCGGAGTGCGGCTTGGCTCACGGTAACCTCATGACTAAAATGCGGACGTGATCAGGGATGAGCTGACGGATTACTTGCAGATTCGGATTGTCGTGCAGAATGGCAAAGGAATGCCTAACGATCGTTCAATCGGTGCACCGCGCATCCCCACAACTGCCCGCCCACGGCGATCCGGCGCATAACACAATGATCCAAATTGTTTTTTTCGAGTTATGACCAGTCGATCGCATGGATAGACGCTGGCGTTTGCTCGCTCACGCGACTAAGAAGAGGAAAATCGAAAGCTGCCACTACCGAGGATTGCATGGCTGAACGCAACACGTGGCAAAACGCTGAGGCACCTAGCCTCGTCGACATAGAGCATCTGGCAGGTGCGGCTTGGGCCCGTCTGCCCGGTGAATTCCGCAAAATGTGCGGTGACCTAATCATCCGCGTCGAGGACTATGCACCTGACGATATCCTAGATGAGATGAATATCGAGAGCCCGCTCGATTTGATGGGACTTTATCAGGGTGTAAGCCTCGACAAAAAGAGCGTGTCGCACGTAGCAAGCGAACCCGATATGGTGTTCCTCTATCGACGCGCGATCCTAGATTATTGGGCCGATAGCGACGAAACTTTGGGCGCAGTGGTAACCCATGTGCTGGTGCACGAAGTCGGTCATCATTTCGGCTTTTCCGATGCCGATATGGAAGATCTCGAGGCGTCGGCCGGTCGCTGAATGCGTTGGAACATCACACACGCAATTTCATTGGGTACTGCGACCAGCCGGTCCTTGCAATAAACGGGGGTTCACGCGATGGTCGGTTTTCGTGCGAACCAAACGCAGTGAATGGCAATCATGATATGGATTTCGGGGCCTCAGCCCTGGCGTGGAACTCAACTCAAGTTGCAGCGCGCAATCTTGGCCGTGTGCCTTATGTCGGGATTCCTGAACGCCGCCGTCGTTCGCGCCGAGGGTCCTCCGACGCCGGAAGAATACGTGGCCCACGTGGGTGGCGATGCCAAAATCGTTCCACCCGGTGAATTGGTGTTTGATCGCAGGCGTCTGTCCTGCGGCCAGCGACCAACCGTACTCGATAGCCAGTTGGACGACTTTGGCGCCGCTTATCCCGGATTCTTGATCCTGAACCCGCGATTGATGGCCAAGGTCTCCATCCCCGTAAAGATGTGGATTTTCGCCCACGAATGCGGCCATCAGTTTCGCGGACCGGACGAAGAAACCGCCGACTGCTTCGCCGTGCAACGTGGCCGGCGCGAAGGTTGGCTTTCACCCGATGGGGTAGAGGAAGTTTGCAAGTTTATTGCCCCCGCCAAAGGCGATAGCATGCACTTTGCGGGCTCCCACCGCTGTGATTATATGCGCAAGTGCTACGCTGACCCGAAGGTCCATTGAAACTCGCGTGCTATAGCCATAGCAAGCTAACAGACTTGACCAAGGTACCGTTGGTCGCGCATGACAATGGAAAGTGCAATTCCAGGCTTCCCACGAGGATCCTATGCAGAAGTTCAATAAGCTGACCAGCGTCGCGGCACCTTTGCCGATGATCAACATCGACACCGACAAGATCATCCCAAAGAATTACCTCAAGACGATTAAGCGCACCGGACTCGGCAAGGCGCTCTTCGCTGAAATTCGTTACGACGAGGCTGGCAATGAAAACCCCGACTTCGTCTTAAACAAGCCCGCCTATCGTATGGCGCAAATCTTGGTTGCCGGAGAAAACTTTGGCTGTGGCTCCAGTCGCGAGCACGCACCATGGGCGTTGCTGGACTTCGGCATCCGTTGCGTAATTTCAACGAGCTTTGCCGACATTTTTTACAACAATTGCTTCAAGAACGGCATCTTGCCAATCAAGGTCACGCCTCAAGAGCTCGAAAAGCTGATGGATGATGCTAATCGTGGCGCCAACGCCACTTTGACGGTCGATCTTGAAGCCCAGGAAATTCGAGGCCCAGACGGGGGCGTCATCACGTTTGCTGTCGATGAACACCGCAAGCATTGCCTGCTTGAGGGTCTCGATGACGTTGGCTTGACGATGAAAAAAGAAAAAAGCATCACGGAGTATGAAACCAAGGCTGCCGTATTGCGCCCTTGGGCATAAGCATTAAGCTTCGTTCAACCTCCCGATCGCACGACCCAGGTACCGCCGTTTTCACGCATGTCCAAGCCTTGCGATACCAGGGAATCCGCGAGTTGATTGCCACCCCCAGGAAACCGCACCGCAACCTCGACCGACCGGCCAGAAAGCCCGCCGACTTGCAAATCCTCGACGCCCGGCGTCTCGGTGATTTGACGCTTGATCGCCTGCCACTCCTGCAGGGTGCGAAATTCAATCGTCAGTTGCACTGGTTGTAACGCTTGTGCGCCGGCAGTGCCGCCGCCAACAGCAGGTCTGGCCTTGATCGCCTTCCAACGGCCTTCGAGTGTACCGAGTGCCACCAGCGCCGCTAATTCGGTAGTATAGGCGAAATCCTCGATCTGGAACTTGTACGACCGCTTCAATGCGAACAGTCCGACCGCGTCGCGCCCCATCAATGTAACATTGAGCTTTTTCGATCCCAGATCGGGCTCAGCCAGCGCAACCAAAACCGTTTCGCTGCCGAACTCCTTGGTGACGATCCGCAAGCCACCACCGTCGCCGTCCTTTGTCATCAATTGCAACGTGTCGTAGTGAATCGACGCCTTTGTTGACTCGAGCTTGGCGGGTGCCAACGAATGCTCGAGATCGAGCCCCTTCCAGGCGTCAGTCCAGGCTTTTTGCCCCGCAGCTTGCTCCAAGACCGAAGGGGCGGCGCCCTGTCCGGCCGGCGCCGCGCGATAGATCGGCACAATCACGATCGCCGGCGCTTGCAGATCAACGAAGGGCACACCTTCGCGCTTTAGCAGTTCGCGTACTGCGTTGACCTGAAAAGAGAAATCAAGATTGGCGATATATTGGGTCGTGGAATGGCGTTCCGAACGAACCGAGACACCGTCGATTAGATCGGCGACCTTTACGTTCTTGAGTTTATCGATGCGCTTGTACGAGGTGACCGGTACCAACCGCTTCAACAGCGAGCGGAACGCCGCTTTCTGTCCATCGGCGAGTGCCTGTTCCTTGGCCGCGACTGAATTGGCGGCCGTGGCATCAACCGGATAATTGCCGATAGTGAACGGCTTGGTCGTTTGCTGAGCGCCGGCTGACGCTGCCCCGAGCACAGACAGGACCACTGCTGGCATCCACAATCGCAATCGAATTGAACGTGTCACTTGGTCAATCCCTGGTTGGCCGATGCCATTTCATTGCAGCGCCATAGAATACTCTGCTACCACGCATCGAAATAGTCGCGCGATGTGGCGTGTGTGGCTTTCGACCGCCAATCGGGCGAAAATCCGGTTTGTGCTCATCAATCGCGCGCCGCTCGACGATCTGGACCGGAATAACACAAATGACCGACAAACCACCCCGCCCCAATGCTCCAATAACATATCGCGATTCCGGCGTAGATATCGATGCCGGCAACGCATTGGTGCAGGCGATCAAGCCATTGGTGAAGGCGACCCGCCGTCCGGGCGCCGATGCGGACCTCGGCGGCTTCGGTGGGCTGTTCGATTTGAAACGGGCCGGGTTCAAGGATCCGATCCTGGTTGCGGCAAACGATGGCGTCGGCACCAAGCTGATGATCGCCATCGAAAGCGGCGTGCACGACACGATTGGCATCGATTTGGTGGCGATGTGCGTCAACGATCTCATCGTCCAGGGTGCTGAGCCCTTATTCTTTCTTGATTATTTCGCCACGGGAAAGCTCGAACTCACATCAGCGACGGCAGTGATCGCCGGGATCGCTGCGGGATGTCGCGAAGCCGGCTGCGCACTGATCGGCGGCGAAACTGCCGAAATGCCCGGGATGTACAAACAGAAAGACTATGATCTGGCCGGCTTTTGCGTGGGCGCGGTGGAGCGCGCCGAAATCCTGCCGCGCGATGATATCGCCATTGGCGACGTCATTATCGGTTTACCGTCGGCTGGTGTTCACTCGAATGCCTTTTCTCTCGTGCGCCGCTTGGTCGCGGAAGAGAAACTGGAGTGGGGTTACGAGGCACCATGGATCAAAGGTCAAACGCTCGCCGAAGCGCTTTTGGTACCAACGCGGATCTACGTGAAGCAGGTCTTAGCCGCGATCCGCGCAACCGGTGGCAGCGGTGCTGCCGGCGCCGTGAAGGGTTTGAGCCACATAACTGGTGGCGGGTTGTCCGAGAATATTCCGCGGGTGATGCCGGCGGACCTTGCGGCTCATGTCGATCTATCCGCTATCTCCATGCCACCCGTGTTCGGCTGGTTGAAGCACGCCGGCCGCTTGGACGACACCGAGATGCTGCGCACATTCAACTGCGGGATCGGCATGATCGTGATCGCGGACAAGGAACGCGCTGGAGAAGTGACTGCGGCACTCCAGTCGACCGGCGAGCGTCCGATTGTCCTTGGCGCGGTGGAAGCCGGTCGTGGCGTCAAGTCGAGCGCCAAGGGCAAGGGCGAAGCAGAGGCCGTGCGCTACAGCGGGAAGTTGGGATAGGACGCATTTTGCGGGCGAAACCCAACCCACACAAATCTAATTGAACCCGGCCATCACCTTTGCCGCGATGGCCCGATAAGCTTCCGCTTGCGGGCTATCTGGATCAGCGACGACGATCGGCATGCCGCTGTCCGAGCGCTCGCGGATCATCGCATCCAGCGGGATCTCGCCAAGGAATGGCACACCGAGCTTGACGGCTTCAGCGCGCGCTCCACCATGTGCGAAGATGTGATGCCGCTTGCCGCACTCGTCGCAAATGAAATAGCTCATGTTCTCGATCAGACCGATGATCGGAACACCAACGCCGACCGAGCGAAACATCTCGACCCCACGACGCGCATCGATCAACGCCAGATCCTGCGGCGTCGACACGATAATCGCGCCGGCCAACGGCGCTTGCTGGGCAAGTGTCAACTGAGCATCTCCCGTGCCCGGCGGCATATCGACAATCAGAACATCGAGCGATCCCCAGGCGATATCGCGCAACATCTGCGTGATAGCGGACGCAACCATCGGCCCGCGCCAGACCATCGCTTTGCAGGCATCGACCACGAAACCGATCGACATGACTTTGCAACCGTAGGCCTCGAGCGGCGATAGCGTCCGGCCGGCAATCACGGTCGGGCGGCCTTTGAGGTTGAACAACTTCGGCATCGACGGTCCATAGATATCGGCGTCGAGCACGCCGACGCTCAAACCTTGCGCGCGCAATGCGAGTGCCAAATTGCACGCCGTAGTCGACTTGCCGACGCCACCCTTGCCGGACGCAACCGCGATGATCCGTTTTACTTTCGCGAGATTTGGGAAACGCGGCGGCGGTGACAATTCCGCCGGCTTTGGTAATTCCCGTGACGTAGGTTTCGGCGCGGCCTTTCGCTCAGCGGTGAGCGACACTAGTGCACGAGCGACACCTGGAAGTGCGACTAGTGCAGTTTCAATCGCGAGACGAATGGGCTCCCACTGCACGGCATCAGCCGGATTGATCGCCAACGATACTGAGACACGATCCCCCGTCACCATGATCTCAGGCTTGAGCGCTGCCGTCAGCACCTTACCATCGGGCGTCAGCACACGAGACAGTGCAGCTTCAATCGCATCGCGCGAGGGGGACAAGTGCGGTTCTCCAAAACAACGAGGCCGAGCAACACGTAACCGGCCTCAAATGTATCATTGCATTCGACGGGTGCGTCAGTGCTTGACCGGCACACCTGTTAGCCGCGCATCGGCATCGACCCGCGCTCCACCGCCCGCATAGGCCTGATCTGCCGTGCGTTGAAAACGCTCCAACACGAACGACGCGCCGAACCCGATCGCAACCACGGTCAGTACAGCCGCAAGGAAAGCCTTCATGTTGTTCTCCTTATTCGCCGGGCGCGGAAACGCGGCCGCCAGTTATGTCTTGCGGACGCTTCATCGCAACCTTGTCGACCCAGATCGAGTGATGCTCTTTGGCCCAATTCAAATCGACCCGGCCCGTGCCCATTGCATCAAAAGCGCCTTCCATGCCCAGTGTGCCGATGTAGATATGGGCGATGATTATTGCCACCATGATGACACCAACCAAGCCATGCACAACGGTGGCCAGCTGCAACCCTGCGACAACGACCTCGGGTGGCTTGAACATCAGAACGTAGCCCGAAATCGAAAGTGCGGCACCGCCGAGGACCGTCGACCAGAAGATCAACTTTTGCCCACCATTGAACCGATCGGCAGGCGGATGTTTCGAGCCTACGAGACCACCGCCTTCGGCAAACCAACGTATGTCAGAACCTTTCGGCAGATTGTCCTTGACCCACATCACAAACATCAACGCAATCGCGAATGCGAATGCGAAGCTGATGTAATTGTGCACGAACTTGCCGGCCTGGGTCAGCGAAGCGAATGCTTCCGGCCCGATCACCGGTAACAGCAATGAGCGGCCGAATACGAGATTGAGACCAGTCAAACCGAGCAGAATGAATGATGTTGCCGCGGTCCAATGCGCATAGCGGCTAAGACCGTTGAAGCGTTCGATCGTCCGGCCGGATGGGCCAGCTGCCATTCTGATGCGACCGCGAAACATGAAGAACAATGCGACTAACCCAAGCATACCAACGATTGCGATGGCGCCGACTTTTGGAATTGTATCCTGTTGCAGGACGCGAAAATCCTTGCCGGCCGGCTGGATTAAATTACCCGCGCGTTCATCCGGGATCGAAATGCGGCCTGCCAACGTATCGGTGCTACCCGGCTTCAAGGCATCGAGCAACTGCTTTTCCTTGACCGAACTGGCGGTCGGGTTGACCGAGTTCGGTTGTTGGGCGAGGGCGGGTGCCCCCATTAACAGCAGGGCCAGAGCGGCGGATGCGAAACAACGTCTTGCGAGCATAATGATCATAGTTTCTTGGTCCTCGAAGCGCGTGATCAGACTAGCGGCTCACCAAAGGCGAGCAAGCCCACTTGCAGGCAAGATCAACTCGCGATGTCTTCCTTGTAGGCGGTTTTCCAACCCCATGCGCCGGAGCCATAGCCACGCTTGGCAACGCGCTCCTTGTAGATTTGAGCGATGATTTCGCCGTCGCCGGCGAGCAGCGCCTTGGTCGAGCACATCTCAGCGCACAACGGCAGCTTGCCTTCAGCCAACCGGTTCGATCCGTAAGCTGCGTACTCGGCCTTGGTGTTATCGGCTTCAGGACCGCCTGCGCAGAAGGTGCATTTATCCATCTTGCCGCGCGAACCGAAGTTCGCCGTCTTCGGATACTGCGGCGCGCCAAACGGGCAGGCATAAAAGCAGTAGCCGCAACCGATGCACAGCTCTTTCGAGTGCAGCACGACAGCGTCGTCGGTCGTATAGAAGCAATCGACTGGACAGACCGCGGCGCAGGGCGCATCGGTGCAGTGCATGCAGGCCATGGAGACCGAACGCTCGCCGGGCTTGCCATCGTTGATCGTGACGACGCGCCGGCGGTTGATGCCCCACGGCACGTCGTTCTCGTTCTTGCAGGCGGTGACGCAGGCGTTGCACTCGATGCAGCGATCCGCGTCGCAAAGGAATTTCATGCGCGCCATGTTCGTTGTCTCCTTAAGCCGCACGGATCTGGCAGAGTGTCGCTTTGCCTTCGTGCATCGCCGTTACCGGATCGAAGCCGTAGGTGGTGATGGTATTCACGCTCTCGCCGAGTACGATCGGATCGGTGCCGGCAGGATAGTTCTTGCGTTGATCCTCGCCCTGATACCAGCCGCCGAAGTGGAACGGCATCCAGGCGACGCCACGGCCAACGCGCTCGGTGACCATCGCCTTGACTTTGATCTTCGACTGCGATTCCGGCCCATATACCCAGACCCAACCACCCTCGGAAATCCCACGTGACGATGCATCAGCCGGATTAATTTCGACGAACATGTCCTGCTGCAATTCGGCCAGCCACTTGTTGGAGCGGGTCTCTTCGCCACCCCCCTCGTATTCGACCAGACGGCCTGACGTGAGGATGATCGGAAACTCCTTGGCGATCCCCTTTTCGACGGCAGCCTTTTGCACCGATCCGCCTGCATTGGTCATGCGGAACGACTTGAAATCGGGCCGGGTTGGATACTTGGCGACCAAATCCACACGGGGCGAATAGATCGGCTCGCGATGGACTGGGATGGGATCAGGCAGGTTCCACGCATTCGCGCGCGCCTTCGCATTGCCGAACGGCGAACAGCCATGTGCGATCGCCACGCGCTGGATGCCGCCGGAGAGATCGGTTGCCCATGACACGCCGCCGGCATTGTTGCCGCCGATCTTCTCGATCGTGGCACGCTCTTCTGCGGTCAGATCTGTATCCCAACCGAGCTTTTGCAGCACGGCCATCGTGAATTCAGGGTATCCATCCTTGATCTCGGATCCGAGCGAGTAGGAACCTTCCGCAAGTAGGTTCTCCTTCACTTCGCGCTCGATCTCTTGACCATTTTCTTGCGCCTTCACCTTCATCATCCGCTCGACGCCAAAGCGCGCGCGGAAGGTACCGCCGCCGTCTTTCACGTGAAGGTTGGTGTTGTAGAGCAGCGGTGTACCCGGATGGCGCATTGCCGGCGTGCCCCAGCACGGCCACGGCAGACCATAGTGATCGCCGGCGATCTCGGCAGGCGCGCCGGGCTTTGCCTTAAGCGTTACGATATCGAACTCGCCTTGATACTTCATGTGCGCCTTGAGACGCTCTGGCGACTGGCCGCAATAGCCAGTTGAGAAGCCACCGCGATTGATTTCTTCCAGCAGCGATTCAGCCTGCGGTTCGTCGCCGAACTTGCCTTTGATCATCTTGATGTTCTTGAACATCTTGTCGGCGTAACCAAGCCGTTTGGCGAGCTCGTATATGGCCCAATAGTCGGTGGCGCTCTCAAAGATCGGTTCGACGATCTTCTCACCCCACTGCAGCGAGCGGTTCGACGCCGTGCGCGAACCATCACACTCCAAGCTGGTCGCGATCGGCAGCAGATACGTGCCGTTCTTGCGACCGGCTAGCGACACGAAGTTGGTCGGATGCGGATCGGCGACGACCAGCAGATCGAGCGCGGCCAGCCCCTTCACCATTTCCGGCATGCGCGGCACAGTGTTACCGCCGTGACCGAAGATGATCGCGGCTTTCAGCGTATCGCGCTGATCGATCTGATCTTTCGGCACGGTAACCGCATCGAACCAACGGGTCGATGGGATGCCCGGCAAGCTACGATAGTTGATCGTCGTATTGTTCGGGCCCGGCTTCTTGTCGAAGCGTCCGTCGAGCCACTCGAAATCCACTTCCCAAACACGGGACCAGTGCTTCCAGGCATTATCGTCAAGGCCGTAGTAGAGCGGCAGCGTGATGACGTCGAGGCCGAGGTCAGTCGCACCCTGTACGTTGGTGTGACCACGGAAGATATTTGCGCCAGTGCCAGGCGCGCCGACGTTGCCAGTCGCCAACAACAGAATACAGTACGCGCGTACGTTGGCGGTGCCAACCGTGTGTTGCGTTGCACCCATGCACCAGATCAGTGTCGATGGCTTTTGCTTGGCAAACATTTCCGCGACGCGCTTCAATTGCTCGCCGGGAACGCCGGTGACATCTTCAACGGTTTTGGGGTCCCACTTTTTGACTTCAGCGCGAACCTCGCCCATGCCGTTGACGCGGCTCTCGATGAACCCCTTATCTTCCCAGCCGTTCTCGAAAATATGCCAGAGCAGGCCCCAGATAATCGGGATATCGGTGCCCGAGCGGATACGAACATATTCTGTTGCGTGAGCCGCCGTCCGCGTCATGCGCGGATCGATCACGATGACGTTGGCGCGGTTGATTTCTTTGCCGGTCAACACATGCTGCAGAGACACCGGATGAGCTTCCGCCGGATTACCGCCCATGATGATCATGGTCTTCGAGTTGCGGATGTCGTTGTATGAATTGGTTTGCGCGCCATAACCCCAGGTATTGGCAACACCGGCGACCGTGGTCGAATGGCAAATACGCGCCTGGTGGTCGACCGAGTTGGTACCCCAGAAGGCCGCCATCTTGCGATAGAGATAGGCACCCTCGTTGGTGAACTTGGCTGACCCCAACCACCATACCGATTCCGGACCCGATTTCTCGCGGATTTCCAGCATCTTGGTGCCGATTTCATCGAGCGCCTGCTTCCAGGAAATCTTCTGGTACTGGCCATCAACGAGCTTCATTGGATACTTCAAGCGGCGATCGCCGAATACGATCTCGCGGATGGCGGCGCCCTTGGCACAATGCGTACCGCGGTTGATTGGGCTGTCCCACGATGGTTCTTGGCCCACCCAGACACCGTTTTGGACTTCGGCTGTGACCGTGCATCCCACCGAACAGTGCGTGCAAACGTTCTTCTTGATCGCAATCGGCTGCGAATGATCGATCGCCGCGACTGCATGTGCCTTTTGCACAGTGGCCGAACCGAGCGTGCCGACCGCTGCTAGCCCGGTGGCGGTGACGCCAGCGTTGCGCAGGAAAGCACGGCGATCAAGCGGCGAGGAGCCGCTTACTGCCACCGGTGCGAGCCGTGATTGACGAGATTTGGACTCTAGACGTTTGGTCAGCATGGGTGGTTCCCCAATGGCGTGTATTTCGATTGGCGGCAGCGAGGTGTCATCGCGCCGCGCTCAATAACGATTGGTCGCGTAGTATTTCTTGACGTGTTCAGACTCGCGGTAGCGCATCTTTTTCTTATCGGCGGCAGACTCGACCGCCATAGCCGGAGTGGAAGCCGCCACGCCCGCCGCGACAGTCGCGGCACCAGCAGCGCCCGTACCGATACCCTTCAAAAAGCCACGCCGGTCGAGGTTTGGTTCCGCTTTGGATTTTGACATGATGTTTGTCTCCTCGATTCAGGCGGCAATCGCAAATGCACGGGTTTCAAGATCGAGCCACTGCGCACCTAGGTCTGCGACGGCTCGATAGAATTTGGCTGAGGGAGCAACCGCTACGTCAGCAAACAGGCGAGGTGCCCAAGGCTTTATGTGTGCTTCGAAGAACGCGTCCTGGTCAGCCGGCTTAGTGGAATAGGAGCCATCGATCAGTCCGGCCATCACGTCGAAAAGGGTAGCAATCGCATCTTCGGGCTCATGTATGCCGGATTGACGCTCGATGCCCAAACGCTCGAGATCAGCGCGGATTGCGGCTAACGGGCGCTCGTTAAGGAAGCCCGCCAGATAGAACGAGGCATACGGCAGAACGTCGCCTCGCCCGACGCCGACGAACAGTTTGAAGAACTCTTCACCGGCCTCGGCTTCGGGCGTTTCGCGGGCGGCATCCGCAAGTGCGATCCACGCCAAGCCAAGCGGTGTCGCATCGCCTGAAATCCGCGAGATATTATCCAACAAGACTTGGGACGGTGGCTTGGCCAAGAGGTTCGCCAATAGCCGATAACTCCGCGCACGGCCTAGATCGACGTCGTCAAGGACAGTTGCATGGGGAAAGACGGTTGCATTGGCAAGGATGGGCGCATCGAGTGATTTTGCACCGGCACCGTATAAATCCGGCCGCAGCTCAGCTCGCGCGACCCCGACCGCTGCTTCGATCGCAACGACACGGTCGGCCGGCACCCGTGTCCAACCGGAAACGGACGGCTGAGCAAGCCCTAACGTGCGGGCCAAGGCACCAATGCCGCCCGCCGCGTTAATCGCGCGTTGTAAACCGCTGTCTCGCATTCCACCCGGACACATTTTTTGGCGATCGGCAGACCCACCCCGGCCTTATGCTCGATTGCTTTGTTTGTTCATAGAATAGTAGCAGTGCTGACGCGCCATAGCCAGACCCTATGGCCTTTTTGACGCTACCAAAACTGAAGGCTTTATGTCCTACTTTAGTCGTTGAGCGGTTGCAGCATTTTGAGCCGCGATCAAACCGGCAGCGCGCCTCCGTGACGTCGACGTGAGACCTTCGCCTGATCCATTGATTCCGAGGGTTCGAGCGAGGGCTCAGGAGCGGGATCCGCCAACCGCTTTGGGGTCGGATTCTCGCTCAACTCGTCGCGCGGCATACCTTCTGTCTTCAGTTGAGAAACAGGAAGTTTCCCACTCGAAGCGCTTGGCACTTCGCTGTCAGCCGCTACGTGGGTGACGTCGGTTGGCTTTTCTGGCGGCGCCAAACTGGACGTCGCTTGTGCGAGCCAAATGCTTACATCGGTGCCGGGCTCGATCTCTTGAAACAATCCGTAGACACCGCCGACCGCATTGAAATCCCATTGATTTTCCGCCACCTCGACGAAATCCCGAATGCTCGAATCGAGCGACCACATGCGGCGCAATGCCAGCCGCTGCAGTGCCTCCGGCACACCTTTCTGCATGAAGGCTGCAATATCACTTTCAGCCGTGAGCTCGTCGACATTCGGTAGTTTGGACAAGTCGAGTTCTGGCTCGCCCATAGGGGATGAAGCGGATTCGCTCGCACCCTGTGGTTCGGTTAGCTTCTGCCGTGACCAGCGACTGAAAAACGGCTCGTCCGTCCGGTTGCTGCTCATGAGCCATCGCCTCGCTTTTGCCCATCGCGCCAGCGCACGTCTGGCTTCGCGCCATCGCGTCGCCGCTTGATGATCGGACGTTCAACATGGTGCGCGTCGATGAAGGCTGCCACCACGCCGGCAATTTCAACCGGCATATCGATCGTTTCGACCACGTTGCCGCCGGCCTCTGTGTTGGCCTCGCCTTCGGCCGGGTCCGCGGTAACTATCAACACATTGACCGGCGGTTCCAAGCCATCGGGACGAAGCACGACCCAGAGCTTGGGCGACCCACTCGCCAAGTTGTCCCGATAATTCGCGGTATCGGTGGAGTACAGGCTGATCGGCATGGCACCGGCATAGAAGCGAGCCACGCCTGGGCCGCCGCCGATCGGCGTCCAGGCAGCAACGTCGGGCGCCGTGGCAAAAATCGTCACCGGCCGCCAAGCATGGCCGCCCCATTGCCCCGTCAGCATGCGGCGCTCCAGAACCAATCCGATAACGATCTGCTCTTCGATCATGTTCGAGGCGTCCTCATGCGCTACGCTCCCGTAGCGGCAATCCGGTAACGAGGTTTTGCGGCTTCAAACGAATGATACGGTTCGGTGTCATGCCGAGGATCAAATAAACTGGCTTGCCTGCGACGCGCACCAGCATATCAGCCGGATCATCGAAAGTCAGTTCGAACAGTGCGACGATGCGATCGCGGCCGTTCTCGGGTGGCTCCTCGCCCTTCCAAAGAGCATTGCCGATCTGAGTGCCTTCCTGGTCGAGGCCAACGTACCATGCCCAATCTACCTGTTCGACGTTCTCGAGCGGCGCGACCTTCACCTTTAGCCCGTGCAAATGCTCGACCCAACGCGCGATCATCTTGGCAAACGCCTGCCGCGCCGTCTTACCCTGGCGAAAATCCATCACGAGATCGTGCGCGTCGCTACGTTCAAAATAGCCGAGTGCCGCCTCGGACGTCATCACGTCCAAATTACGCGCCTTCGCGTCACCGAAAATCGCGACCAGCGGCGAAGTGTGATCATTAACGTTGGTGCCGTCGACGAGTTCTTCGTCGGCGAGCAGCATCACGCCGTCCTTTATCGTCAGGCGTTGCGGGCGATACAGCGCTTCGGCCGCTCGCACTATGTAAGGATCGCGCTCGCCATCGAGCATGTTGCGGGCGATGACATGAATGAGCTGGTTGAGGAAAAGCGGAGGCGTCGTGACCTTCTGGGTCCGCACAAGATTGATATAAGTGGCCTCAAGCGTCGGCGCGGTAATCAGTGCATCACGGAATGCCAACAGATGGCTCCAGTTCTCGCGGGCATCGCGATCGGCCATATCGCGGATTTCGCTTAGCTGAACAATGGTGCGCGGATCGCGAGCGAGCCTCTGGTAGACACCGCGCTCGACGATGCAGGCATCATCCGGTGGCATGATCTCTGGCCGGGCGAGATAGATCTTGAGAAACTCGTCGGTCACGACAAGCCGGCCATTGGCATCGTGATCAAGCAGATGATGCCCACTGGATAGCCAGAAATCATTGGCGGTGAGCGTCACGATTTGTCGCCGCCCTGCGTTGTGACAAGCGTTGTGAAGTCGATTTCGCCAGCGTCTCCTCCGGCTTCGTCCGCAACGACGGCGAATGCGCCGGCACTGCAGGGCATCGCAGTTGCGCGCCTGGCATCGGCCGAATGAAACGTGCGGAACTGTTCGGAGATTTCGCCGTCATCATTCAGCGACCGATGAACGGCAACGAGCGTTTGCACCGGGTGTTCGGCGAGGGTGGCGGCAAAGGCTAGCTCTTCTCGCGCAGCCTCGCGAGCGGCTTCGATATTCGGCGCGCCATGATCACTCACTAGATGCGTCGCCAGAGCTTCGATCGCGGCAACGTGCTCTTCCTCACTCGCCTCGACCACGACGGCAAGCGTTGACCAACCGAAAGACGACAAACCCAAAAAGCCTGACCTAAATGCTTGTTTGGCGCGGCCCTGCATTGCCGCAACGTCCTGATCCCAGAACATAAATGTCCCTGTGATTGCCCATTCACCAGCCGCCTCGGCACGCTCGAACACGAACGTGTCCGAAGCATCGAGACGAATGGTGCGTAGCAGCTTGAGCGTCACGGCCATTACATCCACGGTTCGCCGGTTGCCGGATCGAGCCATTGAGGGACCGCAAGCGCCGCCGTCAAGGGTCGCCGCGTAATAACCTTTAATGCCGGCAGGCGCCGCTCCAGCAGATCACCGTTCACGTCGAGGCCGCGACGAACCCCCTTGGCCGCTTGCAGGCGCGCCAGGTAACGGTCGGCGAGTGTCTTGAAACCACCAGCTTTCCAACCATCGAACGCGGCCATCAGGTGTCGCGAGAAGCTCTCGATGATCTTGTTGCCGTCCATCATCTCGAAGCCCTCTGTCTGCAGGCTGGTGCCGCGTTCGAATGTTTGGTCGACCGTGACTTCAACGACGCTGCGCAGGTTAAGACCCAGGACGAGCCAATCGGGCACAGCGTCGTCGATGGCATTCTTGGGCGCGGCTATTCGGCAACCGCCAACAATGCCGCCATCGAGCATGATTGTATCGGGCCAGGCGAATTCGATCGGCTTTTCGGGTGGGCAATAGGTTCCCAGCGCATCGGCAGCGGCGTTCATTCCGGCATAAAGCGCGCATCTAGCCTCAGCCAGCGTCTGCTCGGGTTCGAGCACCACCGCCACTTCAATCGTGTCGAACCGGCGCACCCAGACGAGCGTTCCAGCACCTTCCACGGCCGCAATCGCCTGCGCGTGCGTAAATGCATCGCGATATTCGCGCAGAGCAACAGCCCGGTAAACCGTTGGAAGATCAAGCTCGTGAATGCCGGTATTTGTGCTCATGCAGGTGTCTACCTATAAGGTAGCGAAATGCACGGCAACCACGCTCGTGCCCCCTTCTGCGGAAATTACTGCTCATGACTGCGCCCTCCCGGACGATTCTGTTGTGCTCGTGCGAAGGCACCATGCCGCTCGTTGCGGATCAGGTGGCCAAGGGGTGCAAGGGTGTGAAGGTCACCACGGCATCGCACCTGTGCGGGCCAGAGCTGGAGTTGTTCAAGAAAACTGCGGCTGCAGGGATTGTGACAGTCGCTTGCACAGCCCAGCGCGCACTATTCGAGGAGGTCGCAGAAGACGAACAACTTCGTGCTACGCTTACCTTTGCAAACGTCCGGGAAACGGCCGGCTGGTCAACGGACGCCGCCGATGCCGCACCTAAGATGGCGGCAATTTTGGCCGCCGCAGCGATTGCGGTTCCAGCACCAACCGCCGTGACGTTCGAGAGCGAAGGCGTGACCCTGATCTACGGTCCGGGGCAAGTCGCGCTCGAAGCGGCAGCCACGCTAAAAGACCGCCTGGACATTACGGTCCTGCTTTCCGATACGGCGGATGTGGCCCTGCCTGCGACGAACGAATTCCCGATCCGCCGTGGCCGCATCAAGACCGTGAAGGGTTATCTCGGCGCTTTCGAAATCACCATCGATGGATTGGCCGCACCGCACCCATCATCCCGCTCCAAGCTGGAATTCGGCGCCGCCCGCAATGGCGCTATATCCAAGGCCGATATTATAATCGACCTGTCAGGCGCAGCACCACTGCTCTCGGCTCACGATCTGCGCGAGGGGTATCTGCGCGCTGATCCAGCCGACGCAGTTGCCGTCCAGAAACTGCTGTTCAAAGCTGCCGATCTCGTCGGCACATTCGACAAGCCGCGCTACATCGAATTCCACGACGGCCTGTGCGCCCACTCGCGATCACGTAAAATTGGCTGCACGCGGTGTCTCGATCTGTGCCCGGCCGGTGCCATCACTCCGAACGGGGACGTGGTGTCGATCGATCCGCGTATTTGCGCCGGGTGCGGCCAATGCGCCGCCGCCTGCCCAACCGGCGCGGCGGCCTATGCTGTGCCGGCCGTCGACGTTCTCTTACAACGGATCCGGGCGATGGCGCAGGCCTATCGGGACGCAGGCGGCAGCAACGGCGTTCTTCTGTTGCATGATCGTGAACACGGTGGCGCCATGATCGATGCCACAGCACGCTTCGGCGACGGCTTACCCGCGAACGCCATACCGCTCGAAATCAACGAAGTGACACAGGTTGGCTTGGAAGCAATTGCCGCTGCTGGTGCCTACGGCTTCCGTGCCGTGCGGTTGCTCACACGAGCGGCCCCACGACACGACATCGCGGGATTGCATCGCACAGTCGAAACAGCATCGCAGATTCTGGTGGGATTGGGCTATGGCGCGGACGCCATCGCAATCTTTGAGACTGACGATCCAGATCAGCTGATCGCGAGCTTGCGTGCGCCCCTCGCCACCATCTCCGCCAAGGCGCCGGCAACCTTCCTCCCCCTTGGCGCTAAACGCGATGTGATGAAGCTCGCCCTGCGCGAATTGCACCGCACGGCGCCTGCACCCACGGACCGCATCGAACTGCCTGAGGGCGCGGTCTTCGGCGGCTTGGCGATCGACACGGCGGGCTGCACGCTGTGCCTATCGTGCGTTTCGGCCTGCCCAGTGAGCGCGCTCGGCGACGCTGAAGATCGCCCGCTTCTCTCGTTCGACGAAAGCCTCTGCGTCCAGTGCGGATTGTGCGCCGCCACCTGCCCCGAGAAGGTGATCAAGCTCGAACCGCGCATCGATTTTGCCGCGTTCGAGGCAGGCCGCATTACCGTCAAACACGAAGAGCCATTCCACTGCATCGAGTGCGGCAAGGCATTCGGCGTGAAATCAACGATCGATAAAGTCACCGCCAAACTCAGAGACAAGCACTGGATGTTCGCAGGCGAGAACCAATCGCGTTTGGATCTCATCCAGAAATGCGACGACTGCCGAGTCGAGGCGATGACCAACGCCAAGTTCGACCCTTACGCCTCGACCGCGCGCGCTCCCGCCAAGACCACCGAGGACTATCTCAGGGAACGCGAAGTGGCCGCCCGCGAAGCCGCCATGAAAGCCAAGATCGACAAGGGCGAGGTTTGAGCGCTCGTTCCGGGATCGCGTCTTATCGGATTGGAAGCGATGTCGGGCCTTTGCGCTTCGCGCATGCCCGGGAAAGCAATAATGGGGTGGCTGGCGAAGTGCGACATTCGAATACCCGAGCGCTAGGGCTTGGTCACCCGCGACAACCACTCGACGAGAGCCTGGCGATCTTCGGGGTCAGTCAGGCGTTGCTCGGGCATTTTGGTGCCGGGCGTGTAGACGGTTGGGCCGACTTCGAACAGTTTGGCGATGGTTTCCGGCGTCCACACGATGTCCAACTTCTTCAACAGTTCGGAGAACGTATAGCCGGGCATGCTGGCGATCCGCCGCCCCATGATGCCGTACAGCGTTGGCCCGGCGAGGTTGGTATCGGCGGCGGTCAAACCATGACAGGCGAGGCAGGCGCGGAATACTTGCGCACCGCGATCCTTCGGCTCAGGCAATTCGGTTCGGCTCGCCGGTGCGATCGAATTACCGTTGGCATTGCCGGTCGCGACATCGAAACTACGCAACGCACGATCGGCGCCCCCCGTGTAAAGCTCGCGACTGTCCTGGGAAAAGGCCAGCGCCCAAATCGGCAATCCAGGCCCCAAAATGCGGGATTTCACTTCGCGTGAGGCCACGTCGATCAGCGTTACCGGCGTGCGCATACCCGCGGCGGCAATCGATTTGCCGTCAGGTGAAATGACAACAGTGGTGAGCGGTCCATCCGGTAGCTCGATCTCGCGGACGACCTTCAGTTGGTCATCGACCTCGCGCAAGCGGCCGTCGGCACAGGCGAGGAGGAAGTGGTTGCCGGGCAATGCCGCAATGGAATTGACCGAGGTCGGGAGTTTAAGCGTGTGAGTCCGGCCCGTTTCGCCGACGGAGTTCATTACTACGCTGCCATCCTGGCTGGCGCTCAACAAGGCACCGCTACTACCGGCGAAGATGCTGGTGACGGGTGCCTGATGGCTGTACCGCGTTGAAGATTTGCCACCGGTTGTCCAAAGACGAATGCTCCCGTCAAAGCCGCCGCCGAAAAGCTTGCCGGAAGCGGCGGCCAATGCCGACACCGGCCCGCTGTGACCAGTCAATATCTCTCGCGGTGTGTTTTCGCCCTCGCACCACACAGCGATTTTTGCATCATCACCGGCCGAGACGAGGCATCCGTCCGCGCGTACAACCAGCGCATTCACCGCCGAATCGTGGAACCGCAGCACCCGTTCGGCGCGGCCGGCGTTCACGTCCCAGATGATGATCGCGCCATCGAAACCGGCTGTAACAACCCTGCCCCCGCCGAGCACCGCGATGGCTCGGATCGGACCGCCGTGACCGCGTAATCCGGCATCGGACACTTGCGCCGCAACGGGCGAAACACACGCCAAGATACCCGCGAATATCATCATTCTAAGCAGGGCAAGGATCATCGGCGCACCACCCAACACAACGAAAGCGACTAGCACTTGGGTTACAACTCACGCATGCAAACCGGGCGCCTCTTGGCCGGTGCGCTCGACATATTCCGTGTAGCCGCCGCCGTACTGTTGAACCCCGTCCGGGGTCAGCTCAAGCACCCGGTTCGACAATGCTGCCAGAAAGTGCCGGTCGTGGCTGACGAACAGCATCGCGCCCTCGTAACTCGCGAGCGCCTTGATCAGCATCTCCTTGGTCGCCAAATCGAGATGGTTGGTCGGCTCGTCCAGCACCAGAAAATTGGGCGGATCGAACAACATCTGCGCCATCACCAGCCGCGCCTTTTCACCGCCCGACAGCACGCGGCACCTCTTCTCCACGTCGTCGCCGGAAAAACCAAAGCACCCGGCAAGCGCACGCAACGAGCCCTGACCGGCCTGCGGAAACGAACGCTCCAGCGACTGAAAAACCGTATCTTCCCCGTCGAGCAAATCCATCGCATGCTGCGCGAAATATCCCATCTTGACGCTAGCGCCGAGGGCGACGTGGCCGGTGTCTGGCTGCGTCGAACCGGCGACGAGCTTAAGCAGCGTCGATTTGCCGGCCCCATTGATGCCCATCACGCACCACCGTTCCTTGCGCCGCACCTGAAAATCGAGCCCTTCGTAGATGCTGCGCGCGCCGTAGCTTTTGTGGACGTTCTTGAGGTTCGCCACGTCCTCGCCCGAGCGCGGCGCGGGGGGGAAATCAAACAGCACGGTCTGGCGACGCTTGGGCGGTTCCACCCGGTCGATCTTATCCAATTTCTTGACACGGCTCTGCACCTGCGCTGCATGCGAGGCGCGGGCCTTGAAGCGCTCAATGAACTTGATCTCCTTCGCCAGCATCGCCTGCTGACGATCGAACTGGGCCTGCTGCTGCTTCTCGGTCTGCGCGCGCTGCTGCTCATAGAATTCGTAGTCGCCCGAATAGGTCGTGAGCTGACCGCCGTCGATCTCGACGATCTTGGTGACGATGCGGTTCATGAATTCGCGATCGTGCGAGGTCATCATCAACGCGCCTTCATAGCCCTTGAGGAATTCCTCTAGCCAGATGAGACTTTCCAGATCCAAATGATTGCTGGGTTCGTCGAGCAGCATCACGTCCGGACGCATGAGCAGAATACGGGCCAGCGCCACGCGCATTTTCCAACCGCCTGACAACGCGCCGACGTCGCCATCCATCATTTCCTGGCTGAAGCTGAGCCCCGCCAGCACTTCGCGCGCTCGCCCGTCCAGTGCGTAGCCGCCCAATTCCTCAAAGCGGCCCTGGATCTCACCATACCGTGTGATGATGTTTTCCATCTCGCCGGCTCGATCGGGATCGGCCATCGCCGCTTCGAGATCAGCCAACTCGGCGGCCACGACGCTGACCGGACCGGCACCATCCATCGTTTCGGCAACCGCGCTGCGGCCACGCATGTCGCCCACGTCCTGGCTGAAGTAGCCGATGGTGATGCCGCGATCGCTGGCAACTTGCCCTTCGTCGGATTGATCACGTCCTGTAATCAATCGGAACAGCGTGGTTTTGCCAGCGCCGTTCGGACCGATCAGACCGACCTTCTCGCCCTTGTTGAGCGCGGCAGAGGCCTCGATGAAGAGGATCTGATGGCCATTTTGTTTGCTGATATTGTCGAGACGAATCATCTGCGCATGAGCCCTGAACGAGTTTCCCGCACTCGTATGCGATGTCACGGGCCAGCGGAAGTGCGCGGCGTGTCACAACCTACCCAAGCGCTGATATTCGCGGTGGAGGCGCAAATTTGGGGGATGGTGCTGCAGGGGGGGATTGAACCCCCGACCTCTTCATTACCAATGAAGTGCTCTACCACTGAGCTACTGCAGCTTGAGCCAAGCAACTGCCACAAGGTGTAACGTACCGCAAGCCATTTGCTTGGGTTCCGATCAACTATGCATGATAGAATAAGAGCAACCATTGCTGAAATGAAGGTTCGCCGTGACCGACGACAAAACTGCCAAGCCCGAACGCGCGAAGTCCCGCGAAGCCCGCCTCGCCGAACAACTGCGCGCGAACCTGTCCAAGCGCAAGGCGCTGATGAAGGAGAAAAAAGCGGGGGAGGAGAAGAAGGAGTGAAGGGGTGAGGGTTTGCGCAACTCTAAGTCTGTCTCTCATGCATCGACGGATGCTCAGCTAGGTTGAGGCAAACGAATAGGATTGGAATATTTTTGTACCAAAAAACTAGCTCTTCTGCTAAGATGATTCGATGTCATCCAAAGGATACCCCCGATGCCGAAGTCGAAGGAACACACGCTGACCGCCATCACCGCTTTTTTGGATGACCTCTATGGTTCCGCAGTATTAGGTGTTCGCGATCAACTTGAAGACTACCCCGACACGGGTCATTTGCATCGGACTAATACTAAGCGCCAAATAACTCGTGATCACATTGTAGACCGACTGCGCGTTGCCTTGGATGGTAAGGAAGGTATCAGAATAAAGGATGAAAACCAGACAACCTATTTTCTTTTGCATCAGGAATACCGAATTCTGGTCAAAAAGTCTAACGAAGACGGCGCGGTAAAACTGACAAAAACTCAGACATCGTTTGATTTTCAGGCGAATGAAGATCAATTCGCGTTTGTTTCCGAGGTTATCCCTGACGCGACCAATCTTTACCTAGGCTACGTTCCCAACGAACAAGACCCTAGAAACCCGTCAGTGGTTCTCGTTTGCCCAAGCGAACGCGGATCTTACTGGATGCATGAATTGGAGCCATCTGCAGCATTCATTGCTGGTGAGATTGGTCCTTCTATAACACCGGACACGAGTCACGAGGAAGAACTGGTTCGCATTCCAGCGACTCCGAAGTCAAAAGCAGAGTAGTGCTATGCGTAGGTTCAATCCCGACATGCTCGCAATTGCGAGAGATGCGACCGGGTCCACTCAGGCAGATATAGTTTCTACCTTGTGCGGAGCTATGTCCCAAGGCAAGCTTTCAAAAATAGAGAACGGCCTCATAGAGCCATCGATTGATGATGTTAAGACGATTGCGGGCGCACTCGGTTTTAAGACCGAGTTCTTTTTTCACCCTCACGTGCGTCTTTCTGCTCCAGCAACTTACAATCGGAAGCGTAAGAAGCTTTCGGGTGGAGACTGGTCAAGAATATTTGCAACCTCGGAGATCTATCGCATTACAGCATCTCTGCTGTTGCGTTCGGTTGAGCTTGCTCCAAAACGACCTCCTGCGCCGCTCGTGGATGTTGAAAAGTACAACGGCAACATTGAGCAGATTGCTACTGCGATGCGTCAGCACTGGCGCATTCCTCGCGGCCCCTTAGAGGACGTGACATCAATTGTTGAGAGCGCAGGCATTATCGTCGTTTCCTATGATTTCGGCACGGACCTATGTGATGGGTTCGGTCAACTGGCTTCTGAAGATATGCCGGCAATGATTTTTATTAACTCTCGTCAACCAAAGGATAGGTTTCGATTTACTCTATGTCATGAGCTCGGACATATTATCATGCACTCGATCCCGTCCCCAGAAATGGAGAACGAAGCAAATCGATTTGCGGCTGAGTTCTTGATGCCAACGCTTGATATAGCGAAAGATTTTTATAATTTGTCGATGGAAAAACTGATGTCGCTTAAAATGCACTGGCGCACGTCTATGCATTCGTTGGTTTATAAGGCCCGCAGTTGTGGCAGAATAACTGACAGCACTTATAATTACTACATGGTGTCAATGTCGAAGAAGGGTTGGAAAACAAAAGAGCCTCTTGAACTAAATAATGTGAAGGAATCTCCAAAGCTTTTTTCTCAACTGATCAAAACGCACTTAGGCCCTCTTCAATATTCTCTTGATGATTTGGCGTCGCTAACTGGATTAGGCCCCGCAAAATTTGAAGAAATGCACAGCCTTGAATCGAAACCCCGCCTTCGACTTGTCGTTGGATAATTCCGATCGTCGGGTTGACCAGCTCTAAACTACCCCTTGACTTGTGCGCTGCAGCATGACATTGCACCCTATCGCTGACACGATCAGTGATTTTCGGCGCTCCAGCCGCGTGAAAGATTGCGCATCAAGTTTCGGCCGCACCATTGGCCAGAACCGCATACGCGCAGTTTCCTGTTGAGCGCCTTTTGATCTACCCAAACCCGACTCCCAGGCCACGCGGGGTGTCACCCAGCAGAACCGCGCCGGCCCCTGGGCCTGCCGGACCCGCGGCGCATGTGCGTCGGGCCGGCTGTTGCGCGGACTCAAAGAAAGTACCGCAATTGACCTCTTTTACTGATCTCAAACTTAATCCCGCACTCCTCAAAGCCCTCGAAGGCGAAGGCTACACCACCCCAACCCCAATCCAAGCCCAGGCCATTCCATTCGTGATGCAAGGCCGCGATCTGCTCGGCATCGCCCAGACCGGCACCGGCAAGACCGCCGCATTCGCGCTGCCGATCATGCATCGCCTTGCCGCCGATCCTCGCGCTCCTTTGCGTAAGGGCTGCCGTTGCCTCATCCTGTCGCCAACCCGCGAACTTGCCTCGCAGATCGCCGAGAGCTTCCGCACTTATGGCCGTCATCTCGGCATCAAGGTCGCCGTGGTGTTCGGTGGCGTCGCTCATCGTCCACAGATTCAAGCGATGGCACAGGGCGTCGACGTGCTTGTTGCTACCCCCGGCCGCCTTATCGACCATATGATGGAGCGCAACGTACAGCTCGAAGGCACGGAGATTTTCGTGCTCGACGAGGCGGACCAAATGCTCGATCTCGGCTTCGTGGTTCCAATCCGTCGCATCGTGCAGAAGCTTGCGGCGCGCCGCCAGAACCTATTCTTCTCGGCCACCATGCCGAAGGAAATCGGCCGTTTGGCTGACGAACTTCTGCAAGATCCAGCCAAGGTTTCAGTTGCACAGGTCGCAACCACTGCCGAGCGTGTCGCTCAGCAGGTTGTTCATATCGAAGCTGGCAAGAAGCGCGCGCTTCTGACCGAGATGTTCGCCGATCCAGCGATGTCACGTACATTGGTATTCACGCGAACCAAACGCGGCGCCGACAAGGTGGCCCAGCATCTAGAGCGGGCGGGCATTCGGGTTGCCGCTATTCACGGTAACAAGAGCCAACGTCAGCGCGAAGAAGCACTTGCCTCCTTCAAGGCATCGAAGATCCGCGCTTTGATCGCGACCGATATTGCCGCTCGCGGCATCGACATCGATCTCGTGACCCACGTCGTCAACTTCGAGTTACCAAACGTGCCCGAGGCTTACGTCCACCGTATCGGCCGTACTGCCCGTGCTGGCGCCGAAGGCATCGCGATCTCGTTCTGTGCCGGCGACGAGCGTAGCTTGTTGAAAGACATCGAAAAGCTTACTCGCCAGATCATTCCATCCACCGATCGTCGCAACGATGCGACCTTGGCGGCCGACGCGGCAGCCAGCCGCTCGGATGATTCAGGTGATTATCGCGATCCACGCCGCTCCGGCGGCCGTCCATCGACTGGTGGTGGCGATCGCGGCGGCCGTAGTGGTGGCGGTGGTCGTGGCGGCAATGGCGGCGGCGGTTTCCGTGGCGGCGAGCGCAGCAGCGGCAATAGCAACAATAGCAACGGCTATCGTGCAGGCTCACGCGGCGAGCCACGCAGTGATGGCGATCGTGCAGCCACTGCTGCGCCGCGCACGACGTTGACGACCGACGCGCGACCAGGCTGGCGTCCGGCACTCGATGCAGATCGGGCAGCAGAACATCCGGCACGCGCCGAGCGTCCGCGCACCACAGAACGTGGCCGGGAGAATAGCGAACTTGGCAACGTTGCGTTCCTGAACCGGCCGGATCGGGAAGCGGCCCACAGAACCACTGCCAACAAGACACGCCGTCCTGAATCCCGTGACAACAATCGTAGCTCGACCCAAGGTGATCGCCGGCCGGCCGAAGCCGGTCAGCGTCCAAACCGTTCGGGCGAACGCCGGGACGGCCGCAAAGCCTTCTAAAGTCTGAGATTTAGGGTTACCTGTGGGGCGGGAGGTGCATTGCATCGCCTGCCCCACATCACTATGTGGGCTGTCCTTACATCGTTCCGGAAGAGTTGATCCCGTGCCCGAAACCTTAAAACTCATTGCACTCGATGCCGACGACCTTGGCGTCGTGTCGGCCCATATGCAGGACGCAATTCTGCAAGTTGGCGATATGGCGTATGTGCCGGGCGAGCGGCGCTTTGTGGCGATCGCAAATCGTTTCGACTGGTCATCCGCCGCCAAAGCCACTTCGAACAATGTGGAGCCGAGCCAATATCTCAGGCACCGGACGGCGCTCCGGTTCGAGCGTGTTATGTCCGCGAAAGTGACCGGCATAAATCTCAAGGACAAGCGGCAGACGATCAATATCCTGGCCTTGCAGTTTGATGAAACCACCGCTCCGGCAGGTGTTGTAACGCTCATTTGTGCGGGCGGTGCAGCGGTGCGTCTCGAAGTCGAATGCCTCGAAATCGAACTCAAGGATCTGGGCGCTGTGTGGGCCGCCAAAGCAATGCCGCAACATCCGGACAACGATGCCGCTCTTGCGAAGCCGAAATCGGAGTAACGTCATGGCCGAACGGCTGACCACGACCTCGAACAACTTCGAGAAAAGTTTCGCTGGCTTCCTGACCCGCAAACGCGAGGCATCAGTCGATGTCGACACCACCGTTCGCGAAATCATTGCGGATGTTCGAGTGCGCGGCGATGATGCGCTCGTCGCACTCACCTCCAAGTTCGATCGTGTCGATCTGACGCCCGCAACACTGCGCGTAACGGCAGCCGAGATCGACGCAGCGGTGGCAGCCTCGCCGGCTGACGTCATTGCCTCGTTGAATTTCGCGAGAGACCGAATCGAATCCCATCACCGCCGGCAACTCCCCAAAGACGACCATTACGTCGACGCGATCGGTGCCGAACTTGGCACGCGCTGGACGGCAGTCGAATCCGTCGGCCTGTATGTGCCAGGCGGGCTCGCATCTTATCCAAGCTCGGTGCTGATGAATGCTGTCCCGGCCAAAGTTGCTGGGGTGCCGCGTATCGTCATGGTGGTGCCGTCGCCAAACGGCGAGTTGAATCCGCTGGTGCTGGCTGCTGCGCGCATCGCCGGCGTCGAAGAGATCTACCGGATCGGCGGCGCGCAGGCGATTGCAGCACTTGCCTATGGAACCAAGACGATAGCGCCGGTCGTGAAAATCGTCGGACCTGGCAATGCTTACGTCGCGGCTGCCAAACGCCAGGTATTCGGGACTGTCGGCATCGATTCGATCGCTGGACCATCGGAAGTGCTCGTCATCGCCGACCGCCACAACAACCCGGAATGGATCGCGGCCGATCTCCTCGCTCAGGCCGAGCACGACACCGCCGCACAATCAATCTTGATGACCGACGATGCTGAATTCGCTTCCGCCGTCGAAGCCGCGGTTGCGCGGCAGTTGGCCATCCTGCCGCGTGGCAATATCGCCGGCGAAAGCTGGAACGTATATGGCGCAACGATTGTTCTACGTTCGCTCGACGAGGCACCAGCTTTGGCCGATCGCATCGCCGCAGAACATCTCGAAATTGCAACAGCCGACGCCGATGCGATGGCCGGACGCATCCGCAATGCCGGCGCAATTTTCATCGGGTCCTATACGCCTGAAGTTATCGGCGACTATGTCTCCGGCTCAAACCATGTGCTGCCGACCGCGCGCAGTGCCAAGTTCTCGTCAGGCCTCGGTACGCTCGATTTCATGAAGCGCACCTCGATCTTGAAATTGACACCGCAAGCGCTCGCGAACCTCGCTCCCCATGCCATGACACTCGCTCGCGCCGAGGGCCTCGAAGCGCACCGACGCTCCGTGGACGTTCGCTCCAAAGTCTAGTTGAGTTGCGCTGCTATTCCGGTATCGCCCTGCCAGCAATATAGTGCCAGCAATGGGACGTCGAGCACGCGCGTCGCGTGCTTCACGTTCGGCGCGTGATAAATCGCAGCGCCTGGCGGTTCAGCCGTCCAGTCACGCTCGCTGCGCCACCACTCGGACGCGCCCGCGACAACATGATAAACTTCCCGCGCTGGATGGTGATGGACCGGATAATGCGCGCCTGGCCCGAGCAAAAGAAATCCCACGGCGATGTTGTCACTATGCCACGGGCAATTGCGGCCGACCAATTCGACGTAACCGTAGCGCTGTAGAAATTCATCGCCGATTGTTGCCGTCGTGTAGTTGGGATTTTGCCGCCAACGCAGCGATGGTTCAATCTTGGCGAAGTCCGTGGCAATCTCGGCCAGTGGCGTGCCCCGAGCCGCATCGATCGCATTCCGCAACTGACGAGTGACTGGCAACCGCGATGATTTTTCCCACGCGGGTGCCGTCGCTGAAAGAATTCGTAATTCGTGAGTAACTTCGCCGAGCATGCCATCGCAGGCCACCATCTCGGCCTCATACAGATTGACGATGCGTCGCAGAATACCGGACTGGTGCATGGTGAGCCGCTTACCGTTTCAGGTGATTGTTTCCAGTCCTTGGCGTTCGGCGTCGCGCGCCCACCGCTCGGCCACCTCGTAGCTGGCGGGGTCCAGTTTGGCGAATCCGCTGATACACAAGTCGGCACACAACGCAGCGTGTTCGGGTTTGCTGCCAAGCGTCAGGAGTGTCTGGCGCAGTTGATCGACAACGGTTCCGTCCATGTGTTGCGAGGCCATCAACGCCGGGATCGGCACCAGATCTGTGCTGGCAATGACGCGCGTTTTCGAGGCCAATTCCGGCTCATGGCGTGACAATAGATCGTAGGCGAAACTATCGAGCGGTCCAACGTCCGTGCGGCCTTCGGCGATGGCTTCCAGCATGCGGCGCGGCGTCGTCAACGGGCCGATGATTTCCGCAAATAGCGATCGCTTTTCCGATCCACGAAAGCGCATCAAATGATGGCGCGGCGCATTGTAGCCCGAATGCGAGTCGGCGATCGTGTAAGCGAAACGGTGGCCGAAGGTGTCCCCCAACCGTTGGAAGTTGGCGTCGCGATGCACCACGAAATGCGTGCAATATCGCGGCCGGCCTTTTGCATATGCAGACGACGGGATCGGCGCCGCCATCACTTTGTGTGTCGCCCCATGCCGCAGCCACGGCCAGCCGCACATGAAGGTCGCGGCAAGATCGGGCCGGCCCCACAGATCGTTGAGGAGTGCCGGGAACGCATGATCGACGACCGTCAATCGCACCCCAGACGTTTCATCCAACCACGCGAATAATCGTTTCCACGCAGCAACGGCGCCCGGCGCGACCGAATACATACGGGCGTTGGCGATCAGTTCGACTGGCATCTGTCTCGATCCTCTATTACGCGAGTACGCGGCGCACGGCATTGTGCCAGCCGTCTAGTTTGCGTTGCCGGTCGGCGGCTGGCATCTGCGGCGTAAATCGCCGGTCGAGCGCCCAGATCTTGGCAAAGCCGGCGGGCTGCGGATAGACGCTGGCATGCAATCCAGCAAGATAGGCTGCCCCCAAAGCCGTAGTCTCCAGAATGCGCGGCCGGTCGATCGCCGCATCGAGAATGTCGGCCAAGCACTGCATGGTCCAGTCGGATGCGGTCATTCCGCCATCGACACGCAGCACCGGCGAAGCGTTGACGCCTTGACCGGATGCCGCCCAATCCTTTCGCATCGCATCGAGCAGATCGCGCGTTTGGAAGGCGACGCTTTCCAGCGCCGCTCGCGCCAGCTCCTTAGGGCCGGTGTTGCGTGTGAGACCGAACATGGCACCACGCGCATCGGCATTCCACCACGGTGCACCAAGCCCGACGAAAGCCGGAACGAGATAGACATCTTGCGTTGGATCGGCAGCAGCTGCCAACGCACCGGTTTCGGCGGCTGATTTTATGACGCCGAGGCCATCTCGCAACCACTGCACCGCAGCACCGGCGATGAAGATCGCGCCCTCTAGTGCATAGGTACGTTGACCGCCGAGTTGATAGGCTATGGTGGTCAGCAGCGCGTTTTGCGATGGGACGGCTGTCGTCCCGGTGTTCAACAACGCAAAGCAACCGGTGCCATACGTCGACTTCATCATGCCCGGCGAGAAGCAGCCCTGACCGACGGTAGCGGCCTGCTGATCCCCCGCGATCCCCGCAATACGAATGGGCGCGCCCAATATCGACGCGTCCATTTCGCCGAAACCGCCGGACGAGTCGCGCACTTCAGGCAGCATGGCGCGGGGCACGCGAAACAGCCGCAGCATCTCATCGTCCCATTCTCCGGTGTGAATATCCAGAAGCAGCGTGCGCGAGGCATTGGTCGCATCCGTTGCATGCACGCGACCGCCGGTCAGGTGCCAAAGCAAGTATGTGTCGACCGTGCCGAATAGCAACTTCCCCGCGTCCGCTCGTTGGCGCAGGCTAGCGTCTTGATCGAGTATCCAAGCGATCTTGGTGCCGGAGAAATACGGATCGAGCAGCAACCCCGTTTTGGCGGCGACCGCTGGCTGAGCACCGCCGGCCTTAAGGCGCTGGCACACATCGGCAGTGCGACGGTCCTGCCAGACAATCGCGCGATAGACAGGTTTGCCCGTCTCACGGTCCCACACGATCGTCGTCTCGCGCTGATTTGTAATGCCGGCAGCGGCAATCTGCCCAGCGCTGATGCCCGCTTTCGCAACCGCCTCGCGCAACGTCGAAAGCGTGGTGCTCCATAGATCGTCGGGCTCGTGCTCGACCCAGCCAGACTGTGGGTAGTGCTGGGCGAATTCCTTCTGCGCGGAGGCCACAATCGAAAGGTCGGCTCCAAACACGATCGACCGTGATGAAGTCGTTCCCTGATCGATCGCAATTACGAACGGTGCCTTTGCCGTCATCGACCGCAACCTCCCTGCATCATTGCCCTCTTCTGGCCGCCAGCATGGTACAGTCCTACGCCACTATTCAACCGATCAATTCGGGGATAACTGCGCCTTACACGAACGCAATAAACCAACGATTCTGCTATTCAACATGCCACTTGCCGCTGGAGAGCCTCTCGCGTGACATCGACTGCAATCCCAAACTTGCGTGCCAACGTCGCGGAGTTCTCCGTCGGTGAACTCGCGAACGCGATCAAAAAAGCGCTCGAGGATGGCTTCGGCTACGTGCGGCTACGTGGAGAAATATCCGGATATCGCGGACCCCATGCATCGGGTCACTGTTACTTCGCGCTCAAGGATGACAAGGCCAAGATCGATGCCGTCATCTGGCGCGGATCGTTCGCCAAGCTGAAGTTCCGCCCCGAAGAAGGCATGGAAGTTATCGCGCAGGGGCGCATCACTACGTTTCCAGGCTCCTCGAAATACCAGATTGTAGTCGAGGCACTCGAACCTGCCGGCGTCGGCGCATTGATGGCGCTGCTGGAGGAGCGCAAACGCAAGTTTGCCGCCGAAGGCTTGTTCGACGAAGGCCGCAAGAAGCCGCGTCCGTTTCTGCCCCGCGTCGTCGGCATCATTACGTCGCCGACCGGCGCCGTGATCCGTGACATGCTGGCTGGCTTCAACGAGCGTTTTCCGACGCGCGTCATCGTGTGGCCGGTACGCGTCCAGGGTGAAACCAGCGCCGCGGAAGTTGCCGCAGCTATTCTAGGCTTCAATGCGATGGCGCCGGGCGGAAAGATCCCGCGCCCCGATATTCTCATCGTTGCTCGCGGCGGAGGTAGTTTGGAAGACCTGTGGGGTTTCAACGAGGAAATCGTTGTACGCGCCGCTGCCGAAAGCACCATTCCGCTGATTTCCGCAGTCGGCCACGAAACCGACTGGACCCTGATCGATCTCGTGGCCGATGCCCGTGCGCCGACACCGACCAAGGCTGCCGAATGGGCGGTGCCAAAGTACGCCGATTTAATTCAGCAGCTGTTGGATCTTGGCCATCGCCGAGCGAATGCGATCCGCCGTGCCCTTGAGGGCAAACGCACAGAGTTGAAGGCGGCGGCGCGCGGACTGCCAAAACTCGAAGACCTGGTGTCGCTGCCAAGACAGCGCTTCGATTCGGTCGAAAAACGGCTCGGGCGTGCGCTTCTCGCCAACACGCGCGCACACGCCATGCGGCAAGCGCGTGTCGCCAGTCGATTGCATCCACGCCTCATCGAAGCGCGTGTCCAGCGTACCAAGGAGCGGGTGGAGAGCCTCGGCCGCCGCAGCGTTGAAGGCTTGGCGCGGACTGCTGCTCAACGCCGTTCCAGGCTGGAACGCGTTTCGGGCCGCTTGAACCCACAGACACAACGCGTGCGCATCGCGCGTGCCTCCGAAAGGCTCGCGACGTTGAACGTTCGCGCCGCTCGTGCCTTGACCAATCGACTGGTTTCCTGGCGTCGCTTTCTCGATGGGCAAGGCAAGCTTCTGACAACTCTGAGCTATCAAAGCGTTCTACAGCGTGGCTTCGCGCTGGTGCGAGACGAGGCTGGCCAAGCCGTCAGGTCTACCGGACAGGTGACGGTCGGAGCGCGCGTGGAAATGGAGTTTGCCGACGGCCGCATCGATGCCGACATCGCAAGTGCGGCCAAGCCGGGCGGCGGATCACAGAGCGGATCGATGGGCCGTGCCGCAACTAAGCAATCTCCAAAACCCGCCCGGCGAGCTGCTGGCGGGACCGGACCTCAGGGCTCCCTGTTTTGAATCATGCGGCGTTGCTGGCAGTAAATCGGACGATCGCATCCGTTACCGCAACCTCTTGATCGCGGTGCGGACTATGCCCGCAAGCGGGCAGCACAAGTCGAGTGATCGTCGCGCGCTTGGCCGCCTCAAAAGCGTCGAGCTGAGCCAAAGTACCGTACGGATCATCCTCCCCCTGGATGAGCAGCGTCGGCACGGATAGTTTTTCAACTTCGGCACCTAGCGACCACGTTCCAAAGCGCGGGTTCAACCAGATGTCCGCCCAGCCGCGAAAGGCGTCATCGACATGCGTATGATGTTGAGCAAGGCGCTGACGCAAATCTGTTGTCTCATATTGTTCAGCGATGCGCGCTATGCTCGTCAAAGTTACCGCCTCGACGAACACATGTGGTGCCATTAACGCCAGACCGCTGACTTGCTCCGGATGCGACGCGGCATAAATCAGTGCAATTGAGGCACCGTCCGAATGACCCACTATAAAAGGGCGCTCAATCCCTAACTTCGACAGCAATCGAGGCAAGACGTCCAGCGCTTCGCGATGCATGAAATCGGGTTCGCGCTTTGCCGGCAAGGAGCCCGATTGACCGTAGCCGGTGCGCGAATAGATCAGCGCACGCGTAGCTGTCTTGCGGGCGAGGCGATCGGGAAAATCCCGCCATAATGCCGCGCTGCCAAGCCCCTCATGGAGAAACACAAGGGGCGGCCGATCGGCGCCCCCTAGGATCAGACGATATTCGATCAAACGATTGTCGAGTTCAACAAAGGGCATACGGACCCGCAGTTTCGTTGCGCGTTATCCTAGCCTAGCGACGAACCGATTTCGCGCAACCCAACTCTATTCCCAATACAGCTCGAACGGCGTCATTTGCAGGGATGTAGTCTTTGGCGAGGGCATCGCCGTCAACGCGCTATTGCTGTAGTGGACGTCCGCGATCACGCCACGAAGCGTAGAGCGATCATCTTTCCGGAACGACATTTCAGTATTGGAGAACCGCAGTTTCTTATCGACCCAGATTCGCAAGATACCATCTTCCTCGCCAGGCTGGTTCAGGACGATCTCTTGTTCCAAACGGACCCAACGACCGCGCGGCAACACAATCGTGTCAGAGTCACTACTGTAGATAACGCCTTGAGGCGTGGTCGCGGTTATCGCCCGAATCTGTGGCTGACCGTCACCGGTCCATGCATTGCGAGCCGAGAAAGATGCTTTCGTTCGCATCGTTGGCGTATCGGACGTTTCGCCACCAAACAGTCCAGGCAAGCTACCGCCGGTTCCGAAGTTGAAATCCTCGGGCAGCCACACATTGTAAGTCAGGCACGCAGCCTTGGCGTTGGGCAATTTTGAGGGCAACCACGTGAAGCCCATGCCGCTTTTGGGTTGCGCGCCCCCCTCTGTCTTTTCCGCGACTTTCGGCAAGCTGATCTGCAATGCAACGGGTGAAGGTCCATCCTTCAGTGGCACAATCTTGGCATTCTCGTGCAATCCCCAATCGCGACCAGCCAATCTGCCTTGCAGATCAATCGTCGTAAGCGCGGCGCCACTCTTGTCCTGCAAACCAAACAAGGTGCCGTTGCCGTAGCGTTCGCTACACTGCTCCACATCCTCGGTGACCAGCGCGCCACGGACCGCCAGCGCAACGATTGCAACAGCGACAAAGCCCGCTGCGGCGTTGATGTAAAAGCGCACGGGAATTCGCGTCACGCTCTGCTTGATGATGCCCTGTGACGCTGGCACTGTTTTCGGCGTCGGCTTGGCAGGTGCTTTATGAAAAGCCATGGCTAATTTCTCCAGCTCACGCGCGGAACGCGCGATTGATGTTTCGAAGCAATGGGTCGAGCACGTGATCGAGCAGCGTGCGTTCGCCGGTGAGTAATAAAATTTCGGTGCGTTGGCCGGGATGCAGAGCGACGCGCTTGGCCAATTCGGTCCGCGTCTCCTCGAGCTCAATTCGAGCGACGAAATAATACACACCGGTCCGCTTATCTTCGACACTGTCGGGCGAAACCCAAGCCAATCGCGCACTTAAGGGCCGGCTGTCGCGCCAACTCGACCCGGTAAGCCAGACTTTCGCCGCCATGCTCTGCTTGATGTCGTCGATATGGATCTGTGACAGGCGACCTTCAACGACGAGCCGATCGGTCTGCGGAACAATCTCCACGACCGTTGCCCCGGGTTGGATCATGGCGCCCGCGCCATGCACAGCCAGTGAAAGAATGCGACCTGCAATAGGCGCTCGGATCTCGGCCCGGGCCAAGTCTTGTTCGGCGATCGATAGCCGGGCGCTGAGCCCCGCCGTCTCTTTTTCAACTTCGGCGACTTGCCGCTCGAGACTCAAAACCTTTGATCGCGCAGCCAGCTTTCGATCGGCAAGATCTGTCATCGTGACCGCTTCCTGCCGGATCAGATCGAGTTGCCGCGCCGCCGATTGCGCCTGAGATTTCAGAGCGGTGATCTGCTGATCAAGCGCTTGCGTGTCGAGCGTGACAAGGACTTGCCCAATGATGACATCTTGTCCTTCGGCAATGTGAACCCGGCCGACCGGACCGCCTTTTTGATGCTGTATCGCCTGCACCTTGTGCTCGACAATAATGTTGCCACTGAGCGATATTCCCTTGTCGATCGGCGCCACGGCTGCCCCGCCAATGCCGCCGCCAAAGAACAGTGCGGCCACAAGCATACCGCAGCACATCGGCCCGCGAATATTCAGCCGTGGAATGGGAGATTTTACGGTCGTGCGCCCAGCATTGGGATTGGAAATCATGTTCAATGCACCCGGGCTTCTTGTACGGCCGCGCGGTTCATTCCAAACCGCGCCGAAACGTCTCGCGCCGGTCCCACAGCTTGGATGGTGCCGCTAGCCAGGACGACGATTTGATCCATGAGGCCAAGCAGCCTTGGATCCTGTGTGGCAACCACGACGCCAACGCCGTCGGCCTTCAACGCCTCCAACATGCGAACCAACTTGCGCAGGCTCGATCCATCGAGTCCGATCTCCGGTTCATCGAGAACGACCAATCGCGGAGCACCGTGTACTGCTCTGGCAAGGGCGACCGCCCGGCGTTCCCTCAGCGCGAGCGCCGAACCGGCGTTACCGACGTGAGTGTCGTAGCCGGACTGAAGCGTCGCCAAAGTTTCGTGTACGCCGGCACGCATCGCCGATTTCGCAACCGACATGAGGCTGGTCTCGCAAAAGCGGGCGATGTTTTGGTGGACTGTGCCATCCAACAACGCGGGCTCGTCGGGCATATATCCGATCGGCGGGTCACCGGCGGTCCGTTGCCAGCGGCTGATCGGCACGCCGTCCAGATCCGCCGCGCCAGAAACCGGCGCGATAGCACCGGCCAGTAATGCGGCCAAAGTCGATTTGCCACTTCCATTGGAGCCAACGATGCCCAGGCACTCCCCAGGCTCCAGCGTAAGCGAGACTGCACGAAGGGAAGCAACTTTCCGGCTGGGATAACAGACAGTTGCCTCATGAAGAGTGATCCGGCCCAGCGCTGCAAAATCGGCACGCCCAACTTGAGGCGCTAGCACATCCGGCGCCAATGCCTTCAATCTCGAATACCCCTGCCGCGCCATCGAGACTGATCGCAGCGATGTCACAAGGCTCTCGAGTGGGCCAATGCCGCGCGCCAGCAAGATCGCCGAGGCGACGAGTGCCCCGGGCGCAATTTCACCGCGAATGATGAGAAGTGCACCAACTGCATACAATATGATCTGGACACTGATGCGCACGGCGCGAGCAACAGCCCGCACGAAACTCGTCCGTTTGGCTAGCGCGTAGCCAGCAGTCACATTGGCGCGGTTGAACCGCTCCCATTGACCTGCCGCGCCAGGCGACAGTCCAAGGGCACCCGCCACTCCTGAATGCCCCGAAACGGTTGACCACCACTGATCGGCCGACTCACCGGCACGTGTGCATTCCGCCTGTACACGAGCGGTCACCGCGCCATGCAACCAGGCCAGTGCCAGCAACAGAAGAGCCGAGCACGCACCGACTACACCAAACCAAGGATGCAGCAGTGCTAGAACCAACAGAAATGCCGGGGTCCAAGGAACGTCGAGCAGGCTCGTAGCTGCCGGACTAGTCAAAAACGACTTTACATGCCTGAGCGCTGCGGCATCGGCCCGGAGATCGCTAGCGCTCGCGTTCCCTTTCAGGCCATTTTCCAGCATGTGCTGACCGAGTACATGATCAAGCCACAAGCCGGCGCGCATCAAGATCCGGTCACGGCAGAGTTCGATCAAACTCAGCGCGAGGATGGCGGTGCCAACCATTATCGTCAAAACGATCAGCGTTTCCACTGATCCGGATGGCACGACGGTGTCGAACAACTGAAGGGTATAGATCGGCGTTGCCAGCATCAGGATGTTGATGCAGGCAGAAAATAGCAGCGCAACGAGCGTGGCCCGCCGCACTTGCTTCAGTAGTTTCCGGGATGTCCGCATACTCGCCGATCCGCTTCGCGCATCCGTAGCGGTGGCAAGGTTGCCAGCGCGGATTCGCGTTTCAGCAACCTTACCGGTAAGTTCTAAACGATCAGCGAACCTGAATGAATTAGGTCGTCGACATGAAGGCCGTGCACGTTATCGAGCATGACCGCATCGACAAAACCGGCGCCAACGCCAAGGTCAACCGATACAACAGTGCCCATTAACGTATCGGTCATATGGACCGCATCGGCAATAAGGGCTGGCGCATGTCCTGAAAATACGGCCGAGAAATCCAACCGGTCACCGGCTCCAAAGTCGGTGATGTGATCAAACCCGGCTTTGCTGCCGTCGGCGTTGACAATATCCGCCCGCTGCCAGCTAAAAGTATCGTTGCCCGCTGGACCGATGCCCTTGAGATCGCCGCCCGTCATAATGTCATCACCGCGACCACCCGCGATCAGGTCATTGCCGCCGTCGCCATAAGCGCGATCATTGCCATCGCCGCCATTAATCGTGTCGTTGCCGCCGCCGCCAAAAAAGCCATCGTTGCCGATGCCACCGTCCAGTACGTCGTTGCCAGCACCGCCGTTGAGTGCATCATCACCGGCACCACCATCAAGGAAATCGACACCGTCTTCGCCAAACAGCTTGTCGTTGCCATCGCCGCCCAGCAACGCATCGCTGCCGAGGCCGCCGTGCAGCTCGTCGTTGCCGATCCCACCGTCCAATTTATCGTTGCCGGCGTCGCCATTCAGAATGTCGTTGCCGGCGTCGCCGAACAATCCGTCGTCGCCAAGGCCGCCGGACAATGTATCATTGCCATCACCGCCCATGAGACGATCATTACCGTCACCGCCGTCAAGGACATCATTGCCTGAGCCGCCGGTCAGCTGATCGGCACCGGCGCCGCCTGAAAGCTTGTCGTCGCCAGCGCCGCCGTCGAGTACATCGTTGCCGTTGCCGCCAATCAACTCGTCGGATCCGGCACCACCTAGGAGTTTATCATCTCCGTCGCCACCATCGAGAAGGTTGGTGCCATCGCCACCAATGAGCGTGTCATTGCCGGCGTCGCCGAAAAGCTTGTCGTCACCCGGGCCGCCATCGATTGTATCGTTGCCATCGCCGCCACTTATCGTGTCACCACCAGCTTCCCCGTACAGCGTGTCGTCACCGGCGCCACCGTCGATCGTATCGGCACCGTCGCCGCCCCGGACAATATCGTTGCCCGCATCACCGGAAATCGTATCGTTGCCTAGGCCACCGTCAATGGTGTCGTTGCCGTCGCCGCCATGGATCTGGTCGTTGCCGGCGTCTCCCTTGATGAGATCATCGCCGCCGTCGCCCCATATCTTGTCGTCACCATCGCCGCCGCTAATGATATCATTGCCGCCGCCGCCGTAGATCGTATCCTGGCCAGCGCCGCCCGTGATGGTGTCTCGGCCCGCCTCGCCGACGAGAACGTCGTCACCTATTCCGCCAACGATCGTATCGTCGCCTGCACTGGCATATATGATATCGCCGTCCGGCCCAGCGATAATCAGATCGTTACCGATCGTTCCATCAATTCTACGCTTCAACATACCAACACCCCGTCAATCGGCAGACAACGGATCAGCTGACGCAGGCTTATGCGCAGCACGCGTATCCAATTCGCAACGCTACAATTTCGGGCTGAAGATTCGGTTAACGCATCATGAATATCACGCTAGAATCATGCCGTGCGAAAGCAAGTCGTGACCGGAAGTACCATGCACGCCGTCGAGCACCGCAAGATCGACGAAATCCTTGCCGACCTTCACGGATATGGTCGAGCCAGCCCCGCCGTCGAGCACATGGACCACTTCGTCGATCGAGCCATACTTCGCTGATTTCAGAAAGTCGTGCAGATCGATCCGATCGCCGACCGCAAAGTCGGTAATATGATCGATGCCGCCTGCGTCCTTCTGCAAATACACGAACGTATCGCGACCGGCGCCGCCCGTGAGCGTATCGGCACCGCCGAGCCCGCGGATAACGTCATCGCCGGCACCGCCCATGAATACGTCGTCGCCCGAGCTGCCTTTGTAATCATCGGCAAATGCAGATCCGATAATTTTTTCAATGCTGCTGAACGAAGCCGTATTGAAGCCGATCGCAGAGCCTTTACTTACGTCGATTGCTATGCTGTGCGTGGCAAGCGAGAAGTCCAGCGTATCAAAGCCCGTACCGCCCGAGATAACATCGTCGCCACCCTGAGCGTAAATCACATCATCTCCACTGTCGCCGTGGATCGTGTTGTGCCCAGTACCGCCATAGAGCTGATCGTTGCCTTTGCCGCCAGATAGAAAATCATCGCCACCCTCGCCGTACAAGGTGTCGTTGCCCTTCTGTCCATAGATACTGTCATTGCCATCGCCGCCGTGCAGGACGTCGTTATCGCTTTCCTTGCCGACGCTAGGCAGCGAAGTCTTCCCATGTGGCATGCTACCGCCGTAAATGACATCATTGCCGGTGCCACCGGTGATCGCGTCGCTACCAGAACCACCCTCGATGATGCTTGGCGCAGCGGTGTGATCGAACACGATATGCAGATCATGCGCGACCGATGACGAGACGCCCGTCGACTCGGTGGCCGTGGCTGTTACGTGGAGCGTGAGGTCGCTGAACGTCGACGTGGTGATCTTCAATCCCGCCAAGTCCGCTCCAGTTAGCGTCCACGAACCATCGCCATTGTGATGACCGGCCGACAACGAGCTCCCCGCCGGCGTCCCACTGATGTTGACCGACAACTGCTCGGAGCCATCGCGATCAAACAAGGCTGCCGAAATTCCAAGCGCCGCCGTAGCGGTTGTGCTGGGAGCCGCCACAATGATGTCGTTCCCGGCGCCACCAAGAATGTGCGTGGCACTTCCGGTGCCAATGAGGGTCTCACCAACCTTGGTGCCCAAAAGGACACTACCAGCCGTTGCAACGGTCTGATCGACAGTTGTCAATGTCGGTGCATCAGCGACCGCGGCAACGCCAACACTGATGCTTTGCGTTGTAAAGCTGCCCGCTGCATCCGCCACCCGAACCGAGAACGCGTCATTACCGCTATAGTTGGCGCCCGGCGTGTAGGTGTATTCGCCGGTCACGGCGTTAACCGCCAGCGCGCCATGAGCAGGGCCGGTCGCGACCGTGTAACCGATCACATCGCCGTCAACGTCGGTGGCAACGACCTGGCCCTTGATCGCGGTATCTTCGTTAGTCGACAGGGCGACCGATGTTGCCGCCACCACCGGCGCATCGTTCACAGCGGCGATGCCGACCGTGACCGTCTGCGTTGTAAAGCCGCCGTTGCCGTCGGCAACCTGCACGTTGAAGCTGTCCGAGCCATTGTAGTTGGCGCCCGGCGTGTAGGTGTATTCGCCGGTCACGGCGTTAACCGCCAGCGCGCCGTGCGCCGGGCCGGTCGCGACCGTGTAGCCGAGCACATCGCCGTCGACATCGGTGGCCATCACCTGGCCCTTGATCGCGGTATCTTCGTTAGTCGACAGGGCGACCGATGTTGCCGCCACCACCGGCGCATCGTTCACAGCGGCGATGCCGACCGTGACCGTCTGCGTTGTAAAGCCG
>JANLPY010000007.1:0-2899 GCA_031367505.1 Hyphomicrobiaceae bacterium | reverse complement strand
GGGGTGGGGGCGGCAGTTTCGGTGGGAGAGCACCCGATGCCTGCCTTTGTGATTTGCCATGCGTCACATCTTGGCGACACTGACGTCCGTGGTCTACCCACGGAGGGCCCCATGCACACGTTACCTGCCTTACTTCTCGTTGCCATCCTATACCCCGCAGGCGCTCAGCCCGCCTTCGCCCAGAGGGTGACGCTGTCCGGCGCTGGCGGTGGTGGAGCCTTGGGCGTCGGCGCCGTGGGAACGATCATTTGCCGAGCCAGACCCCGAGCCTAAAGCTCGATCCAGGTGTTTCGCTGCTCCCGAGCCAGTCGCTATCACCCCCGGCCTCTCAGGAGCCCCCATCGGTCGTTGCCCCAGCTGAGACTGCCGCCGTCCCGTTAACGGCTCCACCGGTCCGCGCGCCCTTGATGTCGGCGGTCGCCCGGACGGCCGACGGCGACCAATGCGAGATGACCGCCGAGCGGACGCCCTGCTCGGGTATTGCCTTCTTTCGTGTGCTGCGGGAGGCTGCGGAGAGCAGGCGAGCACCTCCTGCGAATTCGTGCTCGACTGCGCGGCCGAGTTGACGGCGGAACTCGCCAGCGGCGACCACCAATGCGAGGACTCTTCGATCGAGATTAGCACGCTCGACACACAAGGCGGCGAGGCCAAGGTCGAAATCGCGCGCCTGCCTACGGGCACGAGCTGCAAGCCGTCGCCTTGTGTTCGTTGACGGCTGGCCCTCAACTTGGCGACCCTGCGTTCGACCCGCAACCCGCGCGTGATACCAAAACAACTTCTGGTGTTGCTGGATCAATTTCGAACGGTTGACGTTTAACAGATATTCGAACGTGAGAAGGAGACACCGCAATGGCTGACGGAAAATTGCCTGATCAGGTGGGGTCGATTTCACGCCGATCCTTCCTTGCTACCTCTGCGACGATGGCTGTGGCCGTCGCCGCATCGTCAGTTCCGCAGACCGACGCAACTGCAGCCGCAATGGTCAGCAAGGCCGTAGCGAACTATCAGGACCACGCTTCCGGGCGACATCACTGCGCACTCTGCGTTCACTTCCGCGCGCCCCACGGTTGCGAAGTCGTGCGCGGCACGATCAATCCCAACGGTGTATGCCGCTTCTTCAAGGCCAAGACCGGTAAACAAGTCAGCAGCCACCACATGAATCCAAAAACTATATCAGGGGGAACTACCGGCGGCGGCAAGAGCAGCGGCGGGACAGGCTACTGAACAAAGGTCTTCGGCGGCGTACTGCCTGTGTCCATGACATCGAACAGCTGGCGGGCGCCATCGACCTGCCTGCTGTGACGTTGTTCCTCGGCGGACGTTCCAGGTCGGGTAGAGCACTTCGCGAGGCCCAAACAAACGTGGTCGCGTGATGTGCAGGTAGAATAACCGACTCCTCGCTTCCCCAAGTCCGGCCTGACGGACGATATGATCGACGAAGTCGAGCGGTTTGAGATGACCCCCATCCAGTGGAGTATGATATGTATTTCATCTGCTAAGAGCGGCGGCTAGATTATTACCTGAACAGAAAGCCGGGGAATCATCCCCGGCTTTTTGGCTCACAAAAACATAACTCTTAGCATAACGCCGCAGTAAATTTGCCTACGAGCAATCTCGTTGGCGCGCGAGCACACTATAGGCGACGTGCGTTGGACGAACTGAGCAGAGAGGAGGCGCCGGACCCTTCGGCCACCCATAATCAGCCGCGATAGCCAGCGGTGACTTCATCTTTGTGGGCGGCGAAGGCTGCGAGCACTTCGGCCTTCTCGCCCTTCGGGACCTTGACGAAATCGAGGGTCCGTCCGAGTTCCGCGGCGACCTCATCGAATTCCGCCGGGGAAATGTTGAGGTTCCGGTGCGCCTCCTCAAGACCGAGCGGCGTTGCGCCGGGTTTGGTGGCGGTGTACTGGAAGGGCCCACCCGAAACGTTGCAGACCCACAGTGTCCGCATGAACTTGAGGCCGGGCAGCCTTGCCAGGTTCTTGGTGTGCCATTCCCGCAGCTGCGGGTTCTTGGAGTCCTGGCCCACGATGGGGTTCTTCACGACGCCATCGCTGAAGTGATCCACGACGGCCGCGATGGCGAAGACGCCGCCCAGGCGCTCATACAGGTTTTTCTCAGACATGGTTTGCTTCTCCTGTCCGTAGACATCGACTGCCCCCGCCAAACCCATAAGCGGCATGGCGATTAGCGACATCCCTGCGACTACGCTTCGTCTTGTAACTTCCCGTTCCATGACCAATCCCTTGAATACTTTGGTGCGTTAGATTAACGCGCCATTGGTCAAGAAGTTCCGGAAGTCCCTATTATATCCCCGGCCTACCTTATCGAGTTCTCGGCAGCGGATCGCCGTCCACAAAGATCGCGATCGAATGGTGGCCGCGCGAAGGCCGGTAGAACAACCGACTGTCCCATTTTCGTCGAACTCCGCGTCCGAGTCGATGCGAACCTTCCTTTCCCAAGTCTGGTTCGAGTTTTAGCAGCCTTTCAGATCAAGCCCGGCTATCAATCTCCGCCTTGACACGGTCGGGCGTGAACGGCAACCGCCGGAGCCGCGCTCCTGTGGCGTCGAATACGGCATTGGCAACGGCGGCGCTGGTCGGCCCTTGTGCCGCCTCTCCGGTGCCTAGGTAAGGCTCGCCTGGCCGGTCAATCAGGACGACGTCGACGTGCGGCACCTCCGAGAAGGTGATAATTGGATAACTCTTCCAATCATTCGACAAAACACCGGTAGCATCGAACTTCACTTCTTCCTTGAGCGTCCAGCTCAGGGACTGGATTAGCCCACCCTCGATCTGGTTGGCTATGCCATCTGGATTGATCATGTGACCGCTATCATTAGCCGCCACCGCCCGCACAACATGAATACGGCCGTTACGACGACTAACTTCGACCTCGA